>JBCDJC010000395.1:0-1517 GCA_038748225.1 Cyanobacteria bacterium P01_H01_bin.26 | reverse complement strand
TTTGTCACCGGCTTACTGGTGGAAGGCATCATTCACATTGACCCGTGGTACGACCCGCAGTATGTGATTCCGCTGTTGGGGATGGTCCTGGGCAACGCCCTCACCGGCACATCCCTGGCCCTAGATCGCTTAATGGAAGATTTGGTGAGTCAGCGATCTCAAATTGAATCGTTGCTAGCCTTGGGAGCCACCCGCTGGGAAGCTGCCAACGAGACTATCAAAGAAGCCCTACGCACAGGCATGATTCCCACGATCAACTCCATGATGGTCCTCGGCCTGGTCAGCCTCCCCGGCATGATGACGGGGCAGATGCTAGCTGGCGTAGAACCCACCAGCGCTGTACGCTACCAGATTGTGATTTATTTCACCATTGCAGCAGGAACTGCCCTTGCCTGTATTGGCATTATCTTATTAGCCTTTCGGCGGTTGTTTAGCCCCGACCATCAGCTCCGACTAGAACGATTAGAGAAGATAGAGTCTTAAAAATGAGAATTTAACTATGTCCTATTTTTGCCGTACAGGCGTTCCATGGCAACCTCTGCAGACGAAATTTGAATCTTAATTTTCTCCTTTAGCTCGCTCTAGGTCTGCTTTACCAATTGGCTTACCCGATACTGAGGAGATGCTTTCAATTCTGGTTCTTCTCCTTTTTTCGGTGACTTAAAAGCCGTCATTACCTGCCCATATTTCTCCACGCGAGCCCGGTACACTCCTGAAACAGCCTGATCTGGATTAGTAAACTGAATCTCCACATCAGCCCAGGCGGCATCGCGTGTAAATTGGTCTACAAAAAACTGCACCCGCTTCAATGGAATCCACCGCAGCAGTGGATACAAAAATCGTTTAATCCCTTTAAGTCCCTTGCGCAGGGTACGGCCAGATTTCTGGTAAGCAAGCCAGTCCCAGCCAGTTTCCAGCCAAATCTCTCGCTCGGCGATTTGTTCAAATTTGCTGAGACCAGACCAGCCCCGGTAGTGCGATCGCAACCCGGTCACATCGCCTTGTTGACGTACCAGTAAAGCCAGCATCTCCGGTTCCAGGTGACCCCAATATTGCCCCGTCGGCAAATCAATTAATGTAGGGGCAAACTGATGGCCACCAAAGTGGCTACAGCGCCAGACGCGGAGGTGGGACTCGGGAGAGTCAGCATATTTGTTTCTCAGCTCTTGATAAATCGGAGTGCCAAACCGACCACAGGCCACATCAACACTGGTATGGGTGCAAATAAGCAGCTCACGAATATGGCTGGTGTCTTGGCGATACGCCTGAAACACCTCCAGCTCATTTGGCTGCTTCATCAGCTGTTTCATAATCGCGGTTGCCAGTCTGGTAAAATCCGCCTCCGGCACAACATATTCTTGTTTCTCAAACTGTGCAAACTGTTTTTGCGATCGCTGATAAAAAAGCATTCGTGTTTCACCAGGGCGCGAATACTCTCGGTCTGGCACAATCAGCACCGGTTGCAGCATAATACCGTGCTTCATAAACAGCTGTTTGAACAACTCAATCAGCGGAAC
>JBCDJC010000394.1:0-1652 GCA_038748225.1 Cyanobacteria bacterium P01_H01_bin.26 | reverse complement strand
GTATCCCTCACGGGAACCGTACGCACCTCCGATAATGACGGATTTCTCAATCAGACCGAACCGTTTGTGACTGAGCAGGACGAGCTAGGTTTTGTGCGGCTTAATTCCAACAGCCAAGCCTTAAAGGTCGCCTACGAGCACAAAAAATTTCAAGTTAATTCCATTACCACCCGGCGATTTACCAATTTTGATCGCCAATTAGATGCTGATGGTACCTCTGCTGATCTGGTGCTGTTTCCCCTAGATGAGGATACAACCATTTGGAGTCAGGAGATCCGGGTGCAGTCGCCTGCCGTTGCTGAGCAGTTTCGCTGGCTATTAGGAGCCTACTACGAAGCGAGAAATGTTGAAAGCAACGGTGGTTTTGAATTTACCGATTTTGGCGCTGCGCTGCTGGGCCTACCCTCCCCTGGCCTAGACTTGACTGTTTATGACTTGGAGCAAGATACCTTTGCCGTCTTTGGCAAAGTTGACTATCAGCCGATTGAGCCCCTGACGCTAACAGCGGGGCTACGCTATGAGACCAATACGGCTCGCTTAGATCGCGATCGCAGTTTTGAAGCCCCTGGCGGTCTCTCATTGCCATCGGGCTTAAATCTAGATGGTGAAGAACAAGACAGCAGCGAACTGTTGCCCCGCTTTGCTCTAGAATATCGCTTTAGTCCCCATGTGGTTACCTATGCCAGTGCCACTCGCGGCTACCGCCCCGGTGGGCTGAATTCCCAGACTGACTTTGTTGATGCCTTGGAGTTTGACGAAGAAACCTCCTGGAACTATGAAATCGGGGTTAAAACCAACTGGCTTGACAATCGACTGTGGGCGAATTTTTCCGCCTTTATCAACGAAGTCAGTGACTATCAGGTGTTGCTCTTTGATGAGCTGTTTACATCGTCAACCACGGCCAATGCCGATGTCAGGATTAGCGGTCTGGAGCTAGAACTGGGAGCCACTCCCATGGACGGCCTGGATATTGTGGCCGGATTTGGCTTTCTTGACGATGAGTTTACCGAGTTTATTAATCCTCTCACTGGCGCGGATTCCAGTGGGAACCATCTGCCCAGCACACCAGAGTTTAACTATAATCTCTCGGTGCAATATCGAGACCCCGGTGGCCTGTTGGGTCGAGTTGAGCTGCAGGGCTTTGGTACCTACTTTTTTGACGAAGGCAATCAGTTTAAGCAAGACCCGTTTGCCCTGGTCAATGCACGTCTAGGTTACGAAGGTGAAGACTATGGCATCTACGCTTTTGTAAATAATCTCTTTGACGAAGAGTATCTGATAGAACAGTTTGTCGGTCTGGGCAATGTGCTCAATTCCTTTGGCGATCGCAGAACCTTTGGTGTGCAGGTCAGAGCTACGTTTTAGAAGATTCATCACTCTCATGATCCCAAATCCTGATGCAATAACCCTGGTTTAAAGTGGACAATCGTGTAGGGGCTATGCCAGCTCTGCGATATCGAGAGCCATTAGACAGGATTTCATATTAGATGTCAATCTGGTATGGCTTTTTGCATCCGTTTTGGGTCATCCACAGGCATTATGAACCAATTTACCTATATCCCTAAATTTGCCTGGAAAAAAGCTGGGTTGCTGGGCAGCTTATACGTGGCTCAATTTTTACCACTGGCCTTTTTTCTGCAAACTCTGCCTGC
>JBCDJC010000393.1:0-1884 GCA_038748225.1 Cyanobacteria bacterium P01_H01_bin.26 | reverse complement strand
TGCAAATGGCTACACTACGTCAGATTAAAGCTAGCGTGGAGGCAAGTTCTGCTGCTGAGATTCAGAACCAGGATAGAATCACCTCCCTACGGCTCCAGCTTTTGTCGAATTTACCTAATTTTGGTTTTAGAAACCTTGTCAGTAATTGGGTATTCTTAAACTTTTTGCAATATTTCGGCAGCTCTGATGAACGAAATACCGTGGGCTACGGCCTTAGTCCTGAATTTTTTGAAGTGATTGTAGCGCGTGATCCTGGCTTTATAGACAGCTATATTTACCTGACCAACAGTATTTCAATATATGCAGGCAGACCCCACGAATCGATTCGTTTAATGGAGCAGGGAATATCCAAACTTTCTCCTGAAACGATTCCGACATCCTATTTTGTCTGGCGACATAAGGCAACGGATGAATTGTTGTTTACCCGTGATACCCAAGCTGCAAAGAAATCTTATGAAATGGCCGCTAATTGGGCGGAGCGCTCATCCGATCCAGATAGTGATCTAATTGCTGAACTATCTCGACAAACGGCTTCATTTTTAGCGACTGACCCCAATAGCAAACCGGCTCAGATTAGTGCCTGGTCACAAATTTTACTCAGGGCGACAGATGATGCCATTGCAGCGGCCGCAACGGAGCAAATCGAAGCGTTAGGCGGTACCGTCTTATTAGCAGAAGACGGTCAGGTGACGGTTCGGTACACAACCGATGACAGGTAGCCGCTAAAAGTTACTGTTCAATTTGAGAGAGAAGCCGTTGCCGTTGGGGTTGTAAAACGCCATCAAGTTCTGGGAAAAAGGTTGGTACAGCAAAAAGACTCTCGAAAACGATATCAACCGGCTGATTGACAATACGGGGGGAGTAGTCCACCGGGAAAGGCCCGTCAATATGACGATTGAGGGCGCCAAAGCCAACCCGCTGGCTGCGTGGCTGGGCAATTAAACCACTGTTTTTTAGCCAGTCATCAAAGCTGGCAGCTTGGTCCATGGCGGTAACAAACTGATCAACTTGTTCCGGTGGAGGCAATGCCACATTGAACTGTGGCAGGTCGTTTCGGGGTTGGATCAGGGTCTGTTCTAGCAGCGGGCGACGCTGGTCGGGCAACAACCAAGCTAAGATAGCCTGTCTACCAATAATGTTCTCCGGTAGCGTATCAGCGGTGAGAGAATTTTCCTGGGCCAGCTGCAGCAGTACCTGGCCGGTTGGAAAATTATCCCAGCTTTGGGCCGCCGCTGTGTAGTTACCCTGCCACCAGTACAGCACCCCCTGCTGCATCAGCAGGTGTGGTCTCAGGGAGGCTTCAGATAGTGCCAACAGTTCAACATATTGCTCTTCTAGCTGGCTAAATACGGTTTCTTTTACCCTGGCTAGCTCACCTAGCTGCCAGATAGGACTGGTTATGAGCATTGGAAATCTCAGCAGTTCTAACACCAGCGCATCGGCAGCGAGTCCGGGCTGATTGTTGCGGAGTAGGGCCAGACCCAAACCCAAAAAAACCTCCTGTTTTACTGGTACCAGTTGAGCAGATTGGGTAAACGCGTCGACGGCTTCACCCGGTGTCGTTTGAGACAACAGCCAGCCTAGATTAGATTGGCCAAATTCTTGATACGGGGCCACCGTATTAGCTTGCCCAAACCACTCGATGGATGCGGTTCTGAGAGCCTCACGGGATGCACCTGTCGCTTGAAAACTAAAGTCACCTAAAGCCCAGGCAAGCATAGACGGGTAGTAGGGTTCCCAGGGGGCCAGGCTGTGGGCCTGGGTAAGGGCCTGCTCAAAGCCATCAAAATTGCCAAGATTAAGCTGGTCAAACCCCTGCTTGGATAAGGCCCAGGCCCGATGAATCGGCACGAGCCATAGATTAACTGCGATGAGACAGCCCAC
>JBCDJC010000392.1:0-2195 GCA_038748225.1 Cyanobacteria bacterium P01_H01_bin.26 | reverse complement strand
ACTTTGAGCGGGTCACGGTTTTAGAGCGCGATCGCTTCCCCATAGAAGCGCCTGCCCCCAGAAAAGGAGTGCCCCAATGCACCCAACTCCACATCTTGCTCACCCGCGGTCGTCAAATTATGGAAGCGCTATTTCCAGGGTTAGAGGCAGAGCTGATTGATGCGGGTGCCGCCGTATTAGACATGGGTGCAGATGTGGAATGGTTGAATCCCTTCGGCTGGGGTGTGCGGTTTCCATCTAGGTTTATGGCCCTATCGTTCAGCCGATATATCCTGGATTGGCTAGTGCACCGCCGTTTATGCCAGTTCGACAATGTTCAAGTTTTAGAATTGAGCTACGTCACAGGCTTACTGACCAATGCCAGGCAAACGGCTGTGACCGGGGTGCGGATGCGCCAGAGAGATTTAGATAATTTGGAGCAGGTGCAGCACAAAGAACTGAGGGCAGATTTGGTTGTTGATGCCAGTGGCTACAGTTCTCAAGCCGCCAAATGGTTTCAGGAGATTGGCTACGAGGCCCCTAAAGAAACCAAAATCACCACATCAATGGGCTACGCCAGCCGCCTCTTTGAAATCCCCGCTGATTTTGAAGAAGACTGGAAAGGGGTCTATATTCAAGCCGCTCCGCCAGAGCGAACCACCATGGGCGTCCTGTATCCCATCGAAAATAACCGATGGGTAGTTGCCGTTTGTGCAACGGCTCCTAACCATCCAACTCGTAACGAGACTGATTTTCTAGAAGCCTTAAAAAACCTGCCCAGCTCCCATATTTACGATGCCGTTAAAGGGGCAAAACCGGTCACTGACATTGGTATTTACTATCCACCGGGAAATCGTCTGCGTCACTACGAACGCCTGGAGCAGTTTCCCCAGGGATTTATTGCCCTGGGAGATTCGGTTTGCTCGTTCACACTGATTTACGGACAGGGGATAACTGTAGCAGCACTGGGGGCTGTCCTATTGCAGCAATGTTTAAAGGAAACAGACTTAGCAGAACTACCCCAGCATTTTCACAAGGAGCTGGCCAGGGTGAATGCTACGCCGTGGATTGCGGCAACCAGTCAAGATGCAAAGTATCCGAGCGTAGAGGGGTTGGAACAGCCGCCCAGCCCAATTGAAAAGGCCATTGGCTGGTATATGGATCAGCTCCTCCAGCTAACAACAAAAGAGCCCCAGGTGATGCTAGTGCTGTTTAATGTTTTTCACATGGCCCAACCGTCTGGAATCTTATTTCAGCCCCTGATGGTATGGCGAGTGATTCAACAACTGCTGACCCGTCCAGTTTCCAAAGCTCACGTTAGCCCCAGCGGTACAATAAGCCGGTAAAGCGAACAATTTAGAGGTCTCGATACATTTCCAACCACCCCAAGAAGGTAGCGCATGCGGGGCGACGTACTCCAGACGTCCTCTCGCCCCAAACAGGCAACGGTCCACAGGTCCAATACAGCCCATTCTTGGAGCGATGCTGTTTACCCATGGGTGCCAAAGCATCGCTTCAGTCTTGTTTACCCAGAGAATAGTATATTTCCCTGATACACTCGTGCTCTAGCAGGTCTCTCATCTCAGAAGGATAGGCCCCTCTATGTGCGCACATCAGAAATAGTTTTGCCTCCCTCACAATCCTTGGCAGCAGCAGCAAAATAGCTCCCGGACAACCTCAGCAATCTCCTCAAAGGCAAACCGTTGCCCGTGACCCAGCTGCCAATATAAATCGCTTAGTGGCTACGGCGATCGCCAGCCCATGGCAATTGACCTGCCCAAAGCTAATGAGTAAATGTGCCTATTGCATTACTCTTAAGTTGGAATTATTCTTAAGTAGGACCACCTCTTGAGGCCGTTGGGTTGATTTTAGCTTGGTATCAGTCACTTTGAGGTTAGGTGGGATCTTTCTGTTAAGCATTATGTTGTTTGAGCCCTAGATAAAAGATCATAATGAAAGACAAGAATAATAGTTCTACTCCACAAGGTGCCTATAGCCTGGCACAAACAGAACATAGCAACGTTGAATTAGATCTTCGTACAGAGCTAGGTCGTGAGTTGCGTAAAATTCTGATAGAGAAGAGATTAAAGCAAAGAGAACTTGCAACCTTGCTGGCTGTTCAGCAGCCTGAGGTGTCTCACCTATTTAATGGGCATTTTACTCGGTTTACAACTGATAGATTAATTCAGTTTTTGAATCGGTTAGGCTGGATAGTT
>JBCDJC010000391.1:0-2309 GCA_038748225.1 Cyanobacteria bacterium P01_H01_bin.26 | reverse complement strand
CTCCGTGGTGGTACAGGCTAAAAGCGGTGCTGTCACCCCGACGGTCACCGCCAATGACAAAGAATACCCCAGCTTTCCCCTGTCTGACAATCGCTTTCGCGCCTTTATCCCCACCAGCCCGCTGGATCCGCCAGGTCGGATCGTAATTCGGGTGAGTGGGGATGAAGACACTCGCAACCTGGCGGTGGGTCTACGAAATCGCAGCTTCTCGACCCAGCGGATCACCCTGCGCGGCAGCAGTAGCCTGGGGACAGACCATGAGTTTGACCGGGTCGATGCCTTTAAGCAGCTGGTCAGCCCTGAGCGCCATTGGAATGGCCCACTGCTACGCCCCAGCCAGGGCCGCGTCAGCTCAGCATATGGCGTGCGCCGCTACTATAACGGTGTATTTGCGGAAAACTACTACCACCGGGGGGTGGACTACGCCGCTAGCACCGGCTCTCCGGTGCTAGCCCCCGCCGCTGGCTATATTCGCCTGGTGGGTCGGGTGGCCGATGGGTTTGAACTCCACGGCAACACTATTGGTATCGACCACGGTCAGGGACTGCTGAGCATTATGATCCACCTCAGCCGCATCGATGTGCGAGAGGGTGATTTTGTCCAGGCTGGACAGACCATCGGCGGCATTGGCTCAACCGGAGCGTCCACCGGTCCCCACCTGCACTGGGGGCTTTATGTAAACCAGGTGGCGGTGGACCCGGTCCCCTGGCGCTATGGCAGGTTTGAGTAAAGCAAACAGCACTTTGATCTCACCGAGCGCTGTCCAGCGGTTGGGCAAAAAATCCGAGATGGTTGGCCACCGGCCGCTCATTGCCAGGGATTTTGCCATGGGCGGGGGAGTTGAGCAGGGTGGGGCCCGTAGGAGTTGCGATCGCAACGGTCGTCGACCCACCCCCATCCAGCCGCATCGCCGTATCGGCCCCCAGTTCCTGGACCAGCTCCGTGATTTCCCCCAGCGTTGTCCCCTCACTGTAGAGGGGCTGTTTGCCATCGGTTAGCACCAGCCACAGACGGGTACCGCTGGTGTCCAAAGCCGCCACGGTAAATGGATAGGGCTTGTTACCTTCATAGGCAATCTGGGTTTGCACTGTCTCCGTGGGTCGCCCCTTTTCCAGCAGCAGCAGATTGCCAGCAATGGCCTGTTGAGTCTCTGGCCCGCAGGTGCCATCACCGCGCATTTCGGCCCGCTGCTCTCCAAAACAAAGGGATGGCAAAGCGCGACCGTTGGGATTTCCCTCAGACACGATCTCCCCATTGGATATGGCCAACCCCACCAGATTGGCCGGTTGTCCAGAATGGGGATAATAGTTCCAGGGGGTTACTTCCCGAAACTTGTAAAAAAAGTTGGCATTGACCGCCAGCTGTAGGCCGTGCTCAGTTAAAAACTCTGAGGTGCGACGGGCCAGAACTTCACGTCGGTCAAGACCGGACTTACCCAGGTCTGCTCCCTCGTATCCCGGTGTGACCAGGGGAGTGAGACCGGGGGCCGTGAGATCAATCTCAACAATGTGAATAATCTGGGGCCGCGGCCGCGCCGCCAGTCGACGGCTGTAGACTATGCCTTGAAACAGCGGTTGGCGAGCCATGGCATCATGGCCGGGGCGATGGATGACAGCCACTCCGTAGAGACCCAGCGGTATCCATAGTCCCAGCCAAATTAACCCTAGTTTTACCTGACGCCAGCGGAGCATAAACAGCAATTATTTAGCAGCTAGAACAGTAGTTTGGTATCTAGATAGAACCCAAACACCCCCCTATCTGATAACTCACCCAACCGCAGACGGCCTCGGTAAGCTGTGGGCCTTAGTTAAACTTGATACCGGATTCTGAACCCACAGACACGGCATTAACTTTGGAGGCTACTGTGGCTGCCGTCACAAAATGGCTGATCGCCTGTTTGCTTACACAGACAAAGGGCGACGGTTTTTTTCTCCTCAACTGTAAATTTGAGCGGGACAAACTCTGTCCCTTTATGGGCCCCATTGCAGAACGGCTGGTTGGCCGACTTGCCGCAGCTACACCACCAATAATCACCGGGTTCTAGCTCCATAACGGTGGGTTTTGTATACGCTACTGTGGGTTCACTCATGGTAAAAATCTCCTCTCAAAAAAACGCACGTTGTCAGTGCAACTACAGTGTGGAGAATTTAGCTAAAAAAGACAATACCCATTTTTATGGATAGATTGTCGCCCAATAAGCGACAATGGTTAGTGAGGTGCGCTAGTCTGGACCAGATGTCGCGGTATTTGCTATGGGATTGAGTCTGGGTCATCGCCTGCGCCGCCAGGGTCATTACGTAGGTCTAGGT
>JBCDJC010000390.1:0-2376 GCA_038748225.1 Cyanobacteria bacterium P01_H01_bin.26 | reverse complement strand
CGATGTTGCCGGTAACCTAGGCAGCAGAATCAAGTCGCCAGCGGCGGGTTCAGGTGCCTATAGCAATACGGGTAAACGTTTCCGGATTACGGCGTCCAAGGCCAACTTTGGGACTCGGGTGACCAAGAGCAACTACAGCGTGGAAGTTGGCTACGGGCAGCTTTCTAAGCGGATTCAGACGATGCAGCGCTCGGGTGCCAAGATTGTCAGTATCTCGGAAGTGTAGGCTCGGCTTAAAGCCTTCAGGCATAGGTAAACTTACGGGGGAACCTATTGTTCTGAAGGCTTTTGGCCACGTTTGTTGAGTCCACAGAAACAGACGGGGGCGACCGGCAACCACAGAGCAATGCCCAAAGAGCGCTATGGACTGATTAAAAGTGGTTTATCTGAATGGATATTGAAACCTTTGTTGAGCGCTCCCTGGGGGAATGGCGGTCACAGCGTAGCGCGCACCACCTGGCGTTTGGCCATTTTGAAGAGGTGCGCTCCACCATCATGATTGAATCTATCAAGGTTGATGAACCGGGCGTATTGGACCTGTGCCGACGCTATGGGATTTCTCCAGATGCCGTTGTCAGTCCCTTTAAGATGAGCTGGGAGGGAGAGTCAGACTGGGATGAGGATCAGGTAATTGAGGGGTCTACCATTTTGGTGCCGGTGCCCGCTGGCCCCAGCCAGGGCAAACTCCTGCGAGAGCAGGGCTATGCAGAAACAATGGAAGCCCAGGGCAGCTACTGTCTGACAGAAGATGGCACATTTATATTGACGACCGCCTACGATCGGGCAGCAGCAGAAGAAAAGATTTGGTTTGCCACGCCTAATTTGAGGTTTCGGGTGTCCCTGATTAAAACCAGCAGTGGCAAGGGGGTAACGACGGCCAGTTTCTCATCGGAGGTGCGGCGTCAGCCCGTGTCATAGGACGTTGATACTGTAACTGACCTGTGCTGTCGCAGCTGGCAATTTTATCCTGACCTTGCTTACACTAGGGGTATCAAGACTTGCGATCGCACCGCCCTGGCCTGCCACTTGCAGCGATTTTCACAGTAGGGCCAAAACAACAAAACCTTTAGAAATAGTTCAGAAATGGTGCTCAATGCCGATATCGCCTACTCCCAAGAGTTTATAACCCTGGCCCGTTGGATATCAGGGGACTTTAGCAATCAGCAACAGGCCTTTGACGCACCCACAAAATTTGCCCATATCCGGATTCTTTTTCGACCCTTGCCCTCGGGATTTTTCCCAGGGTTGGGGCTGTATTCTGAGCAAACCTACGATTACGACCGCTGGACACCCTACCGCCAGGGAATCCATCGGCTAGTGGATCGAGGGGACCATGTGTATATCGAAAATTATGGCCTAAAGGATCGCCTGCTCTACGCGGGAGCCGGCCACAATACCGAGATTCTCAAAACAATTACCCCCGACTGCATTGAACGGCGTGAGGGGTGCTCCATGGTGTTTAGACGTCAGGGAGATACCTTTATCGGTAGTGTGGAGCCGGGTAAGGCCTGTATTATCCCGAAAGAGGGCAAACTTACCTATCTCACTAGCCATGTGGAGATTACGGAAAGTACCTGGATGAGCATCGATCAGGGGATGGATGTGGACACCGATGAGTATGTTTGGGGCTCGACCGAGGGAGTTTTACAATTTCGCAAATGTGCCGACTTTGATGGCGAACTACCTTTCTAATTAAACAGTTATCAAACAGATTCTAATTAAACTTCTAACTAAACAGATCTAGACGCGGTTCGGACCTCCATGCTGCCTCCCCAAGCTCAAAAGAAAATGCAATCGTGGATCCGCAGCCGTCACTTGATTCGCTCGGGTAATTTTTTTATTTTTGAAACCGTCGAGTATTCAACGGTGGAAAAGTTTCAAGACTGTCTCAAGGCCTTGGGCGGTACCCTAATCTGCGTAGATCCAGTTAAAAAAATCTGGATCGGCCAGCATCGACGCGTGGTTTTATATCGGTCTAAGGCCAGTTTGCACACCCCCCACCACGACCTGCAGCAATACTGGATTAAGTACGGCAGCTTCCACACGCGCTTTGACGAACGGATCTAACCCCCAAGGTCTAGCCCGTGGAGCCTGCCGCAAAAAATGTGTCTCTTGTAACGGAATGTTGCTTTGTTTTTATTAACGGAGACGCCGGTAACCACGATTCTCTATTCTCTTTATTGTCGATGAACCCAACAAAGATGGGGTCATCAACAGAAAAAAGTTTTAACAAAAAAGGAGAGCTCAATGCTTGACGCTTTTTCCAGAGCGGTTGTATCCGCTGATGCCAGCACTGCCCCCATCAACGATCTCGCCGCCCTCAAAGACTTCGTTGCCAATGGCAACCGTCGCCTTGATGCCGTCAACGCGATCGCT
>JBCDJC010000389.1:0-2608 GCA_038748225.1 Cyanobacteria bacterium P01_H01_bin.26 | reverse complement strand
GTGTTGCCAGCCGCTGCCGCATGGAGACCTTGGATCCATTGAGCAAAAATGGGCTGTAGCTGAATGCCCGTATCCGCGAACATATCCTGAGGCCGTCCAAACGCCCGCATGGTGTCGTTATGGATGTATAGACCAAAGCTGTGGAAGCCAAGGAAAATACAGACCCAATTTAGGTGCGAGATAATTGCATCGCGATGACGCAACACCCGGTCAAGCAGATTGTCGACATGAGTCGCTGGATCGTAATCACGCACCATAAAGATAGCGGCGTGCGCTCCAGCTCCGCAGATCAGGAACCCACCGATCCACATATGGTGCGTAAATAACCCCAACTGAGTGGCGTAATCGGTCGCGATGTAGGGATAAGGCGGCATGGAGTACATATGCTGAGCCACGAGGATAGAGAGAGACCCCATCCACGCCAGGTTCCACGACAACTGGCAGTGCCAGGAAGTCGTGAAAATTTCGTACATACCCTTGTGCCCTTCCCCCGTAAAAGGCCCCTTATGCGCCTCTAACACCTCTTTAAAGCTGTGACCAATACCCCAGTTAGTGCGATAGAAGTGACCTGCCACAATAAACAGCACTGCCAACGCTAGGTGATGGTGAGCCGTATCCGACAGCCATAACCCTCCAGTTTGGGGGTTCAATCCCCCGTTGAAGGTCAAGAAGTCGGTGTAAGCGCTCCAGTTAAGTGTGAAAAACGGCGTTAATCCCTGAGCAAAGCTCGGGTAAATATCGGCCATCAGACCAGGGTTCAAAATCCATTCGTGGGGCAGTGGAATAGCTGCCACTGAGTCAATGACCTGTCCCCCAATGGTGAGTGGCTTACCCGCATCAATAGCGTCTAGGCAAGCGTTAATCGGCAGCGATACGTGAATCTGCTGACCGGCGTAGCCTAAACACCCCAGGCCCAGCAATCCAGCCAGGTGATGGTTCATCATTGATTCGACATTTTGGAACCACTCCAGCTTGGGGGCTTTCTTGTGATAGTGGAACCACCCAGCAAACAGCATCAAGCCCGCCATTACCAGGGCTCCAATAGCCGTGCAGTAAAGCTCGAAGCTGTTGGTGATACCGTTGGCCCGCCACATTTGGAACAGCCCAGAGGTGATTTGAATCCCCTGGAAGCCGCCGCCAACATCAGCGTTCAAAATTTCTTGGCCAACAATAGGCCAAACTACCTGAGCACTAGGCTTAACACCGGTGGGATTTGTGAGCCAAGCTTCGTAATTAGAAAACTTAGCGCCATGGAAATACATGCCACTCAGCCAGATAAAGATGACGGCAAGATGGCCGAAATGGGCACTAAAAATCTTGCGCGTAATGTCTTCAAAATCACTGGTGTGACTGTCAAAGTCATGGGCATCAGCGTGTAAATTCCAAATCCAAGTTGTGGTTTTGGGACCTCGCGCTAGCGTTCGATCAAAATGTCCCGGCTTGGCCCATCGTTCGAACGAAGTTGCCACCGGATCATTATCGGCCATGACCCTGACTTTCTGTCCCGGTTCAGGGGGACTTACTGTCATGGGACTCTCCTCTCTACTACTCGAAAATACAGAGTGGATGCAAATACTTTCTTAGACTTATAGACAAAGATCAAGTAAGCCCATAGAAAACCTAAAAGAAGCCATTCAGATTTGAGCAATCCACTCAAAATCCTGTCTTTAAGGGAAAACAGCCGTTTCGATGGTGTTTTTCCTAATACAGCTCTAACACTATGATCGGCAAAATCTATGCCAACAGAACTCAGAATCAAGGGATTCAGATTGCAGTTAGTGCAAGACAAGTTAAGTATCAAATTACATAAGTCCTTCTGTATTTGGTAAGCAAAGTTTTCACAATTTAATAAATTTGACAGGATTAAAATACCTGTTTGTGCAGTTTTTGCGCAGGCTAAAATGAATCTTTTTTCAAGGCTACGGGTTTGAATTAGCTGAGGATTAAGCCGATTGAATGTGCAGATTTTGTGCAAATAAAATGCATTTATATTAAAAGCACTTTCAAGATCTTTTTGGAATTATGCTGCTTCAGAAATAAATGGGTTATTGTTTGTTTGTGCAATTTTTGTGCAGGTTTTTATCCTCTGTTTGAATGTCTCTAATTTTCTTTCTCAGAAGCACTCTTTTGAGAAAGAAAATCGGTAGCTTAGTAAAAGATGCCGGTAGTCATTAACTACCAGCATCCAAGATAGGCAACTTGCACCACAGACTCATCAAGAGTCAAAGGCAGATGGCTTAAGCGCTAAAAGGGGAGTAATGGAAGAAGAAAGCAGCTAGAAGTCGGCATCAAGAGTCCAGTTCCCGCCTGCATACCGACTTACATAGCTGTCGCCAACTCCGGGTGATGTCTCATACCCTCAAACATGGTCATTAGGGCTACTGGTCTCATAAATGACAGTTTTCAGGGGAGCAGGGTAATCAAGCTGCTCAGCCGTAGACTTGGGTTGTTTATACAGCTTTTGGGGCGATCGCCCACCATAACCAAACGTCACCTTCGTTTCGAGGGGTGCAGGCGACTGATAAACTGTGCTCTTTTCGCTGTGATAATTGTTCTGGTAGAGCGTTTGCCTGACGCCGTTCAGCGTGGCTAAGCTCGGCGGTAATCC
>JBCDJC010000388.1:0-2657 GCA_038748225.1 Cyanobacteria bacterium P01_H01_bin.26 | reverse complement strand
TGTACCGGCGATTCCAGGTTATCCCACACAAAGGCTGTTCTCAAAATGGTGTGGCGTTCTATTAGCTGTTGCCAGGCTTGATCAAAAGCATCGTGGTTGAGCTCACCTTTTAAGGTGTAGCCCACCTGCACCACATAAACCCCTGTTTTCGGGCCATAGAGGTTATGGAACAGCATGCCCTGCTGGGTGGGAGAGAGGGGGTAGATATCCTGCACGCTACGATTCATCGTGCCACCTCCTGTTCTCCGGAAAAACTCACCTGGGCTAATACCGCATCCAGATCAGCCTGATCGAGCTGCACCAAATTAAAGTCCTCAGGGACGTAATCTGCGGCTTGTCCGGAGAGAGCATGCTCAATGATGATTTCTAGGTGGCCAATGAACTGTTGAGCTAGCTGCTGGGTTGCTTCGGCATGGTGTGGGTTGAAGGTAAACTCTGCAGAAAACTGTCCAGCGTCTATCCAGCTATTAATGTCGATCTGATGCAGTCGCTGGTGAGTGGATGCCTGATTTTCTGCTGGAGCAGGCAGCCGACGAAAGATGCTCTGTTGCTGGTCGAGCTGGCCTAGATAGTTAAAGCTGATGGCCGGGGTGATGGCTAAATCTTTCTGGTTGTGCGAGTAGCGCAGGAGGCCATAGCTTAGGCCGCTGTGGGGCACTGATTGGAGCTGATGCTTAATTGCTCGAATTTGTTCTACCAGGGTGGCATTGATATCTAGAGTCAAGCAAACCGGGTAGATACAGGTAAACCAACCCACGGTTCGTGACAGGTCTAACGTGTCGGAAAACCGGCCATAGCTTTCTAGGTCGATCAGCGTGTGGGGCTGCTGGGTCCGGTTAGCTAGAGTAAGCGCTGTTAACAGGATATCGGTGATTTGAGTATGGTAGGCCGAGGGTGCCTGCTGGAGAAGGGTGTGGGTTTGGTCTTGAGTGAGGCAGACCGTAAGCCGTTGGGCTTGGCCAATGGTGTTAGGGGTATCCTGAGGGCTGGCTGGTGTTTTTGCGATCGCACCCCAATATCCTAAATCCGTCTGCACATCGGCGCTCTTCTGCACCAAATGTTCGGCCCACTGCTGATAGGAATGGGTTTTAGGTGCCAGATAAATAGGCTGTGCTGCTGCGGCTTGCTGATAGGCCTGTTGCAAATCTGCCAGTAAGACCCGCCAGGAGACACCATCAATAATCAAATGGTGAATCACAATTAACAACTGGCTGGGGCGAAATGTCCCTAACTTAAACCCACCAAAAGCCGCTAGCGGCCCCTTTTTCAAGTCAAGACTCTGCTGTAGAATCGTTGCCTGATGGGCAATGGCATCATTCTGTTGCTCTGAGTCTAATGGTTCCAGGTTAAGCCATTGAATATTGGCAAAGGTTTCCTCTACATATCTCTGATGCCAACGGCCTTGCCCATGGGTAAACCTTAACCTAAAGGCATCGTGGTGTTGATAAACAGTTGTTAAAGCCTGTTCTAGGGCCGCAAAATTGACGTCCAATGGCAGCTCTAGACAAACAGCCTGATTAAAATGATGGGGAGCCTCCAAAGTTTGTTCAAAGAACCAGTGCTGAATGGGGGTAAGGGGTACCT
Organism: Cyanobacteria bacterium P01_H01_bin.26; assembly: GCA_038748225.1. Taxonomy (GTDB): domain Bacteria; phylum Cyanobacteriota; class Cyanobacteriia; order Phormidesmidales; family Phormidesmidaceae; genus Leptothoe. Next base: position 1,073 of record JBCDJC010000388.1, on the reverse strand, counting down.
CTCCAGTGGCAGGTTCCTGGGGAACTGACGGCTGGGTTTTGCTCCGTTCCGCAACGGCAGCCAGTTCAGCGATAGTTTGATGCTGGAAAAGCTGTTTCGGAAGAAATACCAAACCAGCCTGAGCGGCACGGCTAACAATTTGCATGGCCAGGATGGAGTCACCCCCTAGATCAAAGAAATTGTCATTGATCCCTACGGACTCTACGGGCAGCAGATCTGTCCAAATCTCAGCCAGGGTTTTCTCGATCTCAGTTTGGGGTGTAACAATATTGTCACTTTCCCAATTAGGCTCAGGTAGTAATCGTCTATCTACCTTGCCGTTGTTAGTCAGAGGTACCTGATTCAGCAGCCAAATAAACTTAGCAGGAATCATATAGTCCGGCAGCTGACTGAGCAAAAACTGGCGGAGAGTTTGAGAAGATAAGGTATGAGCCTCCCCCAAGTGAGCGGGCTGAAGGTAGGCCACCAGTCGCTTTTGAACGTTGTCACTATGGACGATAACAATCGCCTGTTGGATATCAGGATGCTGAGCCAGAGCTGTTTCAATTTCTCCTGGTTCAATGCGGAAGCCTCGTATTTTAACCTGTTGGTCTAGCCTGCCTAAATACTCCAAAACCCCGTCAGGAGAGTAGCGTACCCGATCTCCTGTTTTATATAGATAAAAACAATCACTGCCGACCTGGCGAATATCGTAAAACGGATTGGGTATAAACCTCTCTGCCGTTAGCTCTGGCCGATGAAGATAACCTTGGGCCAGACCAGCACCGCCAATGTACAGCTCACCGGGCAAGCCGGGGGGCACCTGCTGCAGATCAACATCGAGAACATAAATTTGGGTGTGGTCAATGGGAGTGCCAATGGGGATGGCTAAGTTGTTGGCTACATCAGCAGACGTAATCCGATGACAGCAAGTAAATGTGGTGCTCTCCGTAGGACCATAGCCGTTGATAATGTGGGTATGGTCTAAACCTGCCAGGGCTTTGCTCAGATGATGCTTAGAAAGCACATCGCCACCCGCCAACAGCTGACCGACAGATTTTAGGCTGTTGAGCTGTTCATCCACCATGAGGTTA
>JBCDJC010000387.1:0-2709 GCA_038748225.1 Cyanobacteria bacterium P01_H01_bin.26 | reverse complement strand
GTGCTACCCGCAGGGAGCCAAATGCTCTGGGTGGCAAAGGAGCGATTTGCCAGGTTTACGGCTAGACTGCGCGACGAGCCTGCGGCAGAGACATTTAACGTCAGGCGTCCGGGGGTATCCAGCGGGCTGGTGGGAATCAACGCTCGGTAGCGATTGCCAGATAACGGAAAGCTGGGATAGTCAGTGCCGTTAACCGAAACAACCGGAGCAGTGCTAGCCGCTGCAGCACCGGAGATCATCACAGAAATGGTATCGCCCAGCCTTGGGTTCGTTGGCGAGAGGGTGACATCGTAAGCATGGGCAGCAGAACTCCAAAGGCTACCGCTGGCAACCGTGCCAACCGCTGCCCCCGCCATGGAGAGAAACGCACGACGGCGCAGGCGGGAATGAATAACAGGGCTAATTTTGGGCTGCTTCATAGCTGTTGTGGGTGGGATGGATAACAACCGGGGGGAAGATGGCAAGATCCTCATCATTCTACTGTTTTCACAGGGATATGGCGTTATCCGGTGTCCAGCCAGTCACCTGGCCAAGGATTTAACCTGCTATGCTCACTCTGGCTTCTGAATCACTTTCTCTAGCTGACGCTGTTTTGCCTTAGGGTCAATGCTCAATAATCGCACGTACTCACCAGGGTGATTGGCCAAAAACTGTTCCACCTGGGTTAACACCTGGGCCTCATGGGCGCTGGTAATCGTGGAGCCACTTTGCCAGGAGCCGACATTGAATCGGCGTGCATCGGCAAATTCTAGGCCAATGTGGTGACCTTGGCGAAGTTGTTGCCGGATGATGTCTCTGATTTCTGTTTGTAAAGGAGCACCCTTGCCATTTTGGTGCGAGCCGTTACCGTTGACCGGAGTCTGCAAAGAGGGTGGGCAGGCGATACCATCAGAACAGCGATACCCGGCCCGTAGGGCTTGATTGACTTCGACTACGTGGTGGGAGAAGCTGCGATCGCTCTCATTCGCATCCGGCAGCCGATCGGCGGCTTGCTGTGTGGTAATCACCGACCCTGAGGGCACATACTTGCCAGCGGGAACCTCTACATTCTCGATGAGGGCATGCATCATCACAATGCAGCCGTGGCCCACCTGGGCATTAAACACCGTCGAGCGAAAGCCAATAAAACACTCATTACCAACGTAAGCGGGACCGTGGATCAGCGCCATATGGGTAATGCAGGTATCATGGCCAATCCATACCGAATAGGCTTTCTGGTCATCCCCTAAGATGCGTCCCTGCTCTAACCCGTGGATGACCACCCCATCCTGAATATTGGTATTGGCACCGATATAAAAGGGAGCCCCTTCATCCGCCCGAATAGAAGTATTGGGGGCGACGATTACATTTTCACCCAGTTGCACATCCCCAATTAGACTGCACTGGGGATGGACATAGGCAGATGCAGCAATGTTGGGCTGATCCAAATCGCTATCCCAGGGAGTGGGTGGGGCAGGTTGATGACGCAACGGCATGATTTTATTGTCCTCGGTTTAAAGTTGAGTGGGATTGGGCGCATCCCCATAGACGGCGACAGGGTCAAACGTCTTGGCGGTTTCTGTAAAGGTGAGGGCAACAGGAGCATTCGCCAGATTGCCCTCGCCAGCAGAAATTTCGCGGTAAAAGCAAGAGCGATAGCCCACATGGCAACTGGCCCCTGACCCGAGCACCTTGACCTTCATCCACAGGCAATCTTGATCATCGTCAATCAACAATTGCTGCACGGTTTGCACCAGCCCACTGGTGGCTCCCTTGTGCCACAGATGCTGACGGCTGCGGCTGTAGTAGTGGGCTTCGCCGGTTTCCAAGGTTTTTAGCAATGCGGCTTCGTTCATGTAGGCGTGCATGAGCACCTCGCCGGTTGCAGCATCTGTGGTGACAACGGGGATCAGACCATGGGCGTCAAACTTAGGAGCCAGGAGCATCCCTTCTTCGACAGCTTCAACCGATGTACGGGCAGCAAAGGATGATGACATAGGACAGAGAGTAACAATGACAAGTCGGGTCTAGAGCAGGCTGTCTCAGTTGGGCCTGAGAGTATTGATTGGCCGTTGATTTGGGAACTGTGGAAACCTCTTTACCGGTTTGCTTTAAATTTGCAGACACCAACTTTACAAAGAGTTCACATCCATCTCTGTATATTCGCATATTGTGAGAATGATAATCATTCTATTTAAAGATTGAGGTTTTCTCGATGTCCAGTTTTGGCAAGTCAATCGTTTCTCTTACCGGCAAAACGGGTGTCGCCATCGCCATTGGCACGGCCCTGAGTCTGGGCGCTCCAGCCCAGGCGGTCACCTTTAACCTTTCATGGACAGGGCAAATTTTGGGGTACAGCGCTGAGGGGGAATTTAGCTACGACGATGCCCAAACCTATGAAGACGGAATTGTTCGAGGTGACGATTTAGAAGCTTTTGACATCGCCTTCTATGATCCCCAAGGTGGTCTGATTCAAGAATTTGAGGATAACCACCTCACCTACTCAGGGTTCAACTTTAATTTCGACACCCAAACAGGTGAAATTTTGCAAGATGGCTTTTTTGATGATCCGAATGGCATTGATATTGGAGAATACACCGTCCTATTCGATGAAGCGGGGGACCCCATTGGGGCAACGGGGCTAAATTTCTGGTCGGCAGCTCCGGCTCCGGATGGAGAGCCGATTCCCCATGTTCACCTGACTGATTTTGGCGATGAGTTTCCTGACCT
>JBCDJC010000386.1:0-2832 GCA_038748225.1 Cyanobacteria bacterium P01_H01_bin.26 | reverse complement strand
TCTACGGAGCGACCGTCCACATCGGTAACATGGCCGGTCTGACAGGTACGTCCTGGTTCTCTACGCCACTGCTGTGGCAAGGTATGGATGTGGCACTGCTTATTTTCAATGGAGTCAGTGCGATCTCACTGTGGCGGGGACTATCCTGGTCCGTGGGGCTAACCTTTGGCGGCATTGCCCTGCTACAGTTTGTGCCCTATACTTTGCTGCGATCGCAGTTCATTCTCCAGCCCGAAGATGCCCAAATTTTGAATGGGCTTTTGGGTACAGAAGCCTTGCTGCTGGGGATTTTTGCCCTGTTGCTATGGCTGAAAAAATAGAGCCGCTCAAAGGGAAAGACAATATAACTTTCTACCCTAAGTCTTTCAAAAATACTAGGTTAGTAGAGAGATCTCGCCACACGGGCTTTCTTTAGCCTCTATGTTTGGTTTAACACCCATTATGGCTATGCACATCCACTGCGACCAGCCAGTACCATAGTCAAACGATCTAACGGCCTCAAGTCCTGTTGTTTTTAGGAACGAGTCCAACTGTTTAGCTGTGTAGCCGCGATTGTGCCAGCGCAGGGATAGGAGACGTTGGCCTACGCCTTTGCGAGTGACTGAGCCAATCAGAGGGGCGTCGGGTTTCAGAACGCGGGCTATCTCCCGCAATGTCTCCACCGGATCGGCCATGTGCTACAAAACATGGGCAAAGATGATTGCGTCGAAGGAGTCATCGGCAAAGGGCAGTCTTTGGATTTCTCCCCACCGCAGGTCGAGGGTCGTGCAACGATTTCTTAGATTCTGTCGAGCGTGGGTCAGCATGGGGTAGGAAATATCGATGCCGGAGATATGGGCTGGCTGTTCAATACTGTCTAATAGAGCCGCGCTGAAGGCTCCTGTGCCCACTCCACAGTCGAGAATACGAGCTGTCTGATCAAGATGCCTTAAGCGATCTCGCACCGCCTGATGTTTGAACAGGAGCTGATAATCGTGGAGCTGCCCCAGACGGGCCAAATTGTCGTGCCATTGGTCGGCTGATGTATCGTAGAGAGATTGCAGAGTATCGATACTGGGAGCGGTTCTCCAGCGGCCTGATGTGGGGATTGTTGTGTTTAATTGCATGGTGAAATCGACCCTCTGGTTGCAGAGGGCTATGAGCTTCAGGGATTTAATTGCTAAAAAGCTATGGCCAGCCGAGAGCACGGAGTGGAATGCTCAGGGCCGCGCGATCGCAAACGGAGCCAACCTCAATATTCCTGGTTATTGCAAGCTATCGAACCCGTTTAAGAACGACGCACCGCCATAAACCAAACCCACCACAATAAGAAAAGTTGTAGGGGTACACGAAAGAATAGATAGCGAGGGCCGTGAATATTTCCACCAAAGTCAACGGAATTTAAAGCTGCATAGACATTAGACGGAAGTACAGCAATCAAGAAGGTAAGTGTCAGTAGACCACTCATACGTCGGACTGATGGCCATAAAAAGCCAAGTCCCAGAATGATTTCCATGATCCCAGTGATGTAAATGATTGAATAGCGCCCCGGAACCCATCCAGGCAGCATCTGCACCATGCCTTTGGCCAAAGCAAAATGACTGATTCCCGTGAAGATAAACAAAGCTGCAAAGGCAATACAGCCAGCGGTACGAATCTGGTGGGGACGTTGGGCGATCGCTAATAGTCCCCAGGTCACAATAAATACGCTGAGTAGTACAACTAAAACAATCATGTCGCTTCCTTAAAGACGTGATCCGGCGATGGGCTACTTGGCTTATTTCTGGGCGCTCTTGTCCCAAAACTGGCTTGATGTGTTCATGGGTTTATCTCCTGGGTTGCGTTGGTTTGGGCGGCGATGGTTTGGTAGAACTGGGTGATGTCTTGGCGCGATCGCAAGTGAAAAACTTGCTTTGTGGCTTTCGCCGTTTCTACATAGTCTCGATACCGAGGCGTCAGTTTGGCATGGCACAGCCGGACAACAGAGTAGCTTTTCAGTGTGCCGCGCAGGATAGAGCTATTTTCTGGCCACCCAGCGGGGGTTACCCAGGCCCCTTGCAGAAAGCGTTTGGTCACCCACCAGTAATGCTGCAGCACGGGCATATCGAGATAAACCAGGGTGTCGGCTACAGCTAAACGCGGCCATAGGGTATCCATAGAGCCAAAGCCATCCACAATCCACTGGTCCTGTTGTAATAGCGCATCGTGGGCAGCTTTGAACTCGGCATGGGGGACTTCGTCGCCACCGGGTCGGTACTGCAATGAATCAAGCGGCACCCAGGGTAGACCTGTCATGTCAGCCAAACGTTTGCTTAACGTGGATTTACCACCGCCTGTATTACCAAAAACAGCAACTTTTTTCATAGGGATTCAACCTTCAACTCTACTCAGCTTTCTTCGCCACGATGAACACGATTTTCGCATTACCGATAGGCGATTTGTAATCATCCGGTTGCCATTGGGTGTCAATCGCAAACCCCGCATCAGTCAGGCTTTTCTCTAAATCTTTTACCGTAAAGACCTTAACTAATGGAAAAAGTCCCAAGACTTTACCAATGGGGGCAATCAGCTTGAACCAAGCCATCGTGTCCCCCAGACATAGTGTACTGGTGATGAAAAGTCCGCCAGGCTGAAGCATGTTATGAACCTTGGCGATGATCTCTTCCTTATTGTCTAGTAGGTGTAAAACATTCAATCCCAGCACCGCATCGTAAGGGGTATGACTAGATTTTGATGTGTATCAAGCAGGCTGTAAACTTGACCTCATTGGACCTGATACGAGGGAGATGAGCCCATGAGTGCATCTGTCATTCAAAGTGATGAGCATAGTGTGACCCTCCAAATCACCATTCC
>JBCDJC010000385.1:0-2870 GCA_038748225.1 Cyanobacteria bacterium P01_H01_bin.26 | reverse complement strand
GGTTTGTTCTGGGGCACTGTCCCCCAGCCCAGCCTGGCGCGGTGCTTCCGCCATAATTTTGCGCACCAGACTGTAGCCGTTGCTGTGTACACCGCTGCTCGGCAGCCCAATCAGCACATCCCCAGGGCGCACCTGGGAGCCGTCTAGGATGGCGCTTTTTTCTACGATGCCCACACAAAAACCCGCCATGTCATAGGCACCTGGGTCGTAAAAACCTGGCATCTCAGCAGTTTCTCCCCCCAGCAGCGCACAGCCCGAGCGACGGCAACCCTCGGCCACCCCCGCCACCACCTGGGTCAGCTGCTCAGGCGCCAGCTGACCCGTGGCCAGATAGTCCAAAAAGTACAGCGGCTCAGCCCCAGACGTCAGCACGTCGTTGACGCACATCGCCACGAGGTCAATGCCCACCGTATTGTGACAGTTGAGCATGTGGGCCAGGTTTAGTTTGGTACCCACACCGTCGGTTCCCGACACCAGCACCGGTTGTCGGTAGCCCCCAGGCAGCTCGAAAAAACCGCCAAATCCACCCAGACCGCCCAGCACACCCGGACGATGGGTGCCTTCCACCAGGCTGCGAATCGTATTTACAAAGGCCCGCCCCGCGTCGACATCTACACCGGCTTGTCGATAATCCATGGACTTCACATGCAATAACTTGATTACTCTACGACAGCATTGTGGATTCTTTTCCCATCCCTCGGCGCAATCTGTTCGTTGAAAAGAACAACGGCGTCATGGAAATGGCACAAAATCCGCGGACCACCCCCCAATCTCACCGCCGAGTGTCTAAATACCTATTAATAATCCGTAATCATTGCAAAGTCACACATAACTTTTCAAAAACTAATTCCCCCCCCTAGGCCAGCTAGAAAACTGTCCATAAGTCTTGCCCATCTAAGAACAGCGTTAATAAATGAAGAGATTATAAAGATATGCTCCAGGGCCATTGTCTGTTTTTGTGGACAAAAATGCGGATTCTAATGGCAAAACCTTCGTGATAGATTATCTCGCGTTGCCTTTTTTTGTCCGCGATGCATTGTCATCTTGAAGCTGTCCAGTTCGACCTGTTGAATTTGCCACTTCTCGCTCTGCGATGTAGACGCTTACGCCTTGCGCAATCTGGTTTATGAATAAACGCTTTTTTACCGGGCGTGTAGCCGCCGTAGCGCTGCTGTCAGCCGCCATTCCACTTTTTGAGAAAACCACAGTCTCCGCCCAAGCTTTGGAGACCCATTTAGAGACCAATTCCCAATCTTCCCCTGAGGTTTCTACCTCCGACAAGTCTTTAGAGCCGTCGACGACCGATACATTTCAGACATTTCTCCGGTCGTCGACCACCGTTCGCGTCAATGCCCACGAGCACGAAAGTCGCCAGGCTGCAACGGTTTACGTCAACAACATTCCTGTCTTAACCTACGTTGATCCGGCAGATACCGCTGAGGTTGTTTCCGGCTGGCTGCCTGCGGATGAGACCCCCGCCTCTGCGAGCGAACTCGACGGGGTGCTTGCCGACGCCGTCACCATGGCCACTCAGCTGGGGGCCATCGATGGTGACGAAGCGGCGTTTACGGCCCACTGGAATGAGGGTAGCTACACCGTGATGGCTGGGGACAGTCCCCTGGTGACCCTGAGTGACCAGGTGCAGCTGCCTGATGCCACCGCCAGCGAAACAGAAAACGTGCTGCAGGTCACCAACCGGCTGCGGCGTCTCCTTGGTGATGGCACCGCTGAGCCGGTAACTGAGGTAACCGGCAAGCCAGCGCCACAGCAGGTGGCGGCAGTGCGCTCTAGCTACAGGGGGATGGCCTCCTGGTATGGGCCAGGGTTTCACGGGCGCCGAAGCGCCAGCGGTGAATCGTTTAACCAATATGCGATGACCGCTGCCCACCGCACCCTGCCCTTTGGCACCCAGGTGCGGGTGACCAATGTGAACAACGGTCGCCAGGTGGTTGTGCGCATCAACGATCGCGGTCCCTTCAGCCAAGGTCGTATTATTGACCTCTCGGCTGGAGCCGCCAGCGCCATCGGACTGCGGTCAGCCGGTGTCGGCCCCGTCCAGATCGAGGTATTGCGCTAGCCATAGAACTACCGGCCATCGTGGACAAACGCCTCCTCCACGATGGCCGGTTAAGAAGCCGTAGGGGTCTGCTATCGTTAAATCTTGGGTCTAGCACAGTTGCTGGGGAGCTGTCTTGCGTTTACTAAGAACGATAGGGGGACTGCGATGCTGGCTAGACAAGCAATCGGGGTCCATTGGCCTGGTGCCCACCATGGGGGCACTCCATGGTGGGCATCTCAGTCTGATTCGGCGGGCTCGTCGCGACAACGATTTGGTCGTTGTAAGTATTTTTGTCAATCCGCTCCAGTTTGGCCCCAGTGAGGACTTAGATAGCTATCCCCACACCCTGGATCTAGATATTGAACTATGTAAGGCTGCTGGGACGGACTGTATTTTTGCCCCAGCCGCCATTGCTCTCTACGGTTCCCATCTTGGCGATCGCAACCGCCTGGTGACGGTGCTCCCCCCACCGGCCCTGGCAAGTCCCCTGTGTGGCAAGTTTCGATCTGGGCACTTTGATGGGGTGGCCACGGTGGTGACAAAGTTAATCAGTCTGATTAGACCCCAACGCGCCTATTTTGGCCAGAAGGATGCCCAACAGCTGGCCATCGTTCGGCAGCTGGTTCAGGATTTAAATCTGCCCGGTACGGTGATTGGCTGTCCAACCGTACGGGAGGCAGATGGGCTGGCCCTCAGCTCTAGAAATAAATATCTGGCCCCACAAGAGCGGCAGCAAGCAGCTATACTCTATCGGGGATTAAGAAGAGCTAAACAAATGTTTAAGGCGGGTGTGCGATCGCAACATTCCCTG
>JBCDJC010000384.1:0-2925 GCA_038748225.1 Cyanobacteria bacterium P01_H01_bin.26 | reverse complement strand
TACGGCATGTTCAGGGGGCAAAGAATAGGTCTTGTCACTAGCGGAATAGTCAAGGATTTTACCTACCACCATGACATTTAGCCATTCCCGTACATAGCGTTCCTGTAGACCAGCAGCATGGGCCACTTGCTCACTCTTAGCTGGGGGCAACAGAGATAATACATCAAACAGCCGGGTGCGATGGCCAATGGAAACCATCAGGGATAGAGCACTGCTATTAAAAATAGTAGTGAGCTGTTGAGAGAGAGCATCAACCCTAGAATCATCAAACAAGGGCGCAAGCGATTGAGTAATCATAGTTTTAACTGAAAAGAGTGATAGGCAAACAATCCATTGCAAACATGATGTAAACGCTACTAAGCAATGGTGACAACCTTAGGATGGTTGTTTTCGCTCAAACTATAGGGCAACAAATGTTGGCAAGGCTGAGCGCTAATGTTGAGCTGGCGAGGAGCGTCGAACCGACGACTAAGGAATGTCCCTGTGAAGTCAGTGTCTTGTAAATTAGCCTCATCAAATATGGCCCCGTCACAATCAGCTCCCATTAGGCTGGCTCCACTTAAATCAGCCCCCGAAAAATTTGCCCCCCGCAGGTTGGCTTCACTCAGATCGGCTCCGCTAAGGTTAGCACCAGTAAAATCAGCTCCATGAAGGTTTGCTTTAATCAAGATTGCCTGGGTGAAATCTGATTTGATTAAGGTCGCCTGCATGAGCTTAGTGGCAACAAACTGTGCCTGGGTAAAATTTGCCTTAATTAGCACAGCCTGAGTCAGATCTGCGTGGCTGAAATCAGCTTGTCGAGAATCTGTCTGCATGAGGTTTGCACGTTGCGCCCAAGCTCCATTTAGGTTGGTCCTTCGCAAGGAAGCGTTACTCAAATCAGCCTGCTCCAGGTGAGCACCACTGAGGTTGGCTTTGAGTAAATCATTGCCATGGAAGTCGCTGTTACTTAGTTGAGCCCCGGCTAGCTGATAGCCGCGACAATAGCCATGATTAAAATCGGGACGAACAGTTGATGTCTTTTGTCGCCACTGATTCCAAGCTAGAGTTCCTTGTTTTAGCCGTTGAATATGTTTAGGATTAGCCATTGTTATGTGCTCCTGAATTTCCTAGTGTGGAGAAAACCATTACATTATTTTTGGTTCATTACGGCTTTCGCTTCATCGTCCAGAAGGGGGGCGCATCGGGGGCTGTTTTCTGGGTTTGTACGATCTCAAATCCATGTTTCTGATAAAAGCGTACAGCTTGTTCTGTAAACGTCACCAAATAGCAGACGACACCTTCATTACTGGCCCGTTTCAAAATCGGCTGCAGTAGCCGACCGCCCACGCCTCGTCCCTGGCATGTGGGGTTCACCACCATGATGCCTAAATACCAATGGGGGCAATCGCCCATATCTTGTTCATGGGCCTGATCAACAGCCGATAACAACTTCAGACATCTTCCCCATCGATGCCAGCGGATTTTTGTGGGTAGGGCGTATAATTGCAGATTCCAAGCCATCTTCAATAACTCAAGCGGGTTTTTAGAGAGTTTTCCCGGTGGTAACCAGGCGGCAATTCCTTCCAAATCCTGGGTTGTATAAATATGCTTGTACTGCGTAGAGTACGCAATCACTTTGCCCATTAACCAGGTTAAAGACCGTAGCCGAAATTCTCGATCGTCAGAGATTATATAAGTAAATACCGGATCATCTGCAAAGGCTTGAGCTGCGACTTTGGCGGCATCTAAAATCTGTGATTGCTGCAGTTGTATGACGTCAGATGGTTGTTGCGGATTTACGATACCAGAGGTTTGCATGATTCAGACTCCTTGGTTATGGTTCGAAGTGGACTGTTGCCGTTATTCGATGGTTTAACTGTAGTCAAACCGGTGTCTCTAATGCGTCTCTAAAACGTCAAACTCTTGCCAGACAAAGGTTTGAGTTAGTTCGATTTTTTAGCACCCCGAGGATTCAGACACGGTGGTAAAGACCTGAGCAAATGCAGCCGGGTGGGCTCTACGCTCACGGCCTCCACATAGGCAGCGGTTAGATAGGGATTGTAGGTTTCATCTCCCACTAAAGAGACCTGACCATGGGCGATCAACAGTGTCACCATCAGGTTAAACAACCATTGTTCACTGGCGTTAAAGCTTTCGACAATGCCACTTCTAGGATATGCCAGGTCTAGGATAGCCCGCGTCAGCGCAGAAGTGTGGGACAGATTTTCGGCTAGGTAAAAATATTTTTCAGGAGTGGTCAACCCCTGGAAAGCCGCTAGCTGTTCTTGCACAATGGGGGTGGCAATATCATAGGCACCGCCCACAATCACCACTGGAACTTGAATTGTTGCCATGCCCTTTTCTCCAAACAGATTGCTCAGGGGAGATAGGGCAAACACCGAGCCAATGCGCTCATCGGCCAGGCTACCATCGAGCAGCCGTTGTAGCACTTCGGGGGACTCCGTCAGCTCCAGCAATCGACATTGAATCAGCAGGGCAATATTGACATTGTCAGGCGCAAAATCGGCCTCTAGATCACATTGTTGTTCCAGGAGCCCCACATCAACGGTGGCCCCAGCTGCGGCTAAGATGGTGTACCCCCCAAACGAATACCCGGCCAGACCGACGCGATCTAGATGTAACCGTCCCTGAAAATCAGTTTTGTTTTTCTCTTCTAGGGTATCAAGGAGAAACCGAATGTCCAGGGGCCGATTGATAAACTCCATCACATCAAAGGATTCACGGTTTAGTCCCAGGGCCAAATCATCTTGATAAGCTTTGTTACTGCCAATGTGTTCTGGCACAGCAACGACAAAACCATTGGCGGCTAAGCTGCGAGCAGCGGCTACCGAATCTGGGGTGGTGCGGGTTTCGCCATAGCCATGGGAAAACACCATCACGGGTATTGGTCCGGGAACGGCATTAAGGTCAGCAGGCAGATAG
>JBCDJC010000383.1:0-2932 GCA_038748225.1 Cyanobacteria bacterium P01_H01_bin.26 | reverse complement strand
GAATTGACCAGTACTTTTTTGCAACCCGCTGTTCAGCCCTTATTAGCCTCTTCCTACGAGTCTCGTGACGAGGCCGCCCTAGTAGAGGGTCAGTTAGCAAAGTCATTGGTCCAAGCCTATCGTCGCATTTTGCAGCAGCGACAGGATGAGCGGGTGCTGCAGCTCAATGCACTGCTTTAGATATAAGGGCAGATATTAAAACGCTCGGCAGGTAGTCAAATCCATCGGCCATAGGTAAAAACATCTACCTGTACGGCTTTCCCCCCTCCCTGGGTCAAACCTCAGTGCATTAACTTATGTAAAGCATTACATAAGTTAATACCCCATTAGTCTTGCCGGGTGGCAGGACTTTTAACCTTCACGTCAGCACTGAGCAAGCCGTACTATGTTTGAGTTTTTTAACGACAAGGCCATTTCGGCAATGATGATTGCCCAACAGCAAGCAAGCCGGTTAAGCCAGCGCTACGTTGGAACTGAACTGATACTGGTGGGGGCAGTCGCCCAGGGTGATAGCATCGTCTCCTCGATTATTAGGGAGGTTGGCATCACCCTACAGGCTGTTCAAGAAGCCGCCGACACCATCCTCAAACCCGACAATCAGCAGACGTCCGGCGAGGTGCCGTTTACTCCAGAGGCCAAAAAGCTTTTAGAACAATCTCTTAGGGAAGCGCAACAGCTTGACCAAGGGTATGTAGGCCCAGAACATCTGTTGCTAGCCGTCACCTACAACAGCGGCAGTTCTGCCGCTAACCTACTCCAAAGCCTGGGAGTAGACTTAGCAAAGCTGCGTACCGAGATTATTCGGGCCGTGGGTGAGCGGGTACCGATGCCAGCTAGCGGCCCAGGGCAGCCTTCCCAACGCCCCACAAGTAAGGCCCTAGAGGAGTTTGCCACCGATCTTACCCAGCTAGCTAGCCAGGGAAAAGTTGACCCTGTTGTCGGTCGTGACCGAGAAGTCGAGCGGGTTATTCAAATCCTGGGTCGCCGCAGTAAAAACAACCCCATACTCATCGGCGAACCTGGCGTTGGCAAAACCGCCATTGCCGAAGGACTGGCCCAGCGTATTAGTCAGCAAAACGTTCCCCTAGGTCTGATGGACCAGCGCGTGCTTAGCCTGGATGTAAATGCGCTGGTGGCGGGGGCACGTTTTCGAGGGGAGTTTGAAGAACGCCTTAAGCAAATCGTGGACGAGGTAAACAAAACTGGCAATATTATTTTGCTTATCGATGAAGTACATACGCTGGTGGGTGCAGGCAGCATGGCAGGCGGCATGGACGCAGCCAACATGCTTAAACCGGCCCTAGCACGGGGCGAACTGCAGTGTATCGGTGCCACCACCCTCGATGAATATCGCCGGTATATTGAAAAAGATGCTGCCCTCGAACGGCGTTTTCAGACCGTTATGGTTGAAGAACCCACCGTGGAAGAGACCATTGAGATTCTCCAGGGCGTGAGGGCCAGCTACGAACAACATCACAACCTGACGATTGCCGATCAGGCTTTGGTGGCCGCCGCCAACCTATCAAGTCGGTATATTGCCGATCGTCATCTCCCAGACAAGGCTATTGACTTGATTGATGAGGCCGGGTCCTGTGTGCATCTGCGCCATTCCCAAAAGTCCCTAGCCAAGTCACTTAAGCAGTCCCTACGCCAGGTGACCTGGGACAAAGATGCCGCTGTAAAAGCCCAGGACTTTGATCGCGCCAGTGAGCTGCGCGATCAAGAACTTGAGCTAGAGACAAAACTGCAAACACTTAATAGCCGCGATACAGCAGCAGACCGTCCTGTAGTCCAGGTAGAGGACATCGCCCAGGTCGTGGAATCGTGGACCGGCATCCCCGTCAATCAAATCACCAAATCCGAATCCGCCATGCTGATGAAGCTAGAGGAAACTCTACATCAGCGCATCATTGGTCAAACAAGTGCGGTGAGCGCCGTAGCCAAAGCAATTCGCCGGACGAGGGTAGGCCTGGGAAACACCCAGCGGCCCATTGCTAGCTTTATCTTTTGTGGTCCGACAGGGGTTGGCAAAACAGAGCTAACCAAGGCCCTAGCCGATAGCGTATTTGGCTCTGAGGACGCCATTATCCGCCTGGATATGTCGGAGTATATGGAGCCCCAGTCGGTTTCTAAACTGATCGGTTCGCCGCCGGGATATGTCGGCTATGGCGATGGCGGACAGCTGACAGAAGCGGTGCGACGCAAGCCCTACACGGTGGTACTGTTTGACGAGATTGAAAAAGCGCATCCGGACGTCTTTAACCTGTTGCTCCAGCTGCTAGACGATGGTCGATTAACTGACTCCCAGGGTCGGCTAGTCAATTTCAACAACACACTGATCATTATGACCTCCAACATTGGGGCTCGAGCCATTGAAAAACAAGGCAGCGGGCTTGGGTTTGAGATGATCGATGGGGATATTGCCACCGCTCGATACAGCTACGTACGCGATCGCGTAAACGAGGCGTTAAAGCTCTCCTTCCGACCTGAGTTTTTAAACCGTTTGGATGACATTATTGTCTTCCACCAGCTCACCCGCAGCGAAGTCAAACAGATTGCCGATATCCTGCTTCAGGAGGTAGCTGGCCGCCTGGTCGAGCAGAATATCCAAATCGAGGTAACCGACGCCCTCAAGGAAAAACTGGTGACAGCGGGCTATGACCCCAGCTATGGTGCCCGTCCCCTCAGAAGGGTTATTACTCGACTGATCGAGGACAGTTTGGCCGAAGCTCTCCTAGCTGGCAAAATTTGCGGAGGCGAAACCGCTGTTCTAGATGTAGATGATAACGGGCAGGTGAGCGTACAGCGTCAAAGGGCGTTGGCGATCGCAGGTAGGGAATAAACGGGCGATCTAGCTGCTGAAGGGATAAGCACTTGGGCAGCACGTTTGGATTGTCATGAAACACAAGTTACATTTTCTTTAGATTTCGTT
>JBCDJC010000382.1:0-2947 GCA_038748225.1 Cyanobacteria bacterium P01_H01_bin.26 | reverse complement strand
TGGTAGAACATATACTGACTCCACCTGTTCGTTGGCGTTGGGAGTAGCCACAAACCGTCCTTCGTCAATTAGATAGGTGACGATTTCAGCCTGTAGGGTATTGGCCTCCTGTTGTACAAAAACGTTGCCCGTCAGAATGATTCGCCGCTCGCGACTGTAGTACTGAGCTTGGGCTGAGGTGGCATAAATGGCCTCTTCGGGATAGTCAATTTTTACATTCCCCCGGGCGGTAATGATGCCCGTGTTGGCGTCAGCTTCTTGAATATCCGCCCGCAGTTTAATGGAGCCTCCAGATTGGGCCTGGGATGGGACCATCCAGCTGCTTCCCACGATGAGTGCTCCCAACATGGCAGCGCTAAGCCGCCAAACCAATTTAGGAAGAGGGGACCTATACATCTGGCCTCGCTGTACAACCATGCTTTATTCTCTGATATTGCCCATTATCTAATCTAACCGCTGATGGTCTCAACGACCCTAGCTCTAGCACAGTTATGCGATTGGCTTGATCATGACTGCCAGTGGCTCGGCTGATGGTCGCTCTATTCCAATACTACAGTTCTAGAGATTCCATATCCGAGCAGGTTGTTCATGCTGTTTGAATTGTAGGTGTTGATAGTTTATTGCCACTGTCGGCTACATAATTTTCTGCTTTTGCTGACCGGTTGGATAAAACGGCAGCTAACTGCTGTACCTGGTCAGGACCGGTGGCTTGTAACGCGCTCAGCCAGTCCATTGCTTGATCTGTCAAATCAGCCAGGTCAATGCCACCGTAGAGCTCCCCATAGGCATGCAGTCGATGACTGCCCTCCCCGAGCAGTATGGCCGCTCCCTGCCAGTTGAGATTGTCCAGGTGGTAGAGCCCTACAGCTATTTGAAGAATCCCCTGGTAAAACCCTTTATCAGATGTTTTAGCTTCCATCCAAATGGCCTCCAGCGTATCGTGACAGGCGTAGTAGTCGCCCTGGTTAAACTGCTCAATTCCTTGCCAAAATTCGGCAGGCTGAGCACTATTACTCGAAAAATCAGCGGACATGGCCTAGGGGATGATGAATCTTTAATCTATATAAACTTGTTGCAGATGTTATCCTCCACTTTGAGTGTGTGTTGTTTGGAGTGTCAAGTATGGTTATGTCTCCCCTGGTGCCTCCGCCGGCTAACTTTGGTATCGGCTGGAATCCCCTAAGATTGCCAAACACCTCCCTTTTTGGCACAGACGGAATTCGTAGTCGAGCCGGGGACTTACTGACGGCGCCCCTCGCGTTGCAAGTAGGGTTTTGGGCCGGACAAATTTTGCGGCAACAGCAGTCGGGAGCAATGGTGCTCGGCCAGGACTCCCGCAATTCTAGCCCGATGATTGCGGCTGCCCTGGCGGCGGGACTAACGTCGGCTGGACTGGAGGTGTGGGATATGGGACTCTGCCCAACGGCGGCGGTGGCCTACATGGCAGCTGCCCCTGAAACCGCAGGCGGAATCATGATTTCAGCTAGCCACAATCCCCCTGGGGACAACGGAATCAAGTTTTTTGGGGCTGACGGCACCAAGTTGCAGAAGTCGATCCAGGTGAAAATTGAGCAGGCCCTGCGCCAGGGGGATTGTTCAGGCGCGTTTAACCCTGGGAATCAGTGGGGCAAAACCTATCAGCGACCGCAACTAGTGGAGCGCTACGTCGAGTCTCTACATCTGCCATTTCCAGCTCAGCCCTACCTAGGGAAGATGCGAATAGTTTTAGATCTGGCCTGGGGAGCCGCGACCCGTGTAGCCCAAGACGTTTTTGAATCCACAGGGGCTGAGGTGATTGTAATCCACGGCAGCGCCGATGGTAATTGCATTAATGCCAACTGCGGTTCTACCCATCTAACCCCCCTTAAAGCTGCCGTCAATGAGCACGATGCCGACATTGGATTTGCGTTTGACGGAGACGCGGATCGGGTTATGGCTGTTGATAGCCAGGGTCGGGTGGTCAATGGCGACTACATTCTTTATTTTTGGGGAAAAACGCTAAGACAGCAGGGCCAGCTACCGGACGATACGATCATTTCAACGGTGATGGCCAATCTAGGCTTTGAGCGGGCCTGGGAAAACCTGGGTGGAACCCTGGTCCGCACCCAGGTAGGCGATCAGTATGTCCATGCCGAAATGGTTGCTCGAGGAGCCATGCTCGGGGGTGAGCAATCGGGCCATATTCTTTGTCACCACTATAGTTTGACGGGGGATGGGATTTTGACGGCGCTCCATCTGGCCGCGTGGTTAAATCAGGCTGAGCGTTGCCTCCCCGATCTGCTTGACCAAAGCTTTGCCCTCTATCCTCAGCAGCTAAAAAATGTGCGGGTAGATAGCCGCGAAGAGCTGCGTTACTGGTCAGACTGTGAGCCGTTACAGCAAGCCATTGCCAAAGCTGAGTCCGCCATGGGTGATCAAGGACGTGTGTTAGTCCGGGCATCGGGCACCGAGCCTTTGCTTCGGGTCATGGTGGAAGCGGCGGACGCCGCTTTAGTGACCCATTGGACCGATGCTCTGGCTGAGGCAGCGGCGATGCACCTGGCTGGGTAAGTTTTTTTCTCTGACTTGCCGTGCCTATCTGGATGTGAGATTATGGATCTCCTGTGTCAATAATTGCTAACTAGCACAACCATGGCTAAAGGCGTTCGCATTATCATTACGTTGGAGTGCACCGAGTGCCGTAGCAACACGAGTAAGCGCTCTAAGGGCGTTTCCCGCTACACCACTCAGAAAAATCGTCGGAACACTACCGGCCGATTAGAGCTGAAAAAGTTCTGCACCTATTGCAATACCCACACTGTTCATAAAGAGATTAAGTAAGGACCACCATGGCCTATTTTCGTCGTCGGGTTTCGCCCATTAAGCCCGAGGAAAAGATTGACTATAAGGATGTTGATCTGCTGCGCAAGTTTATTACCGAGCGAGGCAAAATTTTACCCCGCCGTAT
>JBCDJC010000381.1:0-2989 GCA_038748225.1 Cyanobacteria bacterium P01_H01_bin.26 | reverse complement strand
TGCTCGATGCTGAATTCCAAAATGGAGTCGATTTCTTCACAGGTCAACCGATTGAGGGTAAACGCACCCCCTTTACCCCAGATTTAACCTACAATGTCGCCGCCCAATATCGCAGTGAGTCAGGCTTCTTTGGACGCCTAGAGTTAGTTGGATTTGGCAAAACCTACTTTGATAACCTCAACACCATCGAACAAAATTCCTTCGCTCTGGTCAATGCTCGTCTAGGCTATGAATTCGACAGCTACGGCATCTATCTATTTGCCAATAATTTGTTTGACGAAGAGTATTTGACCCAGGCATTTGACTTTGGCGGCACACTAGCGGTGGCAGGCGCGCCCCAGACATTTGGTGTTCAGGTAAGAACAGAGTTTTAGAAGGTGGTGTGTGGGTGAAAATGCTCCGTTTCAGAGTCAAAAAAATCCGTCTAGGGGTCTTTGTTTACAAATAAAACTCCTATGATGGGAAACTCATACTCCGTTGTCATGGAGAATACAGCCTTATGGTAACTATTGATGACAGCCGCTGGCCATTGGTGTTAGCTCGGTTTCAAGGAACTGGCACCCCGGCAGATATGACCCAGTTTTACGCCAATTTTGAAGCCTGGTTGGCAAAACAAGAGAAATTTGCCCTGGTGATCCAGCGTGACGATGCCGAAGCCGCAGAAGAACAGGGTAAGCATTCTCCAGAAGTCAGGCAAATACGTAAAGATGGCATTGCTTGGACTAAGGTCCACAAGCCTGAAATTTCTCAATACTGTGCTGGAGTGGCCATGGTGCCCGATTCGGCTAAGCTGCTTAAACTTTGGGGTCCGATGGTAGCCACGGTGACCCGCACCATGTACGGCTGCCCAGGTAAAGTATTTGGCTCTACGGATGAAGCAGAAGGGTGGGCCGCTGAACAACTAGGGCTATCAGAAAAAACACCGCCTCTGTCATTTAGACAGCTAGTGCTAAAGCAGCGATCGCTACTGGGACTGTCAGGATTGTTGGCGGCCATTGGTGCCGCCCTGGGACTGGTACCCTACTATTTAATTTATCTGGTCAGCGTACGTCTGTTTGGTTCAGCCGATGGTCTCGACACTCAATATATTTGGCAGCTGGCCTGGCTGGCGGTCGGGGCTGTGGTGGGTAAGGGAATCTGCAATGGGATTTCCACTCGCCTTTCCCACATTGCCGCTTATACAATTCTCTACGACTTACGCATTGAGCTAGCCCGTAAGCTGGGCAGTTTGCCGCTGGGCTATTTTACCAATCGCACGACGGGCGAAATTAAAAAGATTATCCACGAGGATGTGGAACAGCTAGAACAGGGACTGGCCCATCTGATTCCGGATGTTGTTGCTGGGGTGACGGTGCCCGTATTGGCAGGCATTTTACTAGTGCTGGTGGACTGGCGAATGACCCTGGCAACATTAGCTAGCGCTGTCATTGCCCTGGGCTTTTTTGGTTTTATGATGTCGCGCTTTGATATGAGTGCCTACAACGCTCTGCTAGCCAAGATGAATGGTGTGGTGATTCAGTACATCAACGGCATGAAGGTGATCAAAGCCTTTACCCGAACAGATTTCTCCTTTGGTCAGCTGCAGGATGTGGTAGAAGAAATGCGGCAGGTGTATGTGCGCTCTACGCGCACCTCTGCCTTACCTATGGCCATCATGCTCACCCTGATGCGCTCAGCGGCGGTGACGGTGGTGCCGGTGGGAATCGCCTTATATCTAACCGGTGCTCTCAGCATTCCGACATTTGTGTTGTTTGTCGTCATGGGCATTGGCTTTAATCGGCCGATTATGGCTGTATTGTTCCATGGCTTTACTGGTTTTTACCAGATCAACTCAGCGTCCCAGCGGATCGCCGAAGTATTTAACCAGCCAGAGTTAACGGATCCGCTGGAGCCAAAACAGCCCCAAGGCAATGACATTACTTTTGACAATGTCTCCTTTGGCTATGGCGATACCCAGGTATTAAACAACATTAGTTTTACGGCGACCACAAGTAGCGTCACTGCACTGGTGGGGCCATCTGGAGCAGGGAAAAGTACCCTGGCCAAGCTAATTCCTCGCTTTTGGGATGTGGAGCATGGAGAAATTGCCATCGGTGGTGTCGCTGTGAAAGATATTGCTGTTGAGCAGTTAATGAATCGAGTGTCGTTTGTATTTCAAGATGTTTTCTTGTTTAACGACACGATTTTAGAGAATATTCGTATTGGTAATCCCACGGCCACTAAGGCGGAGATTATAAAAGCTGCAAAGGCGGCCCGCTGCCATGAATTTATTAAGGCACTGCCCCAGGGATACGATACCTCCGTGGGTGAAAATGGTGTCAGTCTCAGCGGCGGTCAGCGACAGCGGCTATCTATTGCCCGGGCTATTCTCAAAGATGCGCCGATTGTGGTGCTAGATGAAGCGACGGCCTATGTGGATCCTGAAAATGAGGCGATGGTGCAAGAGGCATTGGCAGGTCTACTAGCTAAGGGAGAAAAGACCCTGATTGTAGTAGCCCATCGGCTCTCGACAATTACTGAGGCGGATCAGATTTTGGTGATTGACCAGGGTCAAATTGTTGCAAGGGGAACCCATGGGGAGCTGTTGGAGAGCTGTGAGCTTTATAGAGAGCAGTGGGAGGCCCACAGGAGCGCGCGGAATTGGCAGCTGGGAGCTGCGAGCAATCAAGACGTTGTTGGCATAGAAGCTATAGGTTATCCAGGCCCCCAAACCCCCAATTCTGAAGGCTTTGAGTTTTATTCCCCCCAGGATTGGGGCAACCCCAGTATGCCTAATGGGGACAACGAAAATGATTCCCCAATAAAGTGGGGCTTTGACCGGTATAGCTCTAACGAAAAGACTGATAACCCCCTAGAAAACCCCTATCGTACGCTGGATGAATCCGATTCTGTTTGGATGATGATGCGTAAGCTGATTCCGGCTAATACAGACCATTATTTTTGGCGGGCGGTGCGATGGCGCATGATTGAGGGCATGGCGATTGGGGCG
>JBCDJC010000380.1:0-3008 GCA_038748225.1 Cyanobacteria bacterium P01_H01_bin.26 | reverse complement strand
GCTGTTCCTACCGCTCCCCTAGTATCCAGGTGACGAGCAAACCGCCCTAGGGTGGTGGTATCAACCACTAACTGTCGCGCAGGATAGTTTTTCAAAATCTCTAGCAATGATCCTTTATTATCATCTGCCGCTGACAGCAAGATCGCTCCCCGCAGGGCCTGGATATTAGCTTGTCGAGACGGCGTGCGGGCAACCCGTCCTATCTGAAACAACGCATATTCCCCTGGCAGACTGTATAAAAATCCATCGAGATCCATCAAGTCCAGTTCAAACTCAGATACAAGTATTTTGCGAAACTCCTCTTTATCTAAACCTGCAATTTTTGTATATAGAGGCCAGCTCCTTGGCAGCTCGCTAGTTTCCACAAACGTTGTCAGCTCATCCGTTGAGATAGAGACCACTAAAGGTCCCAAAACAAAGGTCACATCTACAGAATGACGAGTCTGCGTGGAGATACCAGAGGAGATATTGCCAGTTTGTTGACTGATATTCTCCCCTTTGGGAGAAGAGGCCAAGGCTTCAGTAGCCTTGGTTAAGGCGTTAACTCTATCCGCCGCCGGACTCGATTCGATGTGATTGCAAGACTCTTGGCCATAGCCATTGGACGCAGTACCCACGACTAATTCAACTTCAGGGTCACACTCACATACCAGGTCAGGTAATAGCTCACTGAAGAAGTTAAATAGAGGTGTAAGCCTTTCTACAAAAAGGTGCACATCACGATAAACAGCGCCTAGCTCACGGATATCAAGACGCACCTCATTATCAGGATACCGCTTAATCAGTTCTAATACCGACATGTTCTGATCTAAATAGGCTGACTGGAGTGCTTCTGCTAGAGGGAGTAAATCTGCCCTGGCAGACGGATTACCGACAATTTTGTTGAGCTGAAATAACAAAAATTCAACATCACTTCTCCCCAAAGGAATCCCGGTATCTGGGATAGAGGCCTCCAATAAGGTCGATAAGGTTTCCAACGGAATGGGAGTTTGTTCTAAAAACTCTGTTAGCTCTGGAGAGGTCGTTTTATCCGTTACAAATGTCTCCAAATCGCTGACCGGTAAACGAGCGCGTAAATTTAAAAACTGAATATTGACGGTATCAGCGGCTTCAGCGGTTCCAAACCATAGTAATAACGCGCCTATACTCATCAATCCTATGCTCGCCAGCTGTGTGAGCCATTTCAGCATAGGTCGCCCAGTCTGCCGTCCTTGAGTCATCGTGAGTATCTTTCCTTAATTGATGGCTGGGGCAGTACAGGATTGAGCATTGGGTAAATTTAGCATTTCCCCTAACGAAAAGCAGGTAAAGGGATTTTCAGGAATGGGTACCTCACCCGCAGCGACCCAAAACTTTAAATCTTCAGGATCAAATACCACCTGGCGAAGGGAGCCGTTGCCGCCAATGCTGGCGTTGTCGTCATAGACTGAAAGGTCACTGACTGCGCCTGTGTTGGGGTTAGTGCGATCGCGCAGCACCTGCACCACTTTCTCAGGATTCATCTGACCATAGAGAGACCGAGAGCCATCGAGTTCTAATAGCTGCTGAAGACTTTTGAAACGACTAAAACTAGACTTGCTGGAAGTGCGATCGCGACCCACATAGTCTGGAGCAGCAAAGTGATTGGTCATATATAGCAGACCATTGTCTCCCAGTTCTCGCACCCCCATCTCATCCCCCAAGAGTTCAAACACTCCTGCTTGATTAGATTTATGGTCTGAAACAATTACCAGGTTCGATCTCATCCGCTCATGGGAGGACATAATCGCTTTGGCTTCATCATAGGTACTAGCAAACTGCGCTACCTGGGACATTAGCTGTACCGTACTACGCCCTTGCAGTGAAACCTCTTCATAATCTGCCGGGCGCGACGTGTTGTTAGACACAATGATGCCTTCCGCATTAAACCCTGCATTGGGCCACACCGCACCGGGGATAGCAATAAACGCATGGGGAATGCCTGCATTGGGCTGACGAATCATAATTGTCGGGTTTTCAATCCAGTAGGGAATTGGCTCTCCTCCATTGTCCAAGGTCCAACCGTGGTACATTTTGCCGTCCACCGTAGCGCTACCAGCGGTAATAAAGTGGGCACAGCCCACATTAAATAAAACGTTGGGTATCAGGTAGGTAAAATAGTCCTGATACACATCACCAAGGGCTAGGACCATGCAACCGTGATAATTCAGACCACTCCCTTCTGCACCGTCAGCAAGCCCTCGGCATTCCTCTGCTACACCCGGAAACGACCGTTTTCGGGCCAGCCGAGAAAGGGCCAATCCACGCCCTAAAAAATTCAACGATGAAATCACTTCACGCCCCATAGAGGCAATCTCATCCTTGAGCAAGCTGCCATGCTGATAGCCCATTTCGTAGGGTGTACCCTGAAGCCATACGACTTTGATTTTGCCATAGTCTTCACGATAGGATGGGATGGGTTTCCAGGTACCTGCTTCGGGTTGCCAAAGGCTGGGTTGTGGGATAACGGTTTCGTTGGCTTCGACCTGCGAGAAAACCGGCGCATTTGATATAGAAACCAACAAGCCAATAACTAGAAGTGCAATGACCAGAAACCTTGGCTTACGTAAACGATCCAACGAATGATGAATGCCCGGCATAAACATGGTTTGCCTCAGCTGTATATTCTGCTTTAACGTGAGCAAGTTTAAACTACGTTGTCTAGGACGAATCAATAGAAAAACATGATTCTTTTTCCTCACCAATTCCAAGCTTGAAATGTTTCTTAATCCCGTAGAGACTTTCACGTAAAAGAGAATCTAGAAGGAGATTAATTACGAAGCTTTGTTTGGAGTGAGCTGCAAGTATAATCCTGGCACCACCAGCAGCGCAATCAATGTTGCCGACAACAATCCAAAAACAATCGCCATACATAGTGGAAACCACTGCGCATCGCTCAGAGCTAACGGTAGCAAACCGATAATTGTCGTAATCGACGTCGTCAAAATCGGTCTTAACCGATCGCTGGCTCCTGCCGCTGCCGCATGGCG
>JBCDJC010000379.1:0-3017 GCA_038748225.1 Cyanobacteria bacterium P01_H01_bin.26 | reverse complement strand
TTGGTGCAAAGACGTGCTTACGGAGGCTCAGCATATATTACCTGGCGCGATAGTAATCGTTGAGGGTGTCTTCTCGAGTCGTGACGAGTTGGCTGCTAAATACGATTTTCGAATTTGGGTCGATTGCCCGCGCCAACTGCGATTGAAGCGCGGGATCGAGCGGGATGGAGAATCGTATCGAGACCGTTGGGAGCAGGATTGGATGCCAAGCGAAGATCGGTACGTGGAAAACCACCAACCGATCGACCGAGCAGACTTCGTAGTTAGCGGAGAGGCCGGCTAACAAGAGTTTGCAGCTGACAAAGTCGTTTGTCACGCGCCAAACGTTTTTGCTACTGAAACGAAAGTTCAAGCGTTCTCCTGTCGGATTATTTATGGATCGGCCCTTAAAAGTTTGCGTACGTCGACTAAACACCTGTTCTAAAGCAGTTTCTATCAAGCATCATGCTCGGAGGAATCACTCTAATTGTGAAAGCTCACTGAGGGTAACAGCGTCTGCTAACTGATGAATTTGCTGTAAGTAGTCCCTATACTCAGGGGATTTTTTTCGAGTATAGTTGAGGTTCTTGCACAGTCCGGTGAGATGGGTAAAATAATCTCGGGCTGCTGGCTTATTTTCGAACTGATAGCTTCTATTTACCAAGTCATTAACTAAACCAAAACTCTCTTTTTGACGCGCCAGAGGTGTACTGGAATCTACGGCATCAAAGGCATCCTGCTGCAGATAGACCATATCTAGAAATAGGGATTTTTGATACGTCACATAGTCGTCCAGAGTGACGCCATCTTCCCCCGTGACCTGCATCATCTGATAAATACTATCTCCTTGTTTTAAGAGATTATTCATAGCCTGAACTCGATCAACCCAGTCAGGGGCAATCTCTTTTTTTAACCATGATGTCAGCTGGAGCAGATAGCGAGACCAGGAAATTAACGGATCGATAGCGGGATAAAATCGTTTGTATGCCCGAGCATAGCTAAGACCTAAAAAGGTTTTAACGGTGCTCATGGTGGATTGGGTAACCGGCTCTTCAAAGTTGCCGCCTGCGGGAGAAACAGTGCCTACCATGGTGAGACTGCCAACCGTGCCATCATTGGTACGAATCACCCCGGAGCGCTCGTATACTCCCTTAATTGAAGAGTCTAAATAGGCTGGAAATGCCTCCTCACCAGGAATTTCTTCCATCCGCCCTGAGGTTTCTCGCATGGCCTGAGCCCAACGGGATGTGGAATCCGCCAGTAGGAGAACATCATAGCCCATCTGACGATAGTATTCGCCTAAGGTAATACCGGTGTAGATAGAGGCTTCTCGGGAGGCCACTGGCATGGAAGACGTATTGCAAATAATGATGGTACGCTCCATCAGTGAGGCCCCTGTTTTGGGATCTTTTAGCTCGGGAAATTCGGTAATGGTTTCTACCACCTCACCAGCACGCTCACCGCAGGCAACAACTAGAACAATATCAACGGCTGCATATCGCGCCAGGGTGTGTTGCAATACGGTTTTACCTGCTCCAAACGGCCCGGGAATACAGGCGGTTCCGCCACGAGCAATCGGGAAAAAGGTGTCAATAATCCGCTGGGTTGTCATCAGCGGCTCGTCAGGATAAAGCCGTTCTGAGTATCGCTGGGTCAGTAGCTGTTGCGGCAGCGATCGTCGCACGGGCCATTTTTGCATCATGTCCAGGGTATGCTCTCGACCGCTGATCTCTCGGATTCGGGCAATCGGTGTATTTACGGTAAAACTTCCCTGTTGGATCCAGATGAGTTCTACCTCCCCCGGCTGATCAAAGGGGACCATAATTTTATGGCGAAATCGACCTTCTTGGACCGTACCCAGCGTGTCTCCAGCCTTTAGCCGAGCGCCTAAACGAACCGTTGGCATAAAGGACCATTTCTTGTTTTCATCCAGGGCTTTAACATCCACACCCCGAGGGAGAAACGTACCGTAGGAAATTGCTAACAGGTCTAACGGATTTTGTAGACCGTCGTATACTTGCCCGAGTAACCCCGGACCTAAGCTGACAGAGAGGAGCTGACCCGTTTGCTCTACAGGATCCCCAATCCCCACCCCTCGCGTACTTTCAAAAACCTGGGCATCGGCCTCATGCCCCCGCACCCGCAACACCTCTGCTTTGAGTTGCTCGGTGCGACCTTCACTCTGGCGCTGGGGAGCAATATAGACCACTTCGTTCTTGGTCAAGGGTCGCCCGTCTGTCGGGGCCATTTTAATGGTGACAATATCTTCTTGAACGGCAACAACCCTGGCTGGCTTATACATTTCAGACATCGGACTCTCCTTATGCAAATAGCTGATCAAATTCGCCCATCCCAGCGTCCACCAGGTGCTTAAATCGCTCTACAGCTAACTGGCCATCGTATCGAACCCACCGGTCAATCAAGTCCCAACGCAGTACATAGATCACTACGGCTTCAAAATCGAAGTGGTGATCGGCTCCTAACTGGTCTAATCGAGTCCAAACATAGCTAAATAACAACCGTTCCAACGCTACTGATTCATTGTCATCTAAGAGCTGCTGGGCTTCTAACAACCAGGGAAAATTCCCCTGCAGTCGAAAGTCGGGTTCTGCCCAGTAACGTTCGATGTGCTGGACCCAGCGCCCATATCCCCAGGGTTCTTCTGGTGCTGATTTCTCACCTCGCTGACGACGACGTAGGGCGGCAACAATGGTGTGTAGCTCCAGGCGAAATGCGACGACTTCTCGCAAAATTGGGTTTTTAACCTGCTGAAAGAACTGTTCAGCTGCCGCTATAATTTCGGCATCTGTTTGGGATATGGGCAGATGGTGCCAGCGAATTAAGGACTGTATTTGGTGCAAGCGTAAGGTGTCTTCCTCGCTCAACATCTTTAGACGGGCTTCCAGTTTAAAGCGCGACAATGGTGTCTGCTGAGCTTCAAAAAGCTCTCCAAGATAGGGCAGACTTGCCATCAGGGTGACGTACTGGTTGGCTTTGAACATGATGATATCTAATGGACAATGCCTTCTAGAAGGGCG
>JBCDJC010000378.1:0-3024 GCA_038748225.1 Cyanobacteria bacterium P01_H01_bin.26 | reverse complement strand
CATGCCGAGGCTTTGGGTCGCCTGATTACCCAGGAGATGGGTAAACCGTTGGCGGCTGCGATCGCAGAGGTCAAAAAGTGTGTGGAAGTCTGTCATTACTATGCCGACAATGGGGCAGACTACCTGGCCGATGAGCGCTCAGATATTGGCTATGTGCGCTACCAGCCCCTGGGGATCATTTTGGC
Organism: Cyanobacteria bacterium P01_H01_bin.26; assembly: GCA_038748225.1. Classification (GTDB taxonomy): domain Bacteria; phylum Cyanobacteriota; class Cyanobacteriia; order Phormidesmidales; family Phormidesmidaceae; genus Leptothoe. The sequence continues at coordinate 2,839 of JBCDJC010000378.1, read as the reverse complement.
AATTATGCCCTGGGATTATCCATTTTGGCAGCTTTTTCGGCTAGCGGCTCCGGCGCTGATGGCTGGCAACGTGGTGCTGCTCAAGCCTGCTTCCAACGTGCCCAAGTGCGCCCTGTCCCTGGAACATATTTTTCGGCGGGCCGGTTTCCCCGAGGGGGCATTTCAAACCTTGCTGCTCGGTGCGGACCAAACAGCTGCCGTCATCGCCGATGAGCGGGTACAGGGGGTGAGCTTTACCGGTGGCGGACCGGCGGGAGCCCAGGTGGGTGCGATCGCAGGGCGGCACTTAAAAAAAGTAGTGCTGGAACTGGGGGGGAGCGATCCCTTTATCGTGTTGCCCAGTGCTGATCTAACCCTAGCGGTAGAAGCAGCTGTAACCGCCCGTTTACAAAACAACGGTCAGTCCTGTATCGCGGCTAAACGGTTTATTTTGGTTGGCAACATTGCCGATGAGTTTGAATCCCAGCTGGTAGAAAAATACAAGACCCTAGTGGTGGGCGATCCCATCCAGCCTGAAACAGATATTGGCCCCCTCGCCACGCCGTCTGCTTTGCGCGATATTCATAGACAGGTGCATAATTGTCTCATCGCCGGGGCCAAAGCCCCAGTGGGCGGCAACTTGGAAAAGCTCAAAGCCAGTTTGCCACCCGAGCTAGAGCTAGGCAACTTTTACCCACCGACTATTTTGAGCCACATACCCACCGGTACATCCGCTGATCAAGAAGAATTCTTCGGTCCGGTGGCGCTACTTTTTCGAGTTCCAGATTTAGACGCTGCGATGCAGCTAGCCAACGATACATCCTTTGGTCTGGGAGCCAGCGGCTGGACCCAGGACCCAAGTGAACAGCAGCGTTTGATCAATGAACTTGAAGCAGGCGCTGTCTTTATCAACAGTATGGTCAAGTCCGACCCCCGTTTACCCTTTGGCGGTATCAAACGGTCGGGCATTGGTCGAGAGTTGGGCCGCCATGGCATTTTAGAATTTGTCAATGCCAAGACAGTCTGTGTGAGCTAGGTAATCGTGCCCTATCAGCGGTAAAACCGGTAAACTAGTCTTTCCATTTCCCAGATCTTCCCCAAAGATTAGTTCATATCCCACAGCTTGCCTAATGAGTATTGGCTCAGTCCAGACCCAGTTTTTTCACCTCGACCATGCCTTTCCCCTAGAGTCAGGAGAATCGTTTGACTCTATCACCCTAGCCTATGAAACCTACGGCACACTCAACGGCGACGCTAGCAATGCCATCCTTGTCTTTCATGCTTTGACCGGTAGCCAGCACGCCGCCGGTCTTAACAAATCAGTGCCAGGGGTTGACCCGCTTTGGACCAGTGAATCTTTTGTTGGCTGGTGGGATACCTTTATTGGACCCGGAAAAGCACTGGATACGGAGCGTTATTTTGTTATCTGTGCTAACTACCTGGGTGGTTGTTATGGATCGACGGGGCCTTGCTCCACCAATCCACTCACGGGCAAACCCTACGGTAGTCAGTTTCCCCAAGTGAGTGCCTGGGATGTCATTCGTAGCCAGCTAAGTTTGCTGGATGCCCTGGGTATCGACTGTTTGCATGCCGCCATTGGTGGGTCCCTCGGGGGGATGCTATCGATTTTACTCGCTACCCGCTGTCCCCATCGAGTCAGAAATGTGTTGCCCATTGCCACCGGTTTAGAAACAACCGTGTTGCACCGCGTACACAACTTTGAGCAAATTCTTGCAATTCATAATGATCCCAATTTTCAAGGGGGCGACTATTACGAAGGGATGCCCCCCAAAGATGGGCTGTTGTTGGCTCGAATTATTTCCCATAAAACCTTTGTGTCGCTGGCGGTGATGGAAAAACGGGCAAGACAAGAAATTACGGTGAAGCAGCCCATTGACCAGTTTTACAAGCTGTCTAATCCAATCGAGTCCTATATGTTCCACCAGGGCAAGAAATTTGCCGAGCGCTTTGACGCCAACAGCTATTTGCGAATTATGGATATGTGGCAGCGATTTAACCTCAATGCCCAGCAGCCCGACCTATTTGCAAACTGTGCCCACCAACAGTATTTGATTTTTAGCGTAGATTCGGATGTCTGTTTCTATCCTGAAGAACAAAAGATTATTGTCAAAGCCCTAGAAGCGGCCCAGATGAATGTAAAGCACATAACAGTCCATTCCGATAAGGGTCACGATTCTTTTTTGTTGGAGCCAGATCTCTATGCGCCCTATATTCATTTTGTGCTGGGTTAAGGGATCTGCCAAAAAGTAAAATCCCTGGGGTGGGGAAGGGTTAAAGGGAAAGGGGAAAGGAGTTATTGGTGGGTACCTTGTTGATCAGCATCCCAATCTCGCTGTAACGGAAGGTGTAACAGGTTTGTAGTCCGTGGGTTTAGAAAAAAATAGCGCCCTATGTCATTTAGTAGCATCTTGACACTGTTTGGCACAATGTTTGTGCTAGCCATCATTCCCAGCCCCAGCGTTTTTGCTGTGGTCGCCCGCTCTGTTGCATCGGGCTTTATCCACGGAGCGATTACCTCTGTCGGTATCGTTGTTGGAGATTTTATCTTTATCCTACTGGCTATGGTAGGACTGTGGACCATTGCTGAAACCGCAGGTAGCGTGTTTTTCTTGGTTAAGTATGCGGGGGCCGCGTACTTGATCTATTTAGGGATCACGCCATGGCTATCTAAACCCAGACATACCCAGGAAATTGAAGACCTTAAGGAAGTCTCTTGGCTGTCTAACTTTATGTGCGGTCTGCTGATTACCCTGAGCGATCCCAAAGCAGTTTTATTTTATGCAGGTTTTTTGCCAGCCTATTTGGACCTGTCCAGCATCTCTGGCGCTGAAACAGGCAT
>JBCDJC010000377.1:0-3068 GCA_038748225.1 Cyanobacteria bacterium P01_H01_bin.26 | reverse complement strand
TTAGTCACTTTTTGTCGCAAAGACGCGGAATCCTACACCATGCTCAAGCTCAATAAACCGGCTGTCCCACCGCCCCCCGAACCAGCGGTGGACCCTCTATACTCGCCGCGAGGCGCCAAGCTTGCAACGAGAATCTGGAGAGACAACGCGGAAAGTCCACGTGCCGTTTGCCTTATGGTCCCAGGCGGGGGCTGGCATTCTGGCTACTTTGAACCACTCGCTTTGTTCTTAAATCAGCAAGGGTTTGCCTGTTCAAGTTACGATCCGGTCGGTATGGGATACTCCGAGGCCGAACCGGGTACTCCTGAAGGATGTATACACATCAATAAATTTGACGACTTTGTGGAGGACGTCTTTGCTGCCGTGGTTTGGACCAAGCAGCAGCTTCAATGCTCGGCGGACATGCCCATCTTCCTCATCGGCGAATCGTTCGGTGGGCTTCAAGTACTTGCCGCTGGCCTCGCAGAAGATAGGGCAAAAACGACTGGAATCAACCTGGCTGGGATCATTGCCACAGGTGCGGCGCTTGAGGTCGATCCGGCCACGTTGCCGCTCAAACCTGTTATCAGGGTCTTGGCCTTTCTGTCTCGCTACTACCCTAGACTAAAGATGCCAGCAACCGACTTTTCAGCCACCTTTGACGCAGCGTTTGGAAACCAGGAGTGGGCCAAGGTGGCCCGTCTCGACCCAGGAGTTCAAGTTGCTCCTCGGCCAACGATGGCGGCGGTTACTGCTATGGTGGCAACCGGAGAGAAGATAGCGAGACGGGCCGAGGAGTTTGGGCTGCCGTTGCTGGCGATTCATGCCATCAAAGACTGCCGCACAATGTGTGCAGCGATGCAGAAGTTTGTCGATCAATCAGGCCCCCTGACGGAAGGCTTCTGGATCGAGGACACTACCGGCCACCAGCTGTTACAGGATCAAGAAGAGGTCACTAGCAGGGTGATGAAAAAAATAGCCAGCTGGTTACTGGAAAGGACGTGAGCGACATGTTCACTAACGTATTTTTGTCCAAATTTTATGACGTGGATACTGGATTCTTATGGTGAGAAAAAATGTTTCTTCCGGTTCCCCAATGGAAGAACCGATTGGTTTTTCTAGGGCATCGCGCATTGGCAATCTAATCTCAGTTGCAGGAACAGCACCGATTAAAGCTGATGGCTGTACCGCTTGCCCTGGAGATGTATACGGTCAGACCTATTGTTGTTTAGAGATTATTCACAAAGCGATTGAAGCTGCTGGCGGAAAGTTAGACGATGTTATTCGAACAAGGATAATGCTCACAGACATTTCAAGTTGGGAGGAAGCGGCCAAGGCCCATGGAGAGTTTTTTTCTAAGATTCGTCCTGCCTGCACCTTTGTTGAAGTATCACGGTTTATCAAAGAAGATTGGCTGGTGGAAATTGAAGCGGACTGCGTCGTGAGCTAACTCAACTTTCTCGTTTATGCAAATTGGGGACTTGCTGGTCAATAAGGTACCTGCCAATAGCTCCTTTCCTCTTTCCCTTTAACTCTTCCCCACTCTACTCCAGGGATTTTATTTTTTGGCAGATCCCTTGGGACTACTTGACTTTTGGGTATCGTCGGTTCTCTTGCTACCTTTAAACAAAAAATCATGAGTGCCGTTATGGAATGGGTCGATTTGAAACAGCTAGATATCCTGATTCAGGAAACCAAAGCTCTGGGGGCCGATGTTGAGGCGATCGGCGTATCAGGTGAGGGGCGCTCCATACATGCTGTAACAGTTGGAGACAAACAGGCAGATCGTACAGTTGTAATTGTGGCTAGGCTTCATGCTGCTGAAGTGATTGGCCCACTTACCGCGATATCCATTCTTCAAACGCTGGTAGAGAATCCACCTCCAGCCGTGAGGTTTTGCGTTGTGCCCGTAGCAAATCCAGATTTTGTGTTTCAGAACGCTAGGGAGCTACCCACAAACGTTACCTTGCCCGCTCTACTCAGTCTCAACCATCAGCGGGATTTGGAGGGGCATTTCACAGCAGATACCTATCCTGAATGTGTAGTAATTCGCCAATGGCTTGAGCGTTTTGACCAGATTGATGCCTACTTTTCCCTACACTCTGCCCATTGTATTAGCCCAGGATTGTTTTTCTATGTGAGTAATGCGTCTAATTCCGACTGGGTGAGCCAAGTCGCAAGCCAGGTGACTGCTACGACGCCGGATTGGATTTCGCTGTTGTCTCAAGACCCAACAGGACTTTCCCAAAAAGCTTTGTCCCCAGGATTTTTCGAGCTAGAGATCCCTGAGCATGAAACATTGAATGCTCCTGCTCCTGGTAGCTCGCTCGCTTTTGTAACGCATCGATTTCAGCCTCAGTACGCTGGAGCCTCAGAGATGCCGTTAGCTGTTTGCCCCGCTTTGACAGGGGCTTCACTAACTGAAATTGACCAGTGCAATCGAGATGTCAAACAAACAGGACAAACAAGTTATTCGTTTCAAGAGATTGATTTAGATACTCAGCTTCGCATCATGAAAAGCTGGATTTGGTCAGTTGTTGATATCGCGACGGGGTAAGCGTTCCCTGAGCGAAGTCGTTGGTTGAGCCACCCCAAAGGGGCTAGGGAACGCTTGCTGGCTGAGCGAAGCCAACGGCCTACTCGCTGATGTCTGCCGATGACGGTAGCTTTTCATCAGCCCAGCTTAACCCCCGGGCGATCCACTGCCATACCGCCACAGCTGCTAAAACCAGGGCAGCCAGCTTCAGGAACAGAATGATCACCCCGTTAAACGTAGTCACCAGGGTCACCAAGGCAATAGCTAGAACGGCCAACGCCGCCGACAGCAGTAGCTGAACAGGTTGAGTACGGCGTAGCAGCTGCCAAACTGCCTGGGCCTTGTCAGCCGTCACGGGCTGATACTGGGCCCACAGGCTTAGGGCGTTGTCTGTAGCCTGGCTCGCCAAATTGCTAAGTCTTTTTTCTAGGGCCGTGCGACGCTGAGTGACCGCGTCAGGGCTAGATATGCCGAAGCTGGCGGTATTATTAGATGTCGATTTTGCTAAAGTCATAGGTCACTCCTTGGGTGAGAAGTTAAACTGAGGCTAGGG
>JBCDJC010000376.1:0-3151 GCA_038748225.1 Cyanobacteria bacterium P01_H01_bin.26 | reverse complement strand
TGCTGCGCAACTATATCGGCTCGCTACCCCGGGACCTGATCGAAGCGGCGGCGGTGGATGGCGCGTCCCATTTAAAGATTTTTATGCGGCTGGTGATACCGCTGTCGATGCCTGCGATCGCATCCTTTGCCGTCTTTCAGTTTCTATGGGTGTGGAACGATCTGCTGGTGGCCCTGGTGTACCTTGGCGGCAACCAAGATGTGGCCCCGGTGACGTTGGTACTGCGCAACCTGGTGGGCGACCGGGGGCAGGACTGGCATCTGCTCACCGCCGGAGCCTTTGTCTCCATGGTGGTGCCGTTGGCTGTCTTTTTTGCTTTGCAACGATACTTTGTTCGCGGACTATTAGCGGGGTCGGTAAAGGGTTAGCGCATCAACCTTGGGGATCTGACAAAAGATAAAATTCTCGGAATAGAGTGGGGAAGGGGAAAAGGGAAAAGGGAAAGGAGCTATTGGCAGGGTACTTTTTTTCCAGCAAGTCCCTTGGCTGGGCGGCACCTACGATTACCCCCTGGCACTCATAAAATCTACAGAATTCTACCCTAGTCTGTAGCTACATAAGAACAAGGCGCAGGGAGCCGTGCGTAGTCACAGCAACGGTCTCTGCTGGCAGATCAACAAATTTAAAGAAGGCTTTCAAAATTATGCAATACACTACAGCGCCCGCTACAGCGTCCCAGCTCCTCTCAGACAAGGTTGACAGCGTTTTGTCGACCTACCCAGCCGAGCCATATCAAAGTGCCTTCGACAATAGCGCCATCCGAAAGCTGCTGCTTGACTATGTGGAATGCAAGCTCAAGCAGACCATGCCGAGCCTCGATACCCCTGAAAACTGGCAGCGGTTACCCCACTATCTACACCAGTCCGTCGATTTAGAGCTGCATCTCGATAGCTGTATTTATTGGGGGATTGAATATATCGTTCAAAACCAGCTTGACCTGATGCTGAGGGCGCAATCAAAAGCACCGTCATGGAGCGTGCAGGATATGACCCAGACCTGTGTGCCCGCCCACTGGTTTGGCTAGGTTTACTCTCCGCTCAGGACCTTTTCGCCCTCTTCTTCATCCGCTTCCGGCGTCCTAATCACCGGCACCTTGAGGCTGACCGGCTCAGCTTCGTCCTGGCTCTCCACCCGTTTGGAAAAACCCCAGGCAAAGACTACGGAGATCAGCGCCACCATGGCCCAGGCGGGGGGTACCCAGCTTTCATTGATCACCCGCAGCAGCAGCCGTAGCCCCACAAAGGCAACGGTGACAAAACCTGCATCTTCAAGATAAACGTAGATATCCAACCAGCGGATAAACAGCCCGGCCATAAACCGCAGGGCAATAATGCCAATGGTGCCGCCGAGTAAAATAATTGCCACCTCGTCCGATAGGGCAATGGCGGTGGTGACGCTATCTAACGAAAAGGCCAAATCGGTAAAAGCAATAATCGGAATCGCCCGCCACACCGATGCAAACTTAGGACCGTGGTGGTGATCCTCCTCGTCCGTATCACTGCTAAAGTGCTCGTACACCAGCCACAGCAGATATAGGGCACCCGCCACCTCAAACTGCCAAAACCTCAGCACCCAGCTGGCCGTTAAAATCAGCGTCATCCGCAGCACAAAAGCAATGATCAGGCCAAAGTTTAAGGCCCGCTTTTGCTGCTTTTCCGATTCTAGACCCTGGGCAATGGCGGCCAGTGCGATCGCATTGTCCGCCGACAGTACCGCCTCCAGGGCAATCAGCACCGGGAGTAAAAGCAACGTGTCCAGCCCAAGGTTAGGCGACCATTCAAGTAACTGATCCAACATTTGGTGTTTGTGGTTCGCTAAAGTTCACGGTCATGGCGTGTGTCAGTCGGGTATGGTGACACCCTTGTTTAGAATAGATCGGATACCCTCCGTAACCCATCTTCACCAGGGAAAGTGATTTCTCTGCCGCGTCCTTGATGCCTGAGATTGCTACCCTATTTGCCCAGTTTCGCCAGCACCACACCGAGGGCAGTTTGACCACCGAACTGCTCATGGCCCATGGTGAACAGTATCTAGTCAAGGCAACCATCAGCGTGGGTGAGCAGGTTATCGCCACGGCCCTAGCGGGGGATATCAGCCTGGCAGCAGCGGACGACCAGGCCAAGGTACGAGTTTTAGGGATGCTGGGGGTAGCTCCGCCCGAGCAAAATGGACAGTCTGTAGAACCAGCCAAGCCAGCCCCGGCCAACGCACCCGCTAATCCTGAACCAGCAACCGTGGCCCCTGCCCCACAGCCCCCCAAACCACCAGAGCCCGACCCAGCGGCAGAGTCTGAAGCCGACGACCTGGGTCGCCCCCTCGACAGCATTACCCCCGATGAAGCCCCGGCCCCCTCAGAGGTCCCGGCCTCGGCCCTCGCCGCCGCCGCACTGGAGCACTTTGACGACAGCAGTCCGGTGGACCTGTCGGACATCATCGCCCAGACCGATGTGGAAATGGCTCGCCTGGGTTGGAGCAGCGTCCAGGGACGCACCTACCTGGAGCAGGCCTTCAATAAGCGCTCGCGCCAGCAGCTCACCGATGAAGAGCTGCTGACGTTTTTGCTCTATCTAGAGTCCCAGGCAACCCCCAGCATGGGCTAGGGAAAGCTAGGCGCCGTCTGTCTTCCTCGGCTTAGACCGCCGTTGGTCGACTGCCGATGGCATGGCGGTCAATCACCTGGTCAATCAAACCGTATTCCACCGCTTCGCCGGGGGACATAAAGAAGTCCCGCTCGGTGTCTTCAGTAATGCGCTCAATGGGTTGGTCGGTGTGGGCCGCCAGGGCATCATTCAAGGTCTTTTTGATGTAAAGAATTTCCTTGGCCTGGATTTCGATATCGGTGGCCTGACCCTGGGCACCGCCCAACGGCTGGTGGATCATAATGCGGGAGTTGGGCAAACTCATGCGCTTACCCTTCGTGCCTGCACTTAGCAAAAAGGCACCCATACTGGCCGCCAGACCCACACAGATGGTGGACACATCCGGTTTGATGTGGTTCATCGTGTCAAAGATACCCAGCCCGTCATACACAGAGCCGCCGGGGGAGTTGATGTAGAGAAAAATATCCTTCTCCGGGTCCTCTGCTTCTAGAAATAGCATCTGCGCCACAATCAGATTGGATGACTCAGCCGTCACCTGCTGCCCTAAAAAG
>JBCDJC010000375.1:0-3177 GCA_038748225.1 Cyanobacteria bacterium P01_H01_bin.26 | reverse complement strand
GGGTTCTCTGTGAGGAATTCCTCACTCATAGCTTCTGCGATGGGAAAAACGGTACTAGAACCGTCGATGAGAATTTCTCCAGCTAGACCGGCTTCAGCATCGGTGCCACCGTCAGCAGGCGCTTCGGTGGTTGTAGTGCCGCCGCCGCAAGCAGCTAAACTCGTCAAAAGGGCCAGCAAGGATGCTGAGTAGGCGTAACGCATTTTTCGTGCCTTAAATTCCATGATTGCTTAGACTTAACTCCTCACAAAAAACGTTTCAGTCGTCTTTTCAATCGTTGCTGCACCTTGGCATGCATTTGATCTGCCAATCCCTGAAAACAGCAATTATGATGAACGCTAGGGTCCATTCAAATCAGCAACGAATATCTAGAAACATTCTTGGTGAAAACTACCGAGTTAAGGTAAAGGTCAGGTTAAGGAAAATTCGAAAATGAGCGTAAGTTAACACGATTTTTTCCATGTTGTTGTGCGCGCGACAACGGTTTTTATGTGTTGCACGCTACATCTGGGGCCAAGGGTGGGCAGCGATAGCTCGCTGATCCCCGAGCGTTGATGGAGCTAAGAAGACGAAGATTTAGACGAGATTTAGAGCCTTACTGCTATGTACTGTGTTATCTACGACGGCGACTGTAATCTGTGTACAACCCTTGTGCAGTGGTTAGAGCTGCTTGATCGGGGGCAGCTGTTTCGCTACGGATCAATGCAGGATGCGGACACGCTAGAGATGTTTGACGTCACCGCTGCCGATTGTGAAATGGGCATGCTGCTGATCGATGAGGCCAATCCCACCCGGCGGTGGCAGGGGAGTGATGCAGCTGAAGAAATCGGAGCGCGGCTGCCATTGGGGGCGCTTTTTGTGGCGGCTTACCGGGGCCTGCCGGGGTTAAAACGGGGTGGCGATAGGCTGTATGCCTACGTGCGAGACAATCGCTACCGGCTGTTTGGACGGCGCACCTCGACCTATGAGTCAACCTATCGTGTGTGTAAGTCGGACCGGTGTGGGCAATATTTTTAAGCCGGTCTCGGGGTTAAACGTTTGAGCGTTTTCGAAGATCTGCAGGAAGACCTGTAGATTGTATCTGCAGAGACCTTCCATGGAACGTCTGTACGTCAGGAATGGCAACCTGTACGGCAAGAAGTAGGGCCTAATTAAATTCTCAACCCTTAGCAACCAGAGTTAGGGACCGGCAAAAATGGCGTCTTCGAGATCTTGCCGACTGAGGGAATATTTGAAGCCTCGCTGGATATCTTCTCCAGTGTCTCCAACTTTGAGGTAGCGCACCACCAGGGAATCTGTTTCTAAAAGCAGATCTGCTCGCCAGGCGGCCTTAGTAATTTCCCACTGATTGAGTTCAGAATTATTTTGCTGGCAGCCTTGCTGGGTCAGCCATAGCTCGATGTCAGGCAGGGTGTGATTATATAGCGGGGTATCGGGGGAAGGAAGAGCCATGGTGTTTTGCAGCTAGTTAGGACGTCAGGGCAGGTAGGGTAAAATCGCTGTCGGCAATACCCAGGATAAATACTAGGGCTAAGCAGGCCGCAAAGGTAAGTCCCAAAATAAATAGGGCAAAGATTTCGCCAGCGGACAGGGGGCGGTCAGTGGGGTCAAGGTAGGTGTAGCGTGACTCAAACGACCGAGTGTTTGGATCTCCAGACATCAAATCCTTGGGGGACTGGCTGACATAAAACCGCGAATAACCAATTTTATGATCGTAGGTGGAGCGCTGCTCCGGATTGCTGAGGGTGCCATAGGCTTCGTTGAGGGCCTGGAACTTTTGGGTTGCGATCGCACTGGACAGGGCGGTCGTATCGGGATGGTAGAGCTTGCTTAGCTCCCAATAGGCTCGGCGAATCTCCTGGGCAGAGGCCGTCGGTTTGATGCCCAGGAGATCGTAGTAATTTTTGGGACTGTTGTCGGAGCTGGTGGAGCTACTTGTCATACGTGGTTGCCTACGCTGCTGCGTCTAACTCCCCTAAGGCCCCGCCGCCCGCCGCGCGGGTCAATCGAGCCTGGGCCAGGGTAAAGACGACGGGAATTACGCGAGTGTAGTTGGAGGCGATGGCCCGCCAGCCTAGATCGACCAGGAACCACGTCCACAGCGCTGGACCTAGCCAGGCAAGGACGCTGCGCATGGCTCCGTAGCGGGCAGCATTGAGCGCCATGCCCCGCGACGCCATATGAACCGCCACGCGACCCTGGACCTTGCTCCCCAGGGTGGCGGCCCCCCGCAGCGACTGCTGGGCCACTTGATACCGGGCTAGCTGGAGGGCAAACTGCCTGGCAATCTGCTGGAGTAGCCAGGGGCGCAGCACGGCACTTACGGCCACGGCGCTGCTGCCCTTGAGCACCAGGGCCATGGGATTTTGCTGGAGCTGGGGGGATAGCTGTTGAAACTGCTCCGCCTGGGACAGTTCGCTGGTCAACCGTCGCTGCAGCTGACGCTGCTGCTGGGGACTGAGCCGATGCCAGGTTTTTTCGAGCAGCTGTAAAAAAAGTTCGGCCTCAAGGTCGAGGGTAGAGAGTTCGGGCGATAGCGGGAGCCGGAGGTGACGGCCAAGCTGTAGCAAAATCTGTCGATAGCTCAGCTGCTGGGTTCCCTGGCGCAGCACGGTGAACCCGTCGGCGGCCAGGTAGCGCACCCGGGATTCGATCTGGGCGATGCGGTGGCTACGATCGCACGCCTGCAACACTTCAGGGGCAGGAGTATGCCAGTAGTCCAATGGATTAAACTTTGGCCGAAACAGGACCTCGCCCAAGGCTGCCAGTTCGTCGCGGGTTGCTAACTCTAACCCCGTTCTGAGTTCGTCCACAGATCAGCCCATCGCTCCAAGCAGCAACGCAATTTGCTCCTTATTTTACATAGTTTCTCAGCAAAAGGGGCGATTCCAAGGGCTAGTGGGCAAACGAATTGCGCTGTCTGTTTTAGGTGCCCTGGCCCGTCTACTTCTCCAAACGTACGGCATACCACTGCCAGGAAACACCCGGAGCCACCTCAAATTCGCAGGCGGTTTCACAGAGATATTTGGCCTGTTTGTCAAGGGAGTCAAACTTTTGCAGATCCCTGGGCAGCTGGTTGGGGTATTCAGCCAGCATGGCCCTGAGTTTTGCCAATAGCTCCTCGGGTTCTAAAAACACCTCTTCACTGCCAGGGACCAGCAGTACATACATTTCTTC
>JBCDJC010000374.1:0-3197 GCA_038748225.1 Cyanobacteria bacterium P01_H01_bin.26 | reverse complement strand
TGGAAATTGGTCAACAAACAGGGATACCAGCGAATCATACTGCTGCCAGGTAACGCCCTCTAAGCAAAGACGTTGCTCATCACCAGCAGGTAGTCCTAAATTGATTAAAGAGGCTGTCATTAATCGCTACCTTTTACGGCTCTCACTATTATGGCAGGCCCAGGCTAAGCCCGCCTTTTAAGGTTGCTGAGCAAGCCTTTCTGCCATTTGGTGATTGCCCTTTGGTGGGCGTTCAAATCATGTTTGTTCACCTGCCAATCTCTGAGTAAGGCTAGGTTATAGGTAACCCGACGCCCTTCGCGATGATAGTGAACGCCTTCGATCCACTGGTCATGATTGCGAGCTACGGTCCGGGCCGATACCCCCAGCACCGCCGCTGCCGCTTGCTGATCGCCCTTCTCTGGTAGCTGCTGCCCTTCAATAGCTGACGCGATCCGCTCTTGGGCAATGGCTTGACGCTCCATCGCATTGGCCATGAGCCCCAGAGTGTCAATTAGCTTGCTCCACATAGTTACCTCCCAACTACTTGAGTACGTGTTTGCTCAGGCTGATCAACTTAGAGTCATCCAATCGGGCAATTAGCTGATTAGTAGATTCTGTGGGGGACACGTCCAAACCAGCTGTCTGAACCCAAACCCACAGCCGATAGTCAAAATCTGGAATCAGGCGTCTGCCTAGGGAAATCACAAGTAGCTCCTCGATAAAACAGCGGTTATCCACAGCTCAGGTCCCCTCACAGCCCTGTGGATAACCCCTCTCTCCCCCTAAAACCCCCTCTCCTCCCCTGGGTAATAGATTTTTGGGGAGGGGCGTCACGGGCCTACACCTCAATAAGGGGGGTAAGGTGTGTAATGGTCCATCTGGCAATGGTTTCGGCGGATAAGTCTGTCTTTCATTACAATCCGATTTGATGGGTGAAACCGTCTCAGGCTGGGGGATTACACACCACTGTTTCGGATGCCAGAGGTCTAAATTTTTGTATAGGGTCTGAGCACTGGTTTTGGCTAACCGGCAGAGCTGGGTTAGCCGGTGGGAAACGGTATCTTTTAGCTGGCCTGCCTGAGCTAAATGGCCAACAGCCCACTGGATCCGTTGGCGAGCATCGTCACGACGTTCATCGTTGATGCTCACGGTTGAAACTTCCCGCCTGGGTGGGGTGCCCAGCGGCCAATAAAACCTGGTTGCCCACCGTGACCAGGCCTTTGATTTTTTAGGTATGTGCGGCTGGTGGTTGCAGTGCTTGCGATAGCCCGCTCTCGTGTAGGCCATCTGCTCGATGTAGATGGCTAATTCATCGTCGGCCAGTCCTTCAAAAACTCGGCCATGGGTTGCGATCGCACGCAACAAACTATTCGTCTGACCAGCTCCTGTCCAACCGGTTTCTAGCTCCACTCGCAGATCGGCTAGCCACTGGTCTACCTTCCCAGGTCGCTCACGTTTCCGTTTGCGCTGTAGCTCTCGACCCTGCTCCAGAGCTGGCCCAAGTAGAGCCATATCCTGAGCCTTACAGCAAAAATCCCATTGCCAGAAAAACCGCTCTAGGTCTCCGGCAGTGGGGTTTTGATTGTGATCGAGTAAGCAGCTACCTGAGCCAGGCTGCAGCGGTAGTCGATGGCCGTTATATTCCGTAACTTCCCAGGGACGGCCATAGGGCTTGATATTGGGGAAGATCTCACACTGTCCCGCTTTGACAGCTATCCCCTGAGCCTCTAGCGTGTGTTTGAGCGCACATGCTAGAGAAAATGATGAAACTAACTCAGGTAACGGAAAATAAAGGTGCCAACCACCGGACCAGGATGATCGGACCAGCACGCTACGGACCAGACCGATCATCTCCAATGCATCCTGGATAGCCTTTAATCCATCGGCATTGTGATAATCACTGCCGACATCTATATCCACCATGGCGTAAGCGGTTTGATTCCCAAACCGAACACCGATGATGGTGGCTGCATCTTGCCACCGATTCCATAGGGAGCGTGGCCTCATTGGGTATTGATTAGTTTGCCAGCTGCCTCCAGATTCAGGGCACTCTATAGTTTTCCATTTGTAATCAAACAGACAGGTAAGCCGTCTGGCTGTGGGGTCGGTTGGTTGCGGATCGAACATTAGCAATGCACATAATTTGGTCCTCAATGACCATGGGGCAAATGGTACTGGTGTATGACTCCTCAATCCCTTGATGCAGGGGGGGGGCATGGGTTGAGAGAATAGACATGTCTTGGGGGGTAGCCGGAAAGCAAATTCTCAAGACATGCCCATAAGTGGAGTTGCGTAATTCAAATTACGCAACCGATGTTATGCTATGACAAGTTCAGAAAAAAAGCAAAAGTTCGTGCAGCTGCGAATTGACGCCGGATTAACTCAAAGGCAAGTAGCTGAAGCGCTAGGTGTCACTGAGACGACCATAAGAAATTGGGAGTCCGGTCTAAGAGAACCTAAGCCACCTTTCTCTGTTACTGAAAAACTGATGGAGCTTTATAACTGTTCGATCGGTGATTTGGTTGAAGCAGTGGAAATAGCAAAAGCTGAAAGAGCTGAAAAGGTTGGTGAGTCATAAATAAGCGTAAGTTTTATACGGCAGCGCTTACGCGTATCACCTCTTGATCTTGTTGCCATCAAAAGGATTAACCAATCATGCCCAACTGATTTGAAGCTCACACTAACAATTCTAGGCTCTCACTAGGGGGAGGCGACGCCTACGTAGCCACTCTTTTTACTGCCAAAAAATGTAAACGCCCCAGAGCACCAACCGAGGACTCCGAGGCAAGACAGGTTAGTACCATTAACCCTTAACCACCATGATAACGGTGATTTCTATTTAATTCCAGATTCTTTCTTTTTAAAGACTACGTATCAGCGTGGTCACTGTTCATGCTGTCAATACGCAAAAATAACAATGATTATCGGTTATGACACCAGCTAAATGGCAACAACTAAAGAATAACTATCTGAAAGACTTAAATCCTAACTAGGGAGAGGTTTTTCAATCTTCTTAATTGTGCTGCGGAGCACACTTTCAGCACAGTAATAGCGCACCTAAAGCACAACAAACGCACACGTTTACAGCTCACTAAAATCAATGGATAGCGCAACATCAGAACAACAAACGCACATCTCAGAGGTGCACTCACCGCAAACCCTTAGCACAGACCCGAGCACAGGAGCACACAACACACCAAAACACCTATCTGGTG
>JBCDJC010000373.1:0-3205 GCA_038748225.1 Cyanobacteria bacterium P01_H01_bin.26 | reverse complement strand
CGTTCTACCACTGAACTGCATCCGCAGTGAAGCATATGCCAGCAGCTAAAGTTTAGTTGTCTCTAACCCTTTAACCTCATTTAAGTTTTCAAAGGTTGATAAAAAACTGGATGTCTAGGTCGGCCATTGCCCTGGGGCAACTGCCGACCCGTTAATACTAGAAACTGCTAAACGTTAGCCTCTTCCTTGACCAGCTTTTCCCATCCCAAGTCTTTGAGGTTGCTGTTGCGTCGCAACGGTCGGGTGACTAGCTCAAGAATATCGCGGGTATTGCCAAAACCGTGGATCTGGGCAAAGGTAAACTCCACCGACCACTTGGTATTGATGCCTCTTGCTTCCAAAGGGTTGGCATGGGCCATGCCCGTGATGACTAGATCTGGTTCGATCTCCAGAATGCGTTGAATCTGGGTGTAGTTGTCCGGTTTTTCAGTAATTTTAGGTTTTGGTACACCCATTTCTTCACAGGTGCGCTCTAGTAGCAACAGCTCGGCTCCCTGGAAGCGCTTGTCCATATAGGGGATACCAATTTCCGGTACGGTCATGCCGCAGCGGATGAGAAAGCGGGCCATGGCAATCTCTAGCAGGTTGTCGCCCATAAAGTAGACTGACTTGCCCCGGATCAGGCTAACGTAGTCTTCCACGGATTCCCAAATCTTGGCTTCTCGTTCCTCTAGTCTCTTAGGTTCAACGCCCAGTACTGAGCAAATTTTTTCGACCCAGGCTCGGGTACCGTCGGGGCCGATGGGGAACGGTGCACCAATGACCTTTGCCTTTTTGCGACGCATCAGCGTGGAGGCAGTGCGCGACAAAAAGGGATTTACGCCGGAGGCAAAGTAGCCTTCTTTGATCACGGGTAGCTCGGTATAGCGGTTTTCGGGTAGCCAGCCAGAGACTTTGATACCTTGTTTTTTTAGTTCTAAATTGAGCTGGGTGACGACCGGGTTTGGTACGGAGCCAAAGAGAATCAGCGGTGCATGGTCGTGATATTCAGAGACCGCATCGGGCGCGTCGGCTTCTGGCTTACGACCGAGGGTTAGCAGCTTGGTGAGACTGTTGCGGTCTTTCTTTTCGGGGGCGGGGGCTTTGGCAACAGGCTCCTCGGTGGGGCAGCGCTGGGCCATGGCGGCAAGGACGGTGTCTTCACCCTGGGTAAAGGCGTAGTCGAGGCCATTGGCACGGGCGACTACGATGGGAACGCCGATTTCTTCTTCTAGATTTGGAGCAATGCCTTCTAGGTCGGTTTTAATGATTTCGGTGGTGCAGGTGCCGATCCAAACGATGACGCTGGGGTTGCGATCGCGTTTTATCTGCAAACACAGCCGCTTAAGTTCTTCATAGTCATTTAGCTTGGCAGAAATATCCCCTTCTTCTAGCTCAGCCATGGCGTAGCGAGGCTCAGCAAAAATCATCACCCCCATGGCATTTTGCAAAAAGTAGCCGCAGGTTTTCGTGCCAATCACCAAAAAGAAGCTGTCTTCTATTTTTTGGTAGAGCCAGGCCACACAGCTGATGGGGCAAAACGTATGGTAGTTGCCCGTATCACAGTCAAAGTCAAGGGAGAGAGTATTGGCAGTCGTTGTCATCGTGATTAACGTCCTCGGAACAGTAGCAATAGTCGCTGGCAGGGCGAACGCGCGATTCACCTCTCCAGCGGTTGTTCACCGGTCAATCCATCCGATCGCTTGCCGCCTAATCTAGGCCATCTAGACCTTCCAATAGGGGAGTATCATCCCCCGGAGAGGCATCTAGGGTAGGGCCAACCTCACTTTTTCCATCCAAGACCATCTCTGGATCAAAGTTGAGTCCTAGCACATCGACTAGGGCGTCCTCATCGGAGTTGAGCTTATAGAACGGCACCATCAAATTTGATAGCTTAGGTTCAATGGCATTGATCACCCCTAGGATCAGCAGCGAAGATGGGCGACGACCGCCGTCAGGGGTTCTAACGGAGACGTTGTTCATCTGCAGCTCTAACCAGGCGCGATTGTCTTGCACATAGTTCAACCACTTGTCACGGATGGCGGTGGTAAAATTCTCAAAAAAGGCCATATCTTGAGACAGTCTCTAACTTGGCTACATCCCCACCCAAAAAATAGATAGGGCACGCAGCAATGTAGCACCTCAGCGTCAGAATGGCCAGCCTTTTAGGAAATTCAAAGCAAGTAACCGATCGGATCGGCCGGTCTGGCCTGGGCTCCACCCAATGCCCTGGCTGGTCCCCAGGTATCGAGGTGGTGGCCATGACCGGCATTTAGCTAAACCAGCATAAGATCCAGCTCGCTTTTCTCCTGGGGAGCTGCCGCCTCAGGCGGGTTGAGGTAGAAGTCTGAAAGCAAAGCAAATAGCTCACGGTCAGCCACATCGTTGGGGACAACCCCTTCAGGCTGGGCAATGAGCTGATCGGCAATATTGAGATAGTACTGACACACCGGCAGCAGGGACGGATCGGTTTCTGCCATTTCAAAGATGGTTTTACCCTTCACCCGAGAGACCCGAATGTCCTCAATCAGGGGCAAAATTTCCAGTACCGGCATGGGAACGGCTTCAACGTACTTGTCGATCAAATCCCGCTTTGAGGTACGGTTACCGATCAAACCCGCCAGCTTGAGGGGGTGGGTGCGCGCTTTTTCCCGCACCGAGGCGGCAATCCGGTTAGCTGCAAACAGGGCGTCAAAGCCGTTGTCAGTGACGATCATACAGTAGTCAGAATAGTTGAGCGGCGCGGCAAATCCGCCGCAAACCACATCACCCAGCACATCAAATAGGATGACATCGTACTCATCAAAGGCATTTAGCTCCTTTAGCAGCTTGACCGTTTCACCGACTACATAGCCGCCACAGCCTGCTCCAGCCGGTGGTCCCCCCGCCTCAACACAGCTAACGCCGCCATAACCCTGGTAAATAACATCCTCAGGCCAGATATCTTCGTAGTGGTAATCCCGCTCCTGTAGCGTGTCAATGATGGTGGGAATCAAAAAGCCTGTCAGGGTAAATGTGCTGTCGTGTTTGGGATCACAGCCAATCTGAAGCACTTTTTTACCCCGTTTAGCCAGAGCAACGGAAATGTTGCAGCTAGTGGTGGATTTGCCAATGCCACCTTTTCCGTAGACCGAGAGTTTCACGATCGTTATCTCCTCTTGATGGGTGGTCTGATTGACCATGTCTGAGGCCCATTGTGGTGAATAAGTAGGTTATTGAATAGGGG
>JBCDJC010000372.1:0-3276 GCA_038748225.1 Cyanobacteria bacterium P01_H01_bin.26 | reverse complement strand
ATATCGCTCGGTAATATCTGCCCGCAGCTGCAAAAGTTCGTTAAAGCTGACCTGACGGTTGCGGTATGGATCCAGCAAATCGGCTAAATCCGTCTCGTCAAAAACCGTGCTGCCGATCACTTGAATATCGGCCACATAGAATGTGGCCTCCCGTTCCCCCAGTCCATCCTCGGGCGGTGGCGGCGCGTCTGGGGAGAGCAGCTCATCAAGGGGCGGCAGCGTGGGTAACAGCTCCTCTGGCAGGGGAGAGTCCGGGGGCGTATCGAGGGGGGGAGGAGGTATCTGGGGTGGCACCTGGGCTGCCACAGGGTTCTGGCGCATGGGAGAGAGCAGCAGCCAGCCCCATTGGCCCAAGGCAAGCAGCGCCTTAGTTAGTACTTTTCTTTCCATCAGGTTATAGCTGGCAGGTCATAGCTGGCAGGTCATGTCATGTGGCAGGGTGGCTATCTTTGTGGAGATCCTCAAAGCTTCCAGCCGCTAGGCGAAGCTTACGCCCCTTAGAACCATACTCGTGCGCTCTAGGGTAGCAGAGATAGCCATGGGATGGTGCCAGAGCCGCTACCCTAAGGGAGATGTTTGTCCCCAGCTCGAATGCCGCTCCCCCTGCTAACCCTTACGGGTATTAATAAGATTTATAAAAATGGAACAGTTGCCCTGCGGGGCGTTGATTTAGCGGTGCAGCCAGGGGAGTTTGTCAGCCTGGTGGGACCCTCGGGCTGTGGTAAAAGCACGGTACTACGTCTGGTGGCCGGGCTGGGGTCTCCCACCGGTGGCATTCTGGCCTGGCAACGCCCCCCTGCTCAGCGGAGTCTGGCCTTTGTCTTTCAAGACCCGGCCCTGATGCCCTGGGCCAGCGTGGTGGACAATATATATCTGCCGCTTAAGCTCAAGGGAAAGTCGCTGCGTTCGGTGCGGGCCGATATTCAGGATGCCATTAATACTGTTGACCTAGGTGGCTTTGAGCGTAGCTATCCCCGCCAGCTATCGGGGGGGATGAAAATGCGGGTCTCAATTGCCCGGGCGCTGGTCACCAAACCCCATGTTTTGCTAATGGATGAACCCTTTGGCGCCCTGGATGAAATGACCCGCAGCCGCTTAAACAGCGATCTGTTACATCTTTGGGAAAACAAAGCCTGGACGGTTTTGTTTGTTACCCACAATATCTACGAGGCGGTGTATCTGTCGTCGCGGGTGGTGGTGATGGCGGCCCGGCCCGGCCGGATAGTGGCCGATATTGCCATTGACGCCGCCTATCCAAGGACAGATAGATTTCGGACCTCGTCGCAGTTTAACCACTATTGCCGAGACATTATGACGGCGCTGTCGGCAGCAGAAGAACAGGCTGCTGTACGATAAGCAAGCACAGTAAGAGACTGGGAAAACAGGTGCCAAAGACGTCTGGGAAAAAAAGTTCGGGAGCCCTATGGAACTGGCTGGCCCCAGGTCTGGTGGGCATAGCGGCAGTGGTTGGCTGGGATATCTTTGTGCGGGCCACTAATATGCCCCCCTATTTGTTGCCGGGGCCGGGGCTGGTGGTGAAAACCCTTTTAGAAGAGTGGGGAGACTTGTTTCCGTCGCTGCTAGTCACGGTTCAGATTACGGTGGTGGCCTTTTTAGCTGCGATCGCATCGGGGTTATTGATTGCCATTTTGTTTGCCCAGAGCAAGTGGGTCGAACGCAGCTTTTTTCCCTATGCGGTGATATTGCAAACCACGCCCATTGTTGCGATCGCACCCCTAATTATTATCTGGCTACAAAACAATACCTTTATGGCCCTGGTGGTGTGCGCCTGGATTGTGGCCTTTTTCCCGATTGTGTCCAATACCACCCTGGGTCTCAACAGCGCCGATCACACCCTGCAAAACCTGTTTGAAATTTACGGGGCCTCCCGCTGGCAAACACTGATCCATCTGCGGCTGCCCAGCGCCCTGCCTTACTTTTTGGGGGGCTTGCGCATTAGCGGTGGGTTGGCGCTGATCGGGGCCGTGGTGGCTGAGTTTGTGGCGGGTACCGGTGGCACCCGCTCCGGCATTGCCTATCAGATTCTGATTTCTAGCTTTAACCTGCAAATTCCCCGCATGTTTGCAGCTCTGCTGATGACGACAGCCCTGGGGGTGGCTATCTTTGTCGGACTGACGGTACTATCCGATCGATTGCTCCAGCACTGGCATGAGAGCGCCGTTCGGCGAGAGAATTAAACCTAAAACCAACCATGGCTGGATTTATCACGGTTCCCGATGCGCCCCACTACTGGTTGCTCAATGGCCGGGTGCCGCTGGCTTTGTTGGGGCAGGATGTCACCCTAGGGCCGATTCCGTCGCTGCAGGCATATCCCCACCAGGAGGAGCTGGTGGCGGTGGATCTGGAGGTACGTGGCGGTGCGATCGCGCACATTACCCCAGCGGGGCAGGCTCCGGATAATGTGCCTGCGGTAGATCTACGCCAGGGACTGATCTGGCCTTGTTTTGTGGATATGCACACCCACCTGGACAAAGGTCACATCTGGCCCCGCTCCCCCAACCCCGACGGTACCTTTGCCAGTGCCCTAGAAACCGTGCGTCAGGATCACGACCGCTGGCGGCCCGACGAGCTGTACCACCGCATGGAGTTTGGCCTCAAATGCAGCTATGCCCACGGCACCCAGGCCATCCGCACCCACCTGGACAGCTTTGGCCCCTTGGGAAAAATGAATTTTCAAGTGTTTGACAAACTCCGCCGCCAGTGGCGTGACCGGCTGATGTTACAAGCCGTTTGCCTGGTGTCTTTAGACTATTTTCTGACCGCCGAGGCGGAACCCCTGGCCCAGCTCGTAGCAGAGTTTGGCGGGGTGCTGGGGGGGGTGGCTTACATGAATCAGGACCTCGTACCCCAGCTCGATCGCGCCTTTACCCTAGCCCAACGCTACGGTCTAGATTTGGATTTTCACACCGATGAGAGCCTTGATCCTGGGGATATTACCCTGCGCCATGTGGCCGAGGCGGCCCTGCGCCACGATTTTAACGGGGTCATTACCTGCGGTCACTGCTGCAGCCTGTCGGTGCAGGCTCCTGAAGTTGTTGAGGAAACCCTGACCCTGGTCAAAGCCGCTAATATCGGTGTTGTTAGCCTGCCCATGTGTAATCTCTACCTACAGGGTCGCCAGTCGAAATATACTCCCCGGTATCGCGGGGTGACGCTCCTGCATGAGTTACACCAGCGTGGTATCGCTGTGGCCCTAGCCAGCGACAATTGTCGTGATCCGTTTTATGCCTACGGCGACCACGATGGGTTAGATGT
>JBCDJC010000371.1:0-3287 GCA_038748225.1 Cyanobacteria bacterium P01_H01_bin.26 | reverse complement strand
GCATCTCGGGAATCGCCACTCTCTGGCCCCTTGACTTCTTCAATAATGAGAACGCGATTCGGTTTTAAATATTTGCATAGGTTTTGGTTGCGATCGCACAACGTCGCTTGCATCGCCCCTTTTGGCAAACAACAATCTTCATCACCCCAGGTATAAAACTGCACCCTGTTCAAAGACGGATATACAACAATGTCATGCAACGTCTCAAATACCTGTGCTCCCTGACTTAAAGCCAGATAAAACTGCTCCTGGTCTGTGAATACTCCTTTGGGTAAAGCGGTTCGCGACAAACACTTAACCCCCGAACGATTTTGCTCCACATCTGGGCCTAATAGCGTTAGCCCCTCGCAAAATCTAGATTTATGAGACCTTGCCTCCTCTCCCTTTGGTCCTTCCTCCTGAGGCTCCTCATCTTTTGCCAGTATCTCCAGTACCACCCATGCCCGAGCATTACAGCCTTCATGCATAAAATAGTCCAACATGCGGGCATGACGCCGTACCGAAATCCGCCGCCGCGCTGTGCCTAAGTAGGCCTCAGTACCAACAGCATCCTGATAATAGCTCAGATGATCAGCGCCATAGGCCAACAATTCCACCAACATAATCCCAACATCAGCCGGATTACGCTCCTGCCATTGAGGATGAGTCACCGCCAGCCGATCCAACATTAATCGCCGAAAACTACCATAATCCTTAGCTAAGTAATCAATGGCAGGTGAGGGCGATGCCTTCTCTGCAGAGGGCTCAGCGGGCCGACAATCCAGCTCACTGATTTCATTAACCCAAAAGGAAAAGTCTACGGCTACAAGCTGGGGATCTATACCACTGGGAGGGAGCAATTGAGACGATGATTGCACTAACCGTAACGTATAGGTCGAATAATCACCAGTTCGGTCAACCCTGACTCGCAACAAATTAGAAACAACACTGATGGACTCCACACCCAGGGTCTCTTTCTGAACACCCCCTGTAATCAACAGGTTGTCCACCTGTAACGACACTCCTGAATCAGCATTTGATAACGTAGACAGAGGATGAATAAAATAAACCTGTAGCGTTTGCCGATCCGCAGCAACTTCTATATAGTCAATCCCATTCAGCCGGGGCTGCCCATCCTGTTCTGTTATTTGACGAAGCAAGATCCGTCGTCGTTCATTTTTGCAACGGTATTGGGTTGGCATGACTATTCCATCTCAGGTATTAATCCTTAAAATTCACGGGTCAAAGCGACTGACTGACGCTCCTGATTTTTTAAAACAACATACTGAATCCTGATCTCAAGCTGAGACTCTTCATTAGTAACTTCCACAGCTTCAACATGAATTAGATCTCCTAGCCATTCTTCTAGTGCTCCCTGGGCAAGAAACTGTGTCGCTGCAGCCAACTCAGGACTATTGGGAGAAAATAAAAGCTGTTGGAGCTGACTCCCAAAATTAGGACGATTCACCCGTTCCCCAGGCCCTGTAAATAAGACTTGTTCGATCAGCTGACGAATATGGGGATCCGGTGCAGTATCAGCCACACGTCCTCGACCATCAATGGAAAATGGATATTTGATATTGACCGTCATAACTAAATGTCCTCTCCACTGTGCTTTGTACTTTCACATTCCTTTGACCCGTGCATTCGCAAAAATAATACTTAATGGTGTGCCTGTCGGCACACACAATGCCTGACTATCTTGCAACAATACCGGCATGCCCATTACTTTCACTCGCAGGGCCGCTGTGATCCAATTGCCCATAATGCATGGTCCTACATTGGCTGGTGGCGGTGGATTGGCACATCCTGCAATTACATACGGTGGCCCCTGGGTTGTCACAGGAGCCCCCATTACTTTCACCCTTGGGTTTGGAACCGTTGGTTTGGCTTGGCCGCCATGGGCGCAGATCACAGCGGAATTAGCATTTAACAAAAATCCAGGCATAAAACTCTCCTCATGTCACTTCTAGGGCACCACTATTGACATTGACGCTCGCAGGGGAGATCTTGATGGCTCCTAATCCACCGCTATTGGCTTCTACCCCTGATGCAGCCACTTTGACACTGGCAGGAGTAGAGCTTAGTTCAATTCCCGATGAACTTAACTTGGCCGAGGCCGGATTATTCGCCAAGGCAATACCAGCAGATGTACTCAGCTTTACCGAGGCCGGATTACAAACCAACTCAATACTATTTTGGGTGAGCTTAATCTCAATGGACTGTTCTTTAAGCTGAATGCTATCTTTTGCCAGTGTTATTAGGGTGGCATCGCCATTTTTTAGTTCAATCGTATCTGCTAATAATTTTGCAGTAGTGATGTCATTGTTATTTAACTCAATACCATCTTTATTAAAAACCAGCGTTAGCGGCTTTTCTACCACTGGTTTTGTGACCTCCAAGGTAATGCCTTTCTTAACACTCTTTTCCTCTAAATTACTCAGAGTCAAGGTGATGCCTGCTGTCTGAAATATTTGTACCTTATCGGGATCGCTAACTTGAGCATTTTTAGGCAGCTCTTTCTCTCCCCAAAAACATCCACTCCAAATAGGGTAGTCAGGATCGCCACCTTCAAACTCGACCCAGACATTGGTTTGTATAGGCGGGATCATAAATAAGCCAATATCCTTGCCTGCATAAGGGGTGCAAGGCAAGGCCCAACTATTTTTCTCATCGCCAAAAATTGCCGGAACGCTAACTTGAACTCGACCCAGATTCAAGGGATCTTTGTTGGCGGTGACTTTACCACGATACTTACCAAAAAAATTCATACAGCCACCTTTTGTCGGGTTGTGCCTAATCCTTCACGAGTAATCGTAAATGATTGGTTGTAATTGCCCTTATGCAGGGTATGGGTAACTTCTTTGACGTAGTACAACCCATCGTAACTATGGCCAGCTCCGCGCAAACCCACCACCCCTCTGAGACGGAGAATCTCTCCGTAGCGCACGGTGTCTATTTTTCCGGTCACGGTAACGACATCATCAACGGAGCGATCGGCAATTGCCTGAGCCCTGTAAGCCGCTTGGGCCAAGTCCCGTCCTGTCTCTCGAAATTGTTTGAGACGTTTATGGGATTGAGCCTTAAGGGCTGATTTTTTAGAAAGAGATGTGCGATCGCTCTGACGCTCTTGCACCGGACGTTTTTGATTTGTTTTTCGATCCTGTACGCTGCCATCCACCGTCGTAGCCGCTAGAGCATCGTGCTGAAAATTGACAGATGAAATATTGGTATATGCTCCCATATTCATGGTCAATGCCTTTTGCGGAGTCGATCGTCGTTTTGGGGGACCCCAGTAGGCCGTATTC
>JBCDJC010000370.1:0-3290 GCA_038748225.1 Cyanobacteria bacterium P01_H01_bin.26 | reverse complement strand
TAAAGTCCACCTACGCTACAGCGGCACTGACTCAGCTCTAATGGTCTCTTTTGGCTCGCTCACCGAGATGACAGCCCAGTTTGAGCACGTCTACAAACAGCGCTATGGGTTTACCATGCCCAACAAAGCCCTCATGGTAGAAGCTGTCTCTGTAGAAACCATTGGACAAACAAATTCTATTGACGAGCCACCCCTGATTCACCAGCGCACTCAGCCTCTAAGTCCGATCACTACCGTTCCCATCTATGCCAAAGGAGACTGGCATGCCAGCCCTGTCTACCAGAGAGAACATCTCTTTCCCAATGATATTATCCAAGGCCCAGCTCTCATTATTGAGCCCACAGGCACCAATGTCATCGAACCTGGCTGGTCGGCTCAGCTCACAGGACAAAATCATCTGGTGCTCAACTCTCAGACCAAATCCCAAAGTCCAATAGACCCAACGCTACCGTTGGATAAACCTGATCCAGTCAAGCTAGAAATCTTTAATAATCTCTTCCGCTCTGTGGCAGAAGAAATGGGTATCACCCTGCAGAACACTAGCTACTCAGTCAACATCAAAGAGCGATTAGATTTCTCCTGCGCTATTTTTGATCGGCAGGGTCAGCTGGTGGCCAATGCTCCCCATATTCCCGTCCATCTAGGCTCTATGGGAGAGAGCGTTCTTAGCCTGATTCAAGCTAAGGAAAACAGCTTTAACCCCGGCGATGTCTATATGTCCAATAATCCCTATAACGGGGGAACACATCTACCGGACATCACGGTAATTACGCCTGTATTTATCGATACAAATGGCTCTATTCCGCCCATCCCTGCCTTTTACGTTGCATCACGGGGGCACCACGCGGATATTGGCGGTATTACTCCAGGTTCCATGCCTCCTGATAGTAAAACCATCGAGCAAGAAGGTATCTTAATCGACAACGTACAGCTCATTGAGCAAGAACAATTTTGTGAAGCTACCATCACAGAACTCTTGCAGTCTGGTCCATACCCTGTACGTAACCTGACCCAGAATCTAGCAGACTTGCGTGCCCAGGTGGCAGCCAATAAACGCGGTGTGCAAGAACTGAAACGTATGGTAGCCCACTATGGTCTAGGACAAGTGCAGGCGTATATGCACCATGTGCAAAGCAACGCAGCTGAGGCCGTCCGGCGGGTCATTGATGTATTGTCAGACGGAGAGTTTACCTACACCACCGACAATGGCACCCAGATTCATCTAGCTATCTTAATCAATCAGGCAAAACGCTCTGCCCGTATTGACTTTACCGGTACGTCACCCCAGCAAGGCAACAACTTTAATGCCCCCCTAGCCGTCTGTAAAGCCGCCGTCCTTTATGTCTTTCGTACTCTGGTTGATGACGATATTCCTCTCAATGCAGGCTGCCTCAAACCCTTAGAGGTTGTTGTACCAGCAGGGTGCCTACTCAACCCGTGCTATCCGGCGGCTGTCGTAGCAGGCAATGTGGAAACTTCCCAGGCGGTTACCAATGCCCTCTACGGGGCGCTGGGTACCATGGCAGCTAGCCAAGGCACCATGAACAACTTCACCTTTGGCAATGATCGCTACCAGTATTATGAGACCATCTGCGGTGGCTCTGGAGCTGGCCCAGACTTTGCAGGCACTGATGCCGTACAAACCCACATGACAAATTCTCGGCTTACGGATCCGGAGGTGCTAGAGTGGCGCTTTCCCGTCCTGGTGGATGAATTTTCCATCCGTTCCAACAGCGGCGGCACGGGCCAATATTCAGGGGGTAATGGGGTAATTCGGCGGATTCGTTTCCGTGAAGCAATGACCGCTGCTATTATCTCAGGCCATCGTCAGGTGGCTCCGTTTGGCTTACAGGGAGGACAGTCGGGGCAGCTGGGACAAAATACTATTGAGCGGGGTAACGGACAACTAGAGACTATCGGCAGTAATGCTCAGGTGTCCATGGAGCCCGATGATACTTTTATTATCGAAACGCCTGGTGGCGGTGGATTTGGGACATAGCTGAGGTTAGCTAGCAAACCTATTGAGAGAACCATTACGAAGTACCAGATTAGCTTAGCCAGCCGTTTTGGGTGGCTTCAAAAACAGCCTGAATGCGGGTACGTACACCTAGCTTTTCCAGCATGTTCTTAGCATGAAATTTAACAGTTCTCTCGCTAATATAAAGTTGTTCTGCAATGTCGCGATCGCGATGCCCTTGAGCGAGTAACTGTATCACCTCCCGTTCTCGCTCAGAGAGAGGAGATTCTGTTTGAGGCTGTCTGGACTGGCTAATTTGTTGCGGTAGCTGTAGTCGTATTTGGGTTACATTGGCCCCAGTCTGAGTTTGAAATTCTCCTCCTAGAGCCTGTCCTGATGTCAAAATATCCTGAAAAATTTCAGTGATGGCAGCCTCACTCAAGGGCTGGGTTAGATCGGTAGCCAGCATGGCCTCAACTGTCACCGTATCTGTGTCATAGACCAAACGACAGTATTGACAAGATAGCTTGATTAAACAATCTGCCATTTGCAACAGTAGCTGAGTTATTGGCAGGGCCAACGGTTGTTCTGTTCCTAACAGACTCAGACGTTGGCCGCCTAAAAGGGCCGCCATTTGTTCTGATAGATGGGCGGTATCTGGTGCGTGTAGCAATGCCTGATGGTTAACGGCACTGGCCAGCGCCCCCGCCACCGACAGGCTGAGAATTTGCAGAACTTCTAAAAATTCGGGGGCCATGGGACGATGGCTAAAGACAGCCAGCACGCCAATGGCTTGCTCATCGGCCATCAAGGGTAATCCGGCAAAGCCTTGGATCTTTTTGGCGATGGCCCATTCTCGATCTTTAACCCAGTCCTCATCGGGCAGGCAGTTGCTCAAAAAAGGAATACAGTGCTGGGCGATTTTGCCCACCTTGAAGGCTCCCATTGGGACCCGAGCAAAGTCACCATCCAGTTGGGTGTAGAGGCCCGATGAAGATACTAAGCGTAGGGCTCTGCGGTCTGGCTCCACGAGCCAAATGCGGGTAAAAGCACAATCGAACTGTTCGATGAGACCATTGGTAACGCAAGTTGCGATCGCATCTGGGTCCAACCAACCGGTAAACCTGCTCACTAGCTCTCCACACCGCTTTAGATCAAACAAAAGCCGCGAAACATCCAAATCGTGGGCTGTGAGATTAGGCACAGTAGTGGCAATTTCACTGAATTAGGTTCGCATCATAGCTGAGGTTTGCGATCTCAATAGTAGCCATCGTCACACAACGGAAGATAATCACACCCGCTGTACCAACAATAGTGCCCGTCCAAAATCAAC
>JBCDJC010000369.1:0-3293 GCA_038748225.1 Cyanobacteria bacterium P01_H01_bin.26 | reverse complement strand
GATGCTGTCGGTAGAGGAGAAAAATCAGCCATAGGAAAAAATATATATAGTCGAGTAGCGATTTGGTTAATAGTTAATTAGAAAGGTCGTAACAGCTTGCCCAAGGTAATTAGCCGCCCGGGGGCGTCGCATCCGCCCTATGTCCCTGGCTGGGAGTAGCCCAGGGAGAACTCACCAGGCTTGATATAAATCCGTTGCTCTACCTGGCCATGGGGCAGCGGTGAATTTTGGGCCATAGGCTTTAGAACTAAGTCTCCTGTTTCGGTAACGCCGATCACTTTTAATGTCTCCCCTTCCAGAACTACAGGGGTATTCAGGTTGGTCAGCAGACTTTGGTAGGCGTCTGTAAAAGTTTTGCCATCGGTATAATTTCGATAAAAAACGCCCCGCCAGATACCTAATAGCACGGCAGCGGCAACTTCATTTAGCACCGTGGCGCTAGGTTCAGTCGTAGGTGAGGCCGCCGTTTGCCAGGTGATGCCGGTGGCTGGCACAGGGTTACAAACATTGATACCAACGCCGATGACCGTGCGTGTGATGGTGCCTCGTTCCAGTTTGCTCTCGCTTAAAATGCCCCCTAGTTTTTGTCCCCTAACGACGATGTCATTAGGCCACTTGATTTGAGCCGCCACCCCCAAATTTCTAAATTGACTGACGATACCCCAAACGCTGCTAAAGGTAAGATGGAACGAGCGCTCCGCTGGCCAGTCGGGTTCTAGCATCATAGAGAGATAGACACCGCCCGGAGAAGACATCCACTGTTTTCCCCGTTGCCCCTTGCCAGCGGTCTGGGTGTGTGCGATCGCAACCGTTCCGGCCCGAGCACCTGCCAGGGTCCAAAGGGTCTGGTTGGTCGAGGCCACCTGGTCAAACACATGGATATCCAACCGAGGCCGCAGCCGAGTTAGAAACAGCGGTGTCTGGGGCAGGGGCAAGGTAGCCATTGCCCGCTCAACTCCACGCCGATTAAACCCGTCAAGTAGCAGTGGCTCTGACAAAATCACCCCAGGCTTGTCCAATGGTGCAAACTGACTATACCCATGTATAAACCAGCGGCTTGCTATTCTAATGCTCTGTTGAGTTTTTGGTCCCCATGACTGATTTGCCTGACCTGACCGAAGCTACGCTCTGGGCTATCCTCAATCAGGAGCTAGAAGATGATGTCGTTAACCGTCTGGTTTGGCACCATCTGGGCTATCGCTACGATTCGACCACCGAGCAGTGGGACACCCGCAACGTTATTGAGCCCCTGCGGGAAAAGTTTCCAGAACCCCCCAACTTTATTGAAAGTCGTCCGGCGACGGTGCAGCTGACCCGGTCAATTCCTAAACCGAATAAACAGCTGCTCAAAACCTATCTAGGCTTCCAGGGGTACAGCGTTGACCAGCTAGTTCCCCGCCTGACGCGGCGAGCCACCATGACCAGCTGGCTACTTAGCTACATGCAGCTCCAGGGCCGATTAAAAGATGTACCAGGCACCCAGAACGGTGGGCAATAGCCACCAGCATCGGGTTTAGACGGTTTAGGCAAAATGTGGGGCCGTAGTAGAGACAGTTGGTTAATATATTTTAGTTAGTATACTTGAACTATATTTAAATAGTTCAATACCACCACAGCCCGCTCGACGCCACATCCACGCCTTTACCGATGGAAGTCAACCGATGGAAGTCAAAAACGTCTACTCCGAACTCGCAGCCAGTCCCGCCGGCTCCTTTTTGGACATCGTAGCCTTCAACGGCAGCAACCTTGGGGCGTGTAGCATTACCGGTGTCTCACCCGTATGGGAAATGCATCCAGACACGGACGAACTGTTCTACATCCTCGAAGGGGAATTTGAGATTACCCTACTTGAGGGAGATATACCAAAGCACTTTACGGCTAACGCTGGCTCTACATTTGTAGTCCCTAAGGGCATTTGGCACAAACCGGGCGCCCCCAGCGGGTCAAAGTTTCTATATTTCACCCCCGGCCAGACACTGCACTCAGACAAAGAAGACCCGCGATCTCAATAACGCTACTCCCCTGGCTCTGAAGCAGTGGCGATCAGCGTGTGGGCCAGGGTTTGCTGTTGAGCCTTTAATAAATGACGCTCGTGGGTGTGCTCCATTAGCCAGCGCAGCGAACCGAGATACATCGGCTCCTGCCACAGTCCCAGTGTGGAGCTAGCTTGGGCCTGCTCGATGTGGCGCTGCAGCTGTAGCTGGGCCAGCTGTTGCAGCGCTTGCTCCGTCAGTTGAACCCGGCGACGCAGCTGGGCTAGCTGCGTTGGGTCTGCCTGGCCCAGGACCCTATGCAGCTCCGCCTCTTGGGTCTGGAGCTGCTGGAGCTTGGCCTGGTAGGCGGCATCTTCTGCTAGCAGCCGATCGGCAAAACTAGTCCCATAGGACTGGATTGACAGCAGCTGTTGAATACTCAATAGCTGGGACTCCACCTGATTGGAGCGGTGGTTTAACTTTTGGCGATGGTCTTCTAAACGAGCAGCGGCCAGGCTGGGGGCAGGTCTGGGGGCAGTGTTGCTGAGCAGCCCGCTAACCCGCGCCCTCAACTGCGAAAACCTGGGTTGGGCTATGGCTGGCTCGATGGCCGCTGCCCCGTCAGGTTCGATGGCGGCTGGCGTATTGGCTGACGGAGCGGCTGGTGCATTGGCTGAAGTATTAACGATGGCTTCGCCGCTGGCTGGAGCCGATGGTTGACCCTCTACATTCGCTATCGCTCCGGGTACACCAACGGTTAAAAGTGCCATACCTGAAGCCGTTGGTAGCCACATCAGGGGTTGGTGCGTCAGTCGGCTAGACGCCGCTGCTAAGTGAGCCCTATTCTGTACCATGACAAGCTAAGAAAAGTTTACTGATGCCCAAAACAACTAGAGCTGTTGGTTCTAGTCCACTATCCCAACTGTCCTGGTTTCGTCCGGATTTTCCAGCTCAATTGTGGAAGTTTATAAGTTAACTACACATACGGGTTCTAGGCTGGTATCATTTGCCACCTAGGAATTTAAGTGGTGTTTGGGGTGTTTGGCCGTAGACTCTTTAAGGGGTATGGACCCGCTCGCCCATCTGTACACGCCACAGGCTGGCATAGATACCGTCCCGGGCTAGAAGTTCTTCGTGGGTGCCCCATTCCGCTAGCTGTCCCTGGTCCATGACATAAATGCAGTGGGCGTTACGCACCGTCGATAGGCGATGGGCAATGGCAATGGTGGTGCGATCGCACGTGATTTTTTCCAAGGACCGCTGGATGGCTGCCTCGGTTTCGTTATCCACCGCCGAAGTGGCTTCATCCAAGATTAAAAT
>JBCDJC010000368.1:0-3388 GCA_038748225.1 Cyanobacteria bacterium P01_H01_bin.26 | reverse complement strand
GGCCGAATGGTTTGAGTCGCTGCTGATCGACTACGACGTCTGTAGCAACTGGGGCAACTGGAACTACACCGCCGGGGTGGGCAACGACTCCCGAGGATTTCGCTATTTTAATATCCCCAAACAATCAAAGGACTATGACCCGGACGGTGCCTATGTAAAGCACTGGCTGCCAGAGCTACAGGCACTCTCGCGTCAGCGAATTCACAGTCCCTGGCAGCTCACTGCCCAAGAACAAAAACGCTGCCAGGTGAGACTTGGGGTGGACTATCCCAACCCGGTGGTGAATTTAGAAAAGTCGGTCCGCACCCATGAAGCCATCTACAACGCGGCCACCGAGCTCCGACACTAAGCCGTGGGAAATTTTTCCGGCTGTGGCATGACAGCCCCATAAGCAAAGTCGGTCATTGTTATCAGTGAAACGATGGCCATTTTGTTTTCCTTGGGTTGTCTATGGACAATATTGACTATAAGAAATATTCTAAATAAGGACCTTAATCTCAATAAAACCCATGCAGGAAAGGCTATACAGCGATACTATCGGATTTTCTCTGGGACAATAATTTACAAGAAGTGAGTCTATAATCCTTTCTTGTAAACATAGTTGTATTTTTGTTGTTGTTTTCTTAGCTTTGCTAGGCGAATGGCTTTGTTTAAATTTAACCTTTTGACTAGTTAGGTAAATACCCCCAGTTACTAACTAAGGGGTCACTATGGACACAGACAGACGATTTAACTGACTAACGACAGCTTGAGAGGGGATTTCTGCAGCGCCTACTGGGGGCTGTGATCTCTTTTTTAATCTTTACCAATGGGCGGTGCCCGGTTGGCATGTCATCGTGTCAAAGTTTCTGCTGCATTGGATTAACAACTTTTCGTAGATAATTAAGGAGTGTTTAAAACGTGAGTATTGTCGCAAAAACGATTGCCCAGTCAGATACATCAGACCGGTTCCTCAGCTCTGCTGAACTAACGCAGCTGCAAGACTTTTTTAACGACGGGGCCGTACGGATTAGTGCATCCCAGAAGCTAGCGGCCAATCAGCAAAAAATCGTTGACGAAGGTAGCAAACGGTTTTGGGAACAGTGCAAAAATACCCCTAGCAACAGCGGCGATCCTCAGAAAACCGCTCTTTGTCAGCGCGACCAGGGCTGGTATATCCGCCTGGTGACCTACTGTGTGTTGGCGGGTAATTCTAAACCTTTGCAAGATATTGGCCTGGATGGAATGCGGGCTATGTATGTATCGCTAGGGGTGCCCCTGGCCAACCTAAAACTGGCGATGCGGTCTATCAAAACCGCTGCACTGAATGGTTTAACCTCCGAAGAGAGCGCCCTGGCAGCGCCTTACTTTGACGAACTGATTCGCGCATTCTAAGGATTTGGGGTTTGAGCAGTTCTAGATTTTGTCTGAGGGGCTAGGGCTGTGGTTTGGGCTGATTTTTTTGAAGTGATTTTGATAAGGAAACCATGCAAGATACTATTACCGCTGTCATTAACCCGGCTGATGAGAAGGGTAATTATGTAGATGGAGCTGACCTAGATAAGCTCAATCAGTATTTCCAGAGCGGACAGCTGCGGGTCACCGCCGCCACCAAAATTGGCGCTAGTGCCAAGAGCATTATTAGCGACACGGTGGCCAAAAGCCTGCTGTACGGAGATATTACTCTTCCCGGTGGCAACATGTACCCCACCCGTCGCTACGCCGCCTGTCTGCGGGATTTGAGCTACTTTTTGCGCTATGCCACCTATGCCATGCTGGCGGCGGACAAGTCTATTTTGGATGAGCGGGTTTTAGATGGTCTCAAGGAAACCTATCTCTCTTTGGGTGTACCCATTGAGCCGACTGTCCAGGCGGTTGAAGCCATGAAATCGGTGGTATCCGATCGGGTCGGCGCCCAGGCCGGTCAAGAGATGGATGCCTACTTTGACCATATTATTGCGGGCTTAAGCTAGGCGTTTTCAACAGAATAGAGAGTTTGTCTGCCGGGCCTGTTGGCGGTAGGCAAACTCTCTACTGACAACTACTATTTAGGTCTCGCTATGGATGCTTCAATCAAAAAACCAGGGAGTCATCCCTGGTGGGCCGGCAATGCTCGGTTTGTCGATCTGTCTAACACGTTTATTGTGGCGCACGTGGCTCAGGCGGCCATCATTATGGCCTGGGTGGGTGTGTTTACCCTGTTTGAGCTATCGGTGTATGCTCCGAACCAGCCCATGTATGAGCAGGGGCTGATATTGTTACCCCATTTGGCGGCTGAGGGCTGGGGTAACCTTTCCGATGGATCCATTGTGGATACGTATCCCATGTTTGCCATTGGGGTGATTCACCTGGTGGCGGCTGGGGTATTAGCCTTTGGGGCTTATTTTCATCGGAATAGTTTGCCCCGCAGCCTGGATATGGCCCAGGGCAACGCCTCTAAGTTTGATTTTGCCTGGAACAATCCAAAACAGCTTGGGTTTATTTTGGGTCATCATCTGGTGATTTTGGGGCTGGGTGCGTTGTTGCTGGTGATCAAGGCGCTCTATTTTGGTGGGCTATATGACACCAGTACGGAGACTGTGCGGCTGGTGACCGACCCTACCTTGGATCCGGCTACTCTCTGGGACTATCGCACCCGTTTGTTTCAAATCGATAGTTTAGAGGATTTGGTGGGCGGTCATATTTATGTGGCGGTGCTGCTAATTGTGGGGGGAGCCTGGCATATTCTCACACCGCCGTTTAAGTGGGTGCAGGATCTGTTTGTGTTTTCTGCCGATGGGATTTTGTCCTATTCGCTATTTGGGATTGCGATCGCATCCTTCGCGGCATCTTACTACTGTGCGTTTGATACGCTGAGCTACCCGACTGAGTTTTATGGGCCAACGCTGGAGCTAAAGTCAGCATTTCCGCCATCTTACTTTGATCCTAATCAAACCGTGGTGGCGGGCTATGCCTCACGCACGTGGCTGGCCAATACCCAGTTTTACCTGGCCTTTTTCTTTTTGCAGGGGGGGCTATGGCATTTTCAACGGGCGATGGGATTTGACATTAGTTCGGTGGTGACCAACTGGCAAGAGGGGCTAGCTGAGTTTAGCGACAGCCCCGAGCTGGCCTACCAAACCCCCGTGCATAATGAGCCCCAGCCCCGGTTGGATGTGCAGTATGGCATGCCCCAGGCGGCGCTACCCTCGTTGCTACGGCAGGAGCAGCCCTTTGGGGACTATTTGTACCGTCAGGCTCAGGGGATAGGGCAGCCAGATCTGACAACGATCAACGGTATGACGAATACGCTATACCAGACGGAGTTCCATACGAAGAGTATGACGTTTTATCAGTCATCTGCCCAGGAGGAGACTCCGACGGCAGAGCGTAATGGTGACTCTTTGTTTGGGAATCTGTATGGTCAGGC
>JBCDJC010000367.1:0-3427 GCA_038748225.1 Cyanobacteria bacterium P01_H01_bin.26 | reverse complement strand
GGAGCGTACTTTATCTGGAGACCAGACCCATGTTTCAAGATCCAAACCAGGGCACGCCCAACTTTCGGGGCGAGCCGCTGCCGGAGCATCAGTATGAAACGGTGAACCACACGCTGTTTGGTACGCTAACGGCGGTAAGGAATACGATCGCGTTGTTGCACAAGCTAAACTACGCTGAGCCGAATGACTGGAGTCGACCGCTGCCGACGGGTAGACCGAATGAGGTGATGGCGATTTTGACTCGGCGGGTGAGGGTGGATTAGGCGATTTGTGGGGGTGGGGTAATGGTCTCTCTTTTGAGGCTACGGTGTACACGCAAGTACTGGAAACTAGCGTTTGCGGCTGCATTACCCCCCTCAGTCTCCCCCTTGGCAAGGGGGGAAGTTCTGGTCCTCCCCCTTACCTTACGCTTTAGCGCATGCCCAAAGGGCTTTAGGGGGAGTTAGAGGGGGTAATGCAGGATTTTGAGCCACAGCCCGAAATGTGCATATACAGTAGCTAAAGGAGAGTAGAGATTTTTCTCTGTTTAGGGAGAGGAGAGTTTTTTCTGTTGTTGTCTTTGTGGGGTGACAAACCTCTCCAATTTGTATGTTTATTTATCTGAGGGTAGCTTGAATTTCTTGTAATACATGGCTGGCAATCTACTGAACCTGTATCAGCTGTTTCTTTTGAATTGCTTACTGAGTTCTCATGGCATTCTCAAACTTTCTTTGAGCGGGGCAGATATTGTTCTGTACAAAGGCACTGACGTGCTTTTTGTACACTTTGATCCGAAAGGAAATAAACCCGTGAAAAAATTCCTATTGAATGGATTGGCTGCCCTGACAATGACTTCAATGGCTACTGGAGTGGTGGCTCCAGCGGCTAATGCTGTATTTACAGCGGCTACTGTTTCTGATGCTGGTGTGTTGAGAAGTGGGCAGGATCACTTTTTTGAAGTGGCGGTTCAAGATGAGCCGCTACAGCGTGTCCGTGTTCAATG
This sequence comes from Cyanobacteria bacterium P01_H01_bin.26, assembly GCA_038748225.1. GTDB lineage: Bacteria > Cyanobacteriota > Cyanobacteriia > Phormidesmidales > Phormidesmidaceae > Leptothoe. The sequence continues at coordinate 2,445 of JBCDJC010000367.1, read as the reverse complement.
TACGACCTTTCATGAGTTAGATGGTGTGGAGGTTTATGTGGGTGATACAGCGGTTGAACCTAGCATTAGCTATGGTTTTGAGGAGTTTACGCTAACGTTTGCAGAACCTGTTCCGGCGGATGAGACAATTCGCATTGTAATGAAAAACTCTCGGGTACGGGGCAGCATTAATGCGGGGATCGATGTACCCTATCGCGTGTTTGGGAATTATCCTAACCTGGGGGCAGAGGTTCCTCTGGGTACGGCTGTGATTAGAACGCCCGGTGGCGGCAGTCGATAGTTAAAACCTGACGACATCAACCCGCGAGCGGTTTTTAGCGCGGCGGGTTGATGTAGAGGCGTTCTGTGGAACGCCTCTACAATTTTTGGATATCTGCAATCCTTATCCTTTAGCTGTTCATAAATTCCACTATTTGCTGAGCTGCCTGCTGGAGCACCTGGGGGGGCTGGACCAGCGCCATACGAACATAGCCTTCACCAGATTTGCCAAACCCTCTGCCTGGGGCCAGGGCCACACCGGTTGCTTCTACTAGGCGCACACAAAAGTCAATGGAATCGGTAAATCGCTCGGGCAGCTTAGCCCATAGATACATGGTGGCCTCAGGGCTAGCCACCGCCCAGCCGTGGTGGTTGAGGGCACTCACCATGGCATCTCGCCGCATTTTGAAGGTGTTAACCGCTGTCTGTACACAGTCTTGGGAACCTTCGAGGGCTGCGATCGCACCCCGCAAAATTCCCTGATATTGATTAAAGTCCACCGTTGCCTTGACCTGACGCAGGGCTAAAATCAGCTCGCGGTTACCGATGGCATAGGCAATGCGAAAACCGCCCATGTTGTACGCCTTGGAAAAGCTAAAAAATTCGATGGAACAGGTCTTGTCAGGATCGGCCTGGAGCACCGACGGGGCTGGCTGACCGTTAAAGCAGTGATCGGCGTAGGGAAAGTCGTGGGCTAGCACCAGACCATGGGTCTGGCAAAAGGCCACCGCCTTCGCAAAAAATTCGGGCGAGGCCGTCGCCGCTGTCGGATTGTGGGGATAGCTCAACACCATCAGCCGCGCCTGGGCCAGCACCGCCGGAGGAATATCGGCCAATACGGGTAAAAAGCCATTTTCCAACCGCAGCGGCAGGTAGTAAATTTGGCCATTGGCCAGGTGAATACCGCCCCGGTGGGAGGGATAACAGGGGTCGGTCAGCAGGGCAAAATCGCCGGGGTTAAGAATGGCCAGGGGGAGATGGGCCGTACCCTCCTGGGAGCCAATCAGGGGCAGCACCTCCGTTTCCGCATCGACCGCCGGGCCAAACTTGTCGGTGTACCAGCGGGCGGCCGCCTGACGAAAGGCGCGGGTGCTCTCAAACAGGTTATAGCCATGGGTGGCCGGATCGCGGAGGGCCGCTGCGATCGCATCTAGCACATGCCCCGGCGTCGGTAAATCCGACGACCCCAGGGACAGATCCACAATGGATTTACCCGTCGCCCGCGCCCGTCCCTTAGCCCGATCCATATCGGCAAATACATTGGTCTGGAGGGGAGTGAGGCGGTGGGCAAAGTGCATAGCTACAGGTTATCCAACTCTTGTTTTAAGGCTTCTAGCTCGGCATCCACCGCCGTATCAGCGGGGGCATCCACGGGCTGAGCATCAGCCGGGGGCAGGGCCTCCTGGTTGACGGAGCCTCCCGTCAGCTGGGCTTTCATGGCGGCCAGTTCGTCATCCACATCGCCACCGGCTTCTAAGCTCACAAACTGGCTTTCCAGGTCGGCACCAGCCAGTTCTGCCGCCGCCTGACCGCGGGCCTCCATTTCCAGAATTTTTTCTTCCATGCGCTCAAAGGCACCCACGGAGCTGTTGGTGCTCAGGTTGCCCACGGTTTCTTGGAGCTTTTCGTTGGCCTTGGCCGCACTGGCTCGGGCCTTGAGCATATTTTTCTTGGTCTTATATTCAGAGATTTTGCTCTCTAGACCGATCAGGTTGCGTTTTAGGGTGTCCACCGAAGCGGTCTGCTGGTCCAGCTGGGTTTTGAGCGCAGCGGCGGTCTCTGAATGGGTTTTCTTGCGGACCAGGGCTTCTCGGGCCAGATTTTCATCCCCTTTTTGCAGGGCTAGCTGGGCCCGCTTAGTCCAGACATTAGCCTCGGATTGGGCCTTTTCCTGCTGGGCCTCTACCCGTTTTTTACTTGCGATCGCACCCGCCACCGCCTGACGCATTTGCACCAGATCCTCCTGCATATCCATGATGCTTTGCTCAAGAATCTTTTCAGGATCTTCGGCCTTACTAACGGCGTCGTTAACATTGGCGCGGATCAGTCGGCTAACGCGATCAAATAACCCCATTGGTCTTCCTTGTCCTTGATAAGTTTGCGTTTGGGTGAGTTTGGTAGAGCTTAGATCAAATCGCCCTCGGCACAGCACCTCATGGCAACTAGAGCCTTAGTTTTAGCATACGT
>JBCDJC010000366.1:0-3439 GCA_038748225.1 Cyanobacteria bacterium P01_H01_bin.26 | reverse complement strand
CTTAAATACCTCATCCTTGCTGCGGGTCCCCTGGGAGGTCATTTCAAAGACGACTGATGGAACTTCGCCTTCCTCCCAAATTCTATAGTGGTCCCGACCACCCGGCTCTACGCCAAAAATAACCATGACGTCTGGAGCAACTTGCCCCTGCAGATATTGGGTCAACACCTCAATCGTCACCAGCATGGCATAAAGCTGGGCAAACGTTCCCGCCACAGGTTCACCGTCAGAACTTGGATAGACAATGGCAGGTTCTGTCTCAGGTTGAGACGTAGAAGCTGTACTCACCATGGTCCCTATGGTTTTCATACCAGATAATAGATGTACTCACCATACCGTAGCGATTACAAACACATAAAAAAGGCACCCCAAAAGGAGTGCCCGGTGCATATCTGCTAAACGTGAGATGGTGCCGTCTCACCCATCGAAAACTGTGGTCCAACCCTAGTTTGGCTTCTGCTCGGGCAGCAAACACTTGTCAGAGTCGCAACCGGCTGGCCCCGCCTCGATTAGCTCACCCGCATCGTACTGCTCTAGGGCGGCATGGAAATTCTCCGTCTTGCGACGGCCGAGCACCTCTTTACAAAGTTCCTCGTATCGCGCCTTGCCAATGGGTTCAAAGGGCAGACGGGGGAACGTTTGCAGATCGTCAAAACGAGCTAATAATGCCGAGGAAATATAGCCCTCGTCATTTTCCACCGCCCGATAGATCCGCTCAGCTAGGGGCTCAATTTCGTTTTCCCGAAATTCGATAGTCGCTGAGGTGTTATGGGCGGTGTAGTGCCGCTGCACCTGCATATAGAAATCAAACTGGGCTAATGCCGAGAATTTTTCGATGGCTACCTCGTCTGCCCCTGGCAGGTTGGCCCAGGGTACTTCGACGGGCATTTCCACCAGCCATTCGGTACAGCGCGGGTCAAAGGGATCGTTGAGTAGGTGACCATTTTCGTCCTTATCAGACTGGGACGGAATCACCGAGTAGCCGTAGTCGATACAGGCTTTTGCCACCGGATCATCCTTGCGAAAGGTAATCCGACGAATAAACCGCTGGGATTTGGGCGGATGCCAGCCGGAGGAGGCACCGCTGAGCAGGCTCTTGGTACCGGCAGGCTGTACGGTGGTGCAGCGGTTGGGTCGGGGAATGTCGTGGCGATCGCAATAGGCCCAAACCGTCTCGTGGACAATTGTCTTCCAGCGGCTCAAGTAGGCCTGCTCCTGGGCCTTAAATTCTAGACCCTGCATGGTATCTGGACGGCCCGCTTCCCACCAGTTGAGCCAGCTCACTCCAAAAGCACGTACAAAAAAGTCAAACAGTCCTGTAAAGGACACACCGACAATGGGGTCTTCCAACCGCGACTGCTGATAGCGCGGTTCAAGAAACTGATGGTTGAGCAGGGCCGCCACTGCGATCGCACCGGCTCGAAACGCATCTTCCTGCTCCTGCAGGTTTTTAGGATCGATCTGGTTTAGGTGAATTTCCGCCAGGTTGCAGTGGAAATTTTGGCCCAGGATTTCACCACAGGGATTGAGACCGTAGCGGCCTTCGCCCTGGGCACGGCGTTCGGCTTCACCAGCCCACTGAATTGCCCCTTCACCGGAGTAAAACTGTTTGCGCACCGCATCGGTCATTTCGACCAGCGATGGCTTGGTGTGAAATACCCGCGTGTGGTTAGCCATCCGCAGCGCGTCCCGCTCCGGGTCAATGCGCCAGTTACCCTCGGCATCCTGCTGCCACAGATTGTCCTTGGCGGTAGCAGCAAGCGCGTCATGGCTATCAAACTGCCGCATTCCCGCTGAGCGTCGGATATTTCCAGCGACCACGCAGGCAGCCGCCTCATCAATGAGCAGACAGCACTCTACGGAGTTAAGTTTTCGCCCGTTGGCCGTATTCAGGATTTTGGCACAGCGTCCATACAGCTCGGGTAGCTTGACGGGATTGGCCATACCACCAAAGCCTTTGAGCTTTTCCCCAGCTGGGCGGATATCACTGAGGTTAACAACCACCTCAATATCCCCTGTAAAACAATCATCACTGGAGAGCTCTAAAATTTTCTGGTACGACATCACCCAGCCATTACGGCTGTCCCCCACCCGGATCTCGACTCGATTACCCTCAACGGTGACGTCGGTTTCCTCCCGGCGCTGGTCTGCGGGGGTCAGGCCCACATGACCTGCCGTCGTGACCCTCAACCGGTTACGAATTACCGGTAGCTGATCGATATATTTAGGTTCTAGAATCGCGCCGGTGCCACAGCCCATCATGGCCAGGTCCATCATCAAACCAAAAGCACGCCAGTCCACCACATTGGTGCTGGTGCAGTTGTAGGCCCCCGAGAAATTTTTGGGCTGCTTGCTCCACTCGGTCCCACCTACCCAGAGCCAACGACCGGACGGTAGCGCCTTGAGCTCCCGCTGCATTCGCTGTACCAGGGTCTTTTCGTCATTGGTAAGTTTGCCTAGCTCGACCAGACCGGTGAGGGTGCGATCGCAAACGTCATACCATGACTCCCGCTGGCCGTCATCCAAACGACGGCTGTAGGTACGGTAAAACACCGGATAAGCGGCTGGTGCAGTTTCAGGAAAAGGCGTTTTTGTGCGTAGTCGCTCTAGCTCTTGAACCATGCGTCCGAACTTCCTTGCGAATTTAGAGGTATGCGTGGGATATGGGAATAAAGCCTAGCACCCCTGATCCAAAAAATCTAGCGTTGTACCTTTAGTACAAAACGCTAGATGTAGCGATTTTCCAATCCGGAGAACTAAATCCTAAAAAAACCAGTCAATTTTAACCATCACCTCACAGAACCAGCCGCTCATCCAGAATATAAAGGGAAGTAATATCGTTGGAGGCTAATGGACTCAATGTTTTTCAACTGAGGATTGGCGACTTGAGGCGGCCTTTAAAGACATCGCCCAGGTGCAATCCTAAAAGTGGTCAAATAACCGCAACAATTCCTTGATTCGCCGGTAAGCTCGGAGCAGGGCTAGCTATAGTAGTGAACAATCGAACCCACAACAGCCATGTACGGCATGCTCTTGGCACACGGCAATTCCTTCTTGTTTTTCAATGGGTGAACTCCGTTTATGGAGCTTGCCGAAATCAGTTCTAAGTCTGTGTATCCATGCTGTGAATCCACCGATTGCCCATGAGCCATTCATCAGTAGTATTGTCTGCTACTTCTACAGAAACAGTGCATCGGTCATGTGACTTTACAGTTGCTATTTGCACCTACAACGGTGCTCGGCGTATACCGGCGGTGCTCAACCGGCTTAAGCAGCAGCTCGACGCCCAACAGCTGCGATGGGAAGTTTTTGTAATCGACAACAACAGCAGCGATGCGACAGCTGCGGTGGTCCGACAGTATCAGCAGAGCTGGTCATCGGAAACTCCCCTGCGATATTTTTTTGAGGGTCGTCAGGGCGCTGCCTATGCCCGACAGCT
>JBCDJC010000365.1:0-3439 GCA_038748225.1 Cyanobacteria bacterium P01_H01_bin.26 | reverse complement strand
TCATCAAAGGCATACTGCGCCACGGCGTGGGCATAGATATCTTCAAATTTTGTTAGCGACTCAAGATCGGCTAAACCAAAGCGCTGTAGTAAATGAATAATACGTTCATTGCGACCCACCGTTTCTTTGATGCCCGAGGCGTCTAACACAGCATCAATTACTTTTTCGATGACGAATTCCATGGCAATTTCAGGTCAGGAACGGTATGGGGTTAGAAACAGGTTCTCTGCCATTATGCAGCGGGTTGACGTGACATGGCCAACACATGGATACGTATAGATAGCGACTGACCAACGGCAACAACACGCCCTGGACTCAAAGTCGCAGGGCTAATCGGGTTAAACCCACTAAAAGGGGTTAGTTGTTTAGGGGCGATCTCTCATAGCGTTAGCGGCTTTGTTCCTTTCGTGAACAGCACTCAATTAGCGGCGGGTTTTAAACCTGGCGTGGGTGACGCCCCACCACCGACCCTAGGGAAAGATGCGAGAATAATCGCGTCCCATCAGAGATCTTCAGCCTCTTCGACCGCTGGCTCCTCTTCGACCGCTGACTCCTCAACAATTTCTTCCTCTTCTACGGGAGGCTCGGCGGTGGCTAGGCCCCATAGCGCATTGATCTGAAACTCTTGGGCGCTGCTTGAGGTGGTCATGCTCAGGCTGCGGATGGTGCCCAAGTAGCGTTTCATATCGACAGCCCAGGGGTCATTGGCCGTGTTAAAGCCCAACAGATTGTAGAAAAACGATAGCGTGGAGGCCATGTTGACATAGAAGTAGCCGTTGTTGGGTTTTGGGAAAGAGGCCGTGGCATTGCGAAAGGTGCTGTGACCGTTGAGGGGGTTAAAGCCTGCGGGGACTACCAGACGCTCCATGGCACCGCGACCGCTGGCAAATGCCAGGGTATCGTCCGTGATCCAGGTGTGGCTGAGGACGCTATCGGCAAGACCGTCGGCGTTGATGTCGTACTGCCAGCTGACCACCGGCTGCTCGCCGATGGCGGTCGGTACGGCAATCTCCTCACCGACCACGCTATCCAATGCCCCTAGGGCTGTTTCCGCTGCCGAACGGTTGCTGGTTTCTAACAGGACGCCTACTTCTAACCCCAACCCTGGAAAAAATGAATTGAGCAGCCCTGACTGGCTAGGGAATAAAAATAGGCTGTATTCCCCGTCCATCCAGCCCAAAATGTCGGTGTCTAGATCTAGACCGGTCGCCAGGGAAACGATGGAGCGTGCCGTTTCAATCAGACCGCCGGTCACTTCGCTGAGGGAAAAGGCGGTGGAGACATCGTCCCAGAATCCGCTGATGTCGTATCCGCTGCCCATAAAGTAGGTGGGGGCTGGCATCAGTTTCAAAATGGAGTGATCCGCATTGGGGGATGGGGGCAGGTCCGGGAGAGCGCCCTCGGTGTAAAAGTGGGCTTCTAGGTGCAGCCCTTCGGTTTCAGGGTAGATCAGGGCGTCGAAGGTAACGTTACGGAGCAGATTGGACATGGTGGCCCGGTCACTGAGGCTGGGCTGGGGGATGGGGGGCAGGCCAAAGTCCTGAAATGGGTTACTAAATTCAAAGTTGATCAGCTCGCCAACGTTGCCATAGACGGTGGCCAGACTGGCCTGGGCCTGGGGATGGCTTTGGGTTTTGGCAAAGCTGGGGTTGCTGGTTAGGGTGGGAGTGTCCTGGGTTTGGTACTCAATCCACTGACGCAAACTATCGAGGTTTTCGGCGGTGACAATATAGTTACCTAAATGGGCAACGGCATAGCCGGGTATGGTGTAGCCATCTTCTGAGTAGGTGCCGTCGGGGATATAGATATAGGGAGGTTCGGGCTGGCGGTAGGCACGGAGAAGAGACTTGGGGGAGACCGAGGAGAGCGGGGCTGGTTCAACGGGCCGGGAGTCTGGAAATTCTTCGGGGAACTCCTCGAACTCAGGTGTGTCATTCCAAATCTCGTCGTAGGAGACAAACTCTGAGGGCCAGTGCCAGATGGGAAAGGTACGGTAGGAGACCTGCTCGGGTAGGGCACCGCGCGCCTCGGCCAGTGTGGGGATAAAGTCGATAAAGGCAGGGGCATCGTCAATGGGGATGATGGTGACCGAGCGCTCGACAGGGTTGATGGTGCGAATGCTGGGAACGGGCAGCAGCGCGATCGCAACCCCATCGCCAATCCATGGCTGCACATCCTCAACGTAGTCAATACCCAGGGGCAGCAGCGGCAACACCTGCGGGCTGGGGGCCACCCCAAATGCCTCGGTCAGCTGGGCAAACAGCGCATACTGGTTGAGGGTCGCCCAAACATCCTCACGGGAATTGATAATCATCGCCGCTGGCGTATTGGCTGGCAAAATATGGGTAATCGGCGGTGGTGCCGGGCTAGTCTCGGGCAACAGATCCGTCAGGGACGCTTTTAGCTCTGTGACATCGACGGTAGGCTCAACCGAAAAGTCCTCTGGAAAGTCCTCAGGAAAGTCCTCTGGGGATTCTTCAGGCAGCGGCTCCGCTGGAACAACCTCTTCCCCATCCTCAACCGGCTCTAACGATGGCTCTTGGGCTGCCAGCGGTGTTGCAAAAATCGCCAGCGCCAGGACTGCCGTTCCCCATCGATTAATCACAAATAAAAGCTCCTAGGATAAAAATTATAAGTATTTAACAACTATGCACAATTACCTATGCATTAAGGCAGAATTATCTACAACAGCAACGCGCTGGATTACGGTCCCCCCAAGCTTTTTCGGTTATAGGTTCGGATTGCCCGCCCTGTCTTGTTTTGCTTTTCTCAGTACTATAAGCGTAATCGTGAAATCAAAGGGTTGAGATAGTATGAATCAGTTTAAAACTCTGGCATTGCTAAGTATTCTTAGTGCTCTGCTAATCAGTATTAGTTACTACCTGATTGGTGGCTCCGGCGGTGTCATCTTAGGTATTGCGATCGCAGCCGTGACTAACCTGGGGTCATGGTTTTATTCCGATAAAATTGCTCTAGCAGCCCACAAAGCGCAGCCGGTCAGCCGTCAGGAGGCTCCCGCCCTCTATGCCATGGTGGAAAAGCTAGCGGCCAAGGCGAATATTCCGGTACCTGGGGTATATATTTTGCCTACCCAGTCAGCCAACGCCTTTGCCACCGGTCGTGACCCTGAGCATGCGGCGGTGGCTGTGACCCAGGGCATTATGGACATGCTCAGCTCTGAGGAGCTAGAAGGGGTGATCGCCCACGAGCTGAGCCACATTATGAACCGTGACACCCTCACCCAGGCAGTGGCCGCGACCATTGCCGGTGCGATCGCATTCCTGGCCCAGATCCTGCAATACTCCATGTGGTTTGGTGGCATGGGCAACTCCCGCGATGACAATGGCCCCAACCCCATTGCCCTAATCGCGACGCTGGTTTTAGCCCCCATGGCCGCCACCGTCATCCAGCTAGGCATTAGCCGCACCCGCGAATTTGC
>JBCDJC010000364.1:0-3443 GCA_038748225.1 Cyanobacteria bacterium P01_H01_bin.26 | reverse complement strand
TACGGACGTCAATACTGGTGGATACGGCCCAGTGCTGGAGCACCCACCACTTTGCCTGTCTGGTGGGCTACGGTGCCAGCGCCGTCTGTCCTTACCTGGCGCTCGAGAGCGTATGTCACTGGTGGGCCAACAGCAAAACCCAAAAGCTAATGGAAACCGGTAAGCTGCCGGCAACCACCTTAAATGGAGCCCAGGCCAACTACCGAAAGGCGGTGGAGGAAGGACTGCTCAAGATTCTATCCAAGATGGGAATTTCCCTGCTCTCTAGCTACCAGGGAGCCCAAATTTTTGAAGCCATTGGGATTGGTCCAGAGCTTTTGGCGGTGGCCTTTAGGGGCAGCATTTCTCGGTTGGGGGGTCTCACGGTGGCAGAACTGGCCCAGGAGACCATGCGCTTCCACAGCAAGGCATTTCCTGAACTGACCAGCAAGCGACTAGAACACATGGGGTTTGTGCAGGCCCGGCCCAGAGGGGAGTACCACAGCAATAGTCCGCAGATGACTAAGCTGCTCCACAAAGCGGTGAAGCTCAACCAATACGATCACTACGCTGTCTACAAGGAACACCTCAAGGGCAGTCCGGTGGCGGCCCTGCGGGACCTGCTGGATATTAGCAGCGATCGCACCCCAATTTCCATCGATGAGGTGGAGCCAGCGGCCGCCATTATGCGCCGGTTTTGCACCGGGGGAATGTCCCTGGGGGCACTGTCGCGGGAGGCCCATGAAACCCTTGCGATCGCAATGAACCGCATCGGCGGCAAATCTAATTCGGGTGAAGGCGGTGAAGATGACGTGCGCTTCCGACCGATTAACGATGTGAACGACCAGGGTCTTTCCCATACCCTGCCCCACCTCAAGGGTTTAAAGCCGGGGGATACGGCTAGCTCCGCCATCAAACAGGTGGCCTCAGGACGCTTTGGTGTCACCCCTGAATATCTAATGAGCGCCCAGCAAATCGAAATCAAGATGGCCCAGGGAGCCAAGCCCGGTGAGGGGGGACAGCTGCCCGGTCGCAAGGTGAGTGACTACATTGCCTCGCTGCGACGGTCAAAGCCTGGTGTCACGCTGATTTCCCCCCCACCTCACCACGATATTTACTCGATTGAAGACCTGGCCCAGCTGATCTTTGATCTCCACCAGATCAATCCTAGGGCGGGGGTCTCGGTAAAGCTGGTGTCTGAAATTGGCATTGGTACCATTGCTGCAGGCGTCGCTAAGGCCAACGCCGATGTGATCCAGGTTTCTGGCCACGATGGCGGCACCGGGGCCTCCCCCCTCAGCTCCATCAAGCATGCCGGTGTGCCCTGGGAACTGGGTCTGACCGAAGTCCATCGGGTGCTGATGAAAAACCAGCTCAGGGACCGGGTGTTGCTGCGGGTGGACGGCGGTCTTAAAACCGGCTGGGATGTCATCATGGGGGCCCTGATGGGGGCAGAAGAATATGGATTTGGCACCATTGCCATGATCGCCGAGGGCTGCATTATGGCGCGCGTCTGCCATACCAATAGCTGTCCGGTGGGGGTTACCACCCAGCGTGAAGAGCTGCGTAAGCGCTTTACCGGTATTCCTGAACATGTGGTCAACTTTTTTCACTTTGTCGCTAACGAGGTGCGATCGCTGCTGGCCCATCTGGGCTATCGCTCGCTGGGCGAGGTGATTGGACGAGCCGATCTGCTAACGGCTCGAGCCGACGTCAGCCTAGCTAAGACCGAGGGTCTGGCGCTTGATATCCTGACCCATCTGCCCGATACCCGTTGCGATCGCAGCTGGCTAGAGCATGGGGATGTAAACACCAACGGTGCCGTTCTAGACGATCGGCTACTGGCCGATGCTGAGATTCAGCAGGCCATTGCCAATCATGGGTCGGTGCATAAATCCTTTGATGTGATCAACACCGATCGCTCCGTTGGAGCACGGATATCCGGCTCGATTGCCAAGCAATATGGCAATACAGGTTTCACCGGGTCGTTAAACCTCACCTTTAACGGCAGCGTTGGCCAAAGTTTTGGCGCCTTTAATCTGCCCGGTATGACCCTGCAACTGGTCGGCGAAGCCAACGACTATGTCGGCAAAGGCATGCACGGCGGCGAACTGGTTATCACACCGTTTGCCGGGGTGCAGTATGACCCCTCCAACAATGTCATTGTTGGCAACACCTGTCTCTACGGTGCGACAGGGGGTACGCTCTACGCCTTTGGTCAAGCAGGTGAGCGCTTTGCCGTGCGCAACTCCAAGGGCAAGGCAGTCATTGAAGGAGCCGGTGACCACTGTTGTGAATACATGACCGGTGGGGTGGTGGTCTGCCTCGGTGGCGTAGGCCGCAATGTCGGTGCCGGTATGACCGGTGGCCTGGGATACTTCCTAGATGAGCAGGGAGATTTTCCCACACGGGTCAACCCTGAAATTGTCAAGGTCCAGCGGGTGATTACAGACGCTGGGGCCAAGCAGCTCAAGCAGATGATCCACAACCACGCTGAGCGCACGGGCAGTACTAAAGCAGCAAACATTTTGGCGGATTGGAGTCGCTATCTCCCCAAGTTTTGGCAGGTGGTGCCGCCATCGGAGGCCGAGCGTCCTGAGACCCTGGACAACACCCAAGCCCTGGCGGCGTCCGTGGGTTAAACTCCGCTCCAGGTGTTTTGGGCGGCATCCTTAGATCGCCTTAGCCTAGGATATGGGCAGTGCGTTTCTGGTATTGCCTATGTTGGAGCACGCCCTCAAGGAATGGTCCGTTGCCGTTGATGCCCTGGTCCAGGGGCAGACTGTGCTACTGCTGCGTAAAGGGGGGATTCGCGAAGTTGGCAAGCACTTTCAGGTGCCCCATCAGCGGGTGTGGCTATACCCCACCTATGAGCACCAAAAACCTCACCTGCTAAAACACCCCTGGGCTGACCGGGTAACAGCGGTGGTACCGGGCTGGCATCCTACTGAGGTCACCCTCTTGGCCTGGGCTGAGGTTGCCCAGGTATGGACCATCAGCAAGCGTGACACCGTAGAGGCCCTACTACCGTTTCATATCTGGAATGAGCAGTTTGTAACGGAACGCTTTCGCTGGAAACCCACCCAGCCCCTTCATCTGCTGGTACTGCGAGTGCACCGTTTAAAGAGGCCTGTACAGATTGACTGGCAGCCAGCCTATGGGGGCTGTCGCTCCTGGTTAACTCTAGAGCGTCCTTTAGATACAGCGCCGTCGACACCTGTCCTAGATGAGCAAACCCTAGCCACGACGATGCAGCGCATACATACCCAGGTCAAAGCATGTGAGGCTCCCAAACAGGGCAGGGCTATGTAAAAACCCGAGCTACTTCGTTGCAAACGGTCTCAATTTAGTAACATTTGCCTATGTTTTGACACCCTAATTTATATAAGTCGCCATAACTCTAAAGGAAAACCGATGATCCCCACAAACTCGGACAGATCGACCGTAAACCGAATATAGCTGCT
>JBCDJC010000363.1:0-3446 GCA_038748225.1 Cyanobacteria bacterium P01_H01_bin.26 | reverse complement strand
TGGATTACGGGGCACAGCTATATTGTCTACGGGCCGCTGTCTAACGGGGCGACCAGCGTCATGTATGAGGGGGCACCCCGGGCGTCTAATCCTGGCTGTTTCTGGGACGTGGTGGAGAAATATGGCGTGAATATTTTCTACACGGCGCCGACGGCGATCCGGGCCTTTTTAAAGATGGGCGATCAGCATCCCAATGCCCGCGATCTATCGTCGCTGCGAATTCTGGGTACCGTCGGTGAGCCGATCAACCCGGAAGCGTGGATGTGGTACCACCGGGTGATCGGGGGTGAGCGCTGCCCGATTATTGATACCTGGTGGCAGACGGAAACCGGGGGCTTTATGATTACGCCGCTGCCGGGTGCGATCGCAACTAAACCGGGTTCTGCCACCAAACCCTTCCCCGGCATCCTGGCCGATATCGTCGATGCCGAGGGCAACTCCGTCGGTGTCAATGAAGGGGGCTATTTGGTGATCAGACATCCCTGGCCCAGCATGATGCGTACGGTCTATGGCGATGACAATCGGTTCCGCCGCACCTACTGGGAGCACATTCCCCCCAAGGATGGCCAGTATGTGTACTTTGCGGGCGACGGTGCCCGCCGGGACGAAGACGGCTACTTTTGGATTATGGGCCGCACCGATGATGTGCTAAACGTGTCGGGCCACCGCCTGGGCACCATGGAAATTGAGTCGGCGCTGGTGTCCCACCCGGCGGTGGCAGAAGCCGCCGTGGTCGGTCGGAAGGATGACCTCAAGGGGGAAGATGTGTTTGCCTTTGTGATTTTAGAAGGCACCCACAGTCCCAGCGACGAGCTGCAGGCCGAACTAAAACAGCATGTAGTCAAAGAAATTGGTGCGATCGCAAGACCGGGCGAAATTCGCTTTGCCGACGGTCTCCCCAAGACTCGCTCCGGCAAAATCATCCGACGCTTTTTACGCAACCTGGCCAGCGGCGAAGAGCTAGTGGGCGATGCCACCACCATGGAGGACCAAAGTGTTTTAGAAAAGCTGCGGAGCGAAGCGTAGGTACAGCGGCATTTTTCCAATGGCTAGCGCCAGAGTCTACTGGCGCTCCATCAGGTTCGGGTCAAAATCACTGCTATCCGCCGCCTCCGGTGGACCACTCATCCCGTCTACTTCCTGGGTCCAGGCCTCAAACTGGGCCGCCTGACTCAGGGCAATATGGTACGGCATCTGGCGAAAGGTCTTGAGCTTACCGGTGGTTTTCCTGGACTTGGGGGGTGGGTCTAGCAGTTGACGAGGGGGTTGCTGTTTTGATCGACGCATGGGTGTACAGACACTTAAGTACAAAGGAACCAGTTTATTCTAAAAGATAGAAGCCAGATCGTAATGTGTGGCAAGCCACCTCAACAGGTCGGATTAGTCTGGGTTTCTCAACCATAGCGGTGGTTATAGTCAAAGTTGAGTAGCACATCCTCATAATCGAGGTCCAGAAAACGGTCCAGGGGCATGGAAAGCCAGCGCAGCGATGATTCAGGAGCGCCCTTCATCGTCCGAAATCCTAGGGTGAGGGCAAAATCCTCGGAGAGCGGATGAATACCCATGGTGTAAATGTCGCTGAGGTTGGGAAACTCTTCTCTCATTTTTCTCAGGGTGATCTGAGAATCTTTGATCAGCTCACAGGCCGTTTCATAGGTCCACACAGAGAGCCGAATTTGCCAGCTACGCACAAAAACAGTATAGCAATCAGGGTCTCCTTTTGTTGCCACTTTGATGGGATCTTCTTCTCGCATGTCGATACGGCTCAGGTGCAGACTTTGACTGGGGGAGAGATCGACTTTTTCCTCAGAGTCGGGGTGAATGGGAAATAGGGCAGCAAAGCCAACCGGCTCGTGGTTGGACCCTCGCCGTAGCACCCGTAACCCTTCGGGGTAGCTGCGCGCCCACTGGCGTAACCCCCGTTTGAGATTGTGTAGTATCGACTCGGGTCTCTCCGTATCGTAGCTATAGAGCCGTTCTAAAAAGCTGGCCACCAGCGTAGTATCATTACGAGGGTCAAACGCATCGGTATAAAAGGTGTCATCGGACTCGTCATCCGGGAGTTCAAAGCTCTGGGGAATGTTTAAGCTCAGTCTGGTGGCCACCCCATCGGCCTCTCCCCGCCTCAGCAATTTTTTAGAGGTGAGTTTATCCAGCATCTGCCCCGCCGCTCGGGGGGTGCCTGAGGTTTGGGTATAAAACAGATCCGCCGCGTCGCTGTGGGAACAGTAAAAACTACCAATCTGTCGGCTGAGGGTGGTAATCGGCGCATGGTCCATCCCCTCTTGGATCAAATAGCCATAGCCCCACAGGCGGACAAAGTAGGTGGCCTGCCGCAGGGTAATCTTTAAACCGGGCTGATGAACAATATGTTCGATGTATTTTGTTTGTAGCTCCAGCGGGAACCACTCTTCAACAGCACCGGGTCTTAGGTCATGATTCATGGTGTTACCAATCCTGTGCGCCATGAAGGCAGGGCTAACCGGTTTTGCTTCACCCCGCTTCACCCTGCTTGATAGTATCCCATGCTGCTGTAGGGTACCACCCCTCACTTGATTAAAAAACACGGCCTTAACCCTGACCTCTGCTGGCTGGTGTCGGCTACAGCCCTCTCGTAGATGCTGTTCAGCCAAATTGCTTAAGTTAGGACATGTGATGGGTCGTACCTAAAAATATTGATTTTTGCCCCCGGCAAGTTGAGTTTTAGCTGCGCTCCGCCGTTTGTTCCCCATTCTTTGGACAACCATGGTGTTACATACCGCAACCGAGTCTACCGTGACCGCCGCCAACAGCGACCTGGCTGATCTGAGGGCAGACAATCTGACCCTGATTTTTGAGCTGCTTTTAGGTCAGGTGTTTCCATTCCGAGGCTTTATTTTGTTTGATAACGCTGGCAACCTGCTGCGTAGTACGACCAAGGCGGAAGAATTCTGTGTACTATTGCAAAAAGGGTCACCGGGTCAGCTGTTTGGCACCGCCCAGGACAGCTCTGCCTTACCTGAGCAGGTGAGCACCCTCTGTGATTCTTTGCTGGCGAGCCAGATGGATTTTCCTGAATACACGCTGCAGCTGTATGACACGGTTTTTCTACCGGGAGGTATTCGATTCCATCTCAATGTGGAATGGATTGACCTCGCCGACCAGCCCACAAAGTGTATTTTGATCACCATTGAAGACTTGACCCAGATTGCCCACCACCGCGCGGTGTGTGATGCCTATCGGTATGGCCTGACAAATCGCGAGGCTGAGGTTTGGGAGCTTTACCTGCAGGGTCTCTCCTACCGCGAAGTGGGCGAAGAACTGGTGATTGCCCTCAATACGGTTAAAAAACACATGAAGAACATTTTTGGCAAATGTAGCATTGAGTGCCGCTGCCGGCATTTGGTGTAGTGACGTTTCTATGGTGAGTGCTCGCTTTAGAACCAATACGGAATGCCGTTTAAAGA
>JBCDJC010000362.1:0-3506 GCA_038748225.1 Cyanobacteria bacterium P01_H01_bin.26 | reverse complement strand
GCAGTCTGAGCCTTTGCTTGTTTGAGGTGGTGATTGAGGTCGGTTTGGCTGGCCTGACTCGTTTGAATTTCTTTCTGCAGCTGATTGAGTTTTTGCTCGGTGGTGCGTTGAGTTGTGAGGGCCTGCTGCTGAGCCGTCTGGAGTTCAGATTCTAGCTTGGTTGCTCGCTGTTGCTGCTGTTGGAAAGACTGGTCTAGGTTTTGCTTATCGGCGGTGAGCGTTGTAACGGTGGCCTGAAGCTGACTAGCTGTGCTTTTGGATGTGGTCAGGGCTTTGGCGGTGCGATCGCACTCAGCCTTCAGTTCGCTTACCTGTTGCTCCAACCCCATCACAGCATCTTTTGCCAGGGCCATAGCCTCCGTTAGCGTCTGCGTTTGCGTCTTGGCCTGGGTCGCTTGCTGTGTCAGCGTTGCTTTCGCCGCCTCTAATTTAGAAAGCTCAGCAGACTGCTGTGCCTGCCGTTTGCCCTGACGGCTCGCCATCAGTCCTCCGACTAAGGCTGCCGTACCCGCAGCTGTGCCAACGAGTTCTGAAACTAGGGTGTAGTCCATGGCGCACCATCCCTTTACTAAATCATCTCTACTGAGTCATGAAGTTCCTATGGTAAACAGCGATGGGAATAACTACACCCCTTAGCCATAATGTTTTAGACATTCCTTCTATACTTTTTCTGAGATTCCGCCAGCAGGCCACAGCACTCAAGGCACAATAGAAGCTGACCAACGTGCTTGTGACTATGACTTCTACGCCCCCGGCCGACTCAAATCGGCTGCTTATGCTCTACCAATCTGCTATTGGCAAAAAACTAATTACTGGCGTTAGTGGTTTAGCATTAGCCACATTTGTAATTATCCACATGGTGGGCAATCTAGTTTTGCTCGTCAGCGCCAATGGATATAACCAGTATGGCCATTACCTAGAGCTGCTCAGTCCCCTGGTTTGGCTGATCGATCTGGTGCTGCTGGGTTTGGTTGTAGTGCATAGCTGGATGGGAATCAATATTTTTTTAGGACGGTTGCGATCGCGCCCTCAGGCCTACACCACCTACGCATCAGCTGGAAAACCAAGCTATCAGACCTTAAGTTCTCGTACCATGATCGTGACCGGGTTAGTACTCGGAAGCTTTTTAGTCTGGCATCTGCTGACGTTTAAGTTTGGCATCCGCTACACCGCACCAGGGTCAGATGTGCGTGATTTAGCCCGTCTGGTGATCGAGACCTTCCAGCAGCCACTCTATGTACTGAGCTACACAGCCGTCATAGCAATGTTAGCCAGTCATTTGCGTCACGGTCTTTGGAGTGCGCTGCAATCTTTGGGTGCATTACATGCAGGCATACGGCCCATAGCGTATGCCATCAGCTTTGTCCTGGCCGTAGGGATTGCGTTAGGCTTTATTGTCTTACCGTTGGGTATTTATTTTGGGGTAGTCGCGTGAATGGTATGAGTTTAGATCCGAGAATTCCCCACGGGTCGTTAAAAGATAAGTGGAACAACTTTAAGGATCATTGCCAGCTGGTTAATCCTAGTAACAAACGCAAGCACACGGTCATTATTGTTGGCACAGGCTTAGCTGGAGCGTCAGCCGCCGCCACCCTGGCTGAGCTAGGCTATCAGGTCAAAAGTTTTTGCATTCAAGATTCTCCTCGACGCGCCCACAGCATTGCCGCCCAGGGAGGCATTAACGCCACTAAAAACTATCCCAATGATGGAGATAGCATTTGGCGGTTGTTTTACGACACCATCAAAGGAGGAGACTACCGCTCTCGCGAAGCCAATGTGTATCGTCTAGCCCAGATTAGCAACCATATTATTGACCACTGCGTCGCCCAGGGTGTGCCCTTCGCCAGGGAGTATGGCGGTCTTTTAGCCAATCGTTCGTTTGGGGGAGCCCAGGTATCCCGCACCTTCTATGCAAAGGGGCAAACCGGGCAACAGCTCTTGCTGGGAGCCTACAGCGCCATGATGAAAATGGCCGATCAGATCGAGATCTTTACCCGGCAAGAAATGCTTGACCTGGTGGTGGTTGACGGTCATGCCCGAGGAATTATCACCCGAAATTTGATCACAGGAGAGCTGGAGCGGCATCAAGGAGATGCGGTGCTGCTGTGCAGTGGCGGCTATGGCAATGTGTTTTATTTATCTACCAATGGTCGTAACTCTAATGTAACAGCCGCCTGGCGCTGTTATAAGCGAGGCGCTATGTTTGCCAACCCTTGCTACACCCAGATTCATCCTACCTGTATTCCCGTTTCAGGAGAGTATCAGTCAAAGCTCACCCTAATGAGTGAGAGTTTACGCAATGATGGTCGGGTTTGGGTACCGCTTAAACCAGGAGATAGTCGCCCACCTAACGAGATTCCTGAAGAGGAGAGAGATTATTACCTAGAGAAACGATATCCCAACTTTGGGAACCTAGTGCCTCGCGATGTAGCTTCTCGTAACGCTAAGCAGATGATCGACCAGGGGCGCGGTGTTGGCACCACAGGGTTAGCCGTATATCTAGATTTTCGGGATGCGATTGAGCGGGATGGGCGAGATGCGATCGCATCTCGCTACGGCAACCTATTCCAAATGTATCAACGCATTACCGACGACAATCCCTACGAAGAACCCATGCGCATTTACCCAGCGGTGCACTACACCATGGGCGGGCTGTGGGTGGACTACCACCTAATGAGCACGGTACCCGGTCTGTTTGTCTTGGGTGAGGCTAACTTCTCGGACCACGGAGCCAATCGTCTAGGAGCCAGCGCCTTGATGCAGGGGTTAGCAGACGGCTACTTTGTGATTCCCTATACCCTGGGTGATTATTTAGCTCGAAATCCGCTGCCGCCGGTAGACACCCAGGATGAAGCATTCGCCGAAGCGGAAGCCTCAGTACACACTAAAACCCAAAAGTTATTGAGCATCCAGGGAGATAAAACCATCATGCAGTTCCATCGAGAGCTGGGGCAGCTGGTGTGGGACCACGTGGGTATGAGTCGAGATCGCAACAGTCTTCAAACCGTCATCGGTCAGATTCAATTATTGCGGGCCGAATTCTGGCAAAATCTGCAAGTGCCTGGGGCCGCCAATACCCTCAACAAAAACCTAGAATATGCCGGTCGTCTGGCCGATTTTCTAGAACTAGGCGAACTAATGGCCCGTGATGCCCTCAACCGAGAAGAGTCCTGCGGCTGTCATTTTCGTGAGGAGTATCAGACCAGCGACGGCGAAGCCCAGCGTAATGATCAAGACTATGCCTACGTGGCCGCCTGGTCATATCGCGGTGATGAACAAACACCTAAACTAAATAGAGAAGAGTTGGTCTTTAATAATGTTGAGCTAACTCAGCGGAGCTACAAATAAGGTTTATGGGACTACTCTTAATCTGTTTAGCCGCTATTACCTGGGGGACTACCGGCACCACCTCAGCGCTAATTGCTCAGCAGGCTACGCTGTCTCCTTTGACTGTCGGTCTATGGCGTATCGTTTTTGCCCTGCCGGTCTTTTGGCTGTGGCACGGT
>JBCDJC010000361.1:0-3563 GCA_038748225.1 Cyanobacteria bacterium P01_H01_bin.26 | reverse complement strand
GTGATTGAGCTGCACTGCGATCGCCCGCGCCTGCCGGTCTAGCTCTGCGTAGGTGTAGCTTAGTCCTTCCCGCTTACCATCTTCTAAAAAACAGTAGGCCAGGTCGTTGGGCTGGTGTCTGGCCCGGTACCGCAGCAGCTCTACCAGCGTGGAAAACTGCACATCGACAGGTAAAGATTGCACCATAGCATCAACATTAAACACTTAGGTTAATACGTATAAAGACGGCCACCCATGGGCCAACTTCAGCACTGATAGTCACTAGCGTTTAGGGATAACGTCCCGTGCAGATTATTTCTGCAGGGGCTATATAACAGTCGAGCAACCTGCTGCTGTTCTAGACTGTCCTCCGTGAATGTGACTTAAGCTAGGGGCCACATCCATAAAATTTGATACAAACGGCCCTATGTATGGTGGCATAGGTTCCCTAAGAATGCCCTTGCTCATAGAGAGCTTCATCAAAAAAACAAATAAGAAGATAGAAATGTTTCAGACCCACTATCAGTCAAATTGACTCGAATTGCCAACATTTGACTAACCGCTAACTAACCGCTGCTACTCCCGGGTGACCCCAGCTTAATATTATGGAAGTCTTGGGGCGGCTAAAAAAACAACCATGGGGCAAAACGTTAATCCAGCAGCCTGCCTTGGCAAAGGGGCTTGGGCACCCGCCACGGCCGATGTTTATACCACCCTGGGACCCACAACCTTGGATCTTTGGCGGATCCCCCTAGCTCAAGAAATGTCGGTGAGCGTTCTGTCAGAGGACGAGCTAGTTCGGTTCAACCGCTATCGGTTTGCTGCCGACCGCCGCAAGTTTGCCGTAGCCCGCAGCCACCTGCGTCAGATTCTTGCCCACTACTGCCAGCAAGCCCCCGCCGCTCTGGTCTTTGATTATGGCGACCATGGCAAACCCTCTCTCAGGGGCGATCACGGGCTGCAGTTTAACCTCTCCCACTCGGGGGAATATGGCCTGTGCGGTGTGGCTAGGCGGGGGGTGGGGGTAGATATTGAGCTGCTGCGTCCCATGGATCGATTAGATGGCCTCATGCAGCGGTGCTTAACCCCTACCGAGCAGCAGGCCCTAATTCACGCTCGACCCATGGACCAAAGTGTGGCTTTTTTAACCTATTGGACCTGCAAAGAGGCCTATCTCAAGGCGACGGGGCAGGGCATCAGTGCGGCGCTCAGCACCATTGAAGTCAGGCTCACCCCCTATCCGCAGCTGTTAGGCCAGCCGTGGCAGCTGCAGGTGTTTACCCCCTGCGATCGCTACACCGCTGCGGTCGTCATGTCCCCTGAGGTGGATCAAATCCGGCTGTGGGACTGTAGGCTGAGCTAACGGGCTGCCCCAGATTAGGCTGATAGTGCCGGTGACTGGGGAATTGTCCCATCCATGCGAACGCCATGCCAGTTCACCCCTCGCAGTACTGCCCCAGTCAAATCGGCCCCGCTCAAGTCAGCGTGGGACAGGTCGGCACCGCTGAAATCGGCAAAACAAAGCTTGGCTCCTTGTAAATTTGCCCCTTGCAGGTTGGTCTGTCTAAAATCACTGAGACGCAGGTCGGCCTGCTGGAGAGAAGCCTCAGCTAGATCGGCAAAGGTCAAGCAGCTACGCAGGACTAGGGCACGCCGCAAATCTGCCCGTTTCAAACTGACCCAGCTCAGGCGAGTGCGCCACACCATGGCACCGCCCAGCTCGGCATCCTGCAGGTTCGCCTGACTCAGGTTGGCCCAGGTCAAATCGGCGTAATTCAAACAAATGTTTCTTAAATCGACCTCAGACAGCTGCGCTTCACGCAGGTCGGCGCGATCAAACTGCCGCTGCCCCATGTCGTATTGGCTTATTAACTGAAATGCTTTCACAGAAGTCAATTCCCAGGGCTGACTGGGATTCAAACAGTTTTGGATTGTTAATTTATATTAATGTTAACTAATGTAACGAATGACGGGAGAAATAGGCAAGGTGGTTTCCACCAAAGCCTTTTTTGTAGGTTGTGAAAACCTGACATGGCAGCCGGGTAGACTGGGCACTTAACGGAGTTTTATGGGTTTAGCTTTACCGGCTGCAACCGTACCCATGCAGAACCATAAGGGGGTTGGCGGGTCCCCTGACTGTGGTTTGAGGCAATCCGTGGTAACAATAGCGAAAATATTAGAGGCAATTGAAGCATTCCATGGGAAAACAGTGGTTATGGGGCTTACTTTTAGGACTGTCTATGGGGCTGTTTGGCACAGCTGCCACCGCCCAAACCGAGGCTGTAGAGCCAGCTGAAGACGCCTACACCAGGGCGATGAATCTTGGCTATGCCTACACCAATGAGTTTGATTACCAGACGGCGCTAATCAACTTTCGGCGGGCGTTAGAAGAGCGCCCAGATGATGCTTATGCGACGATTGCGATCGCAAACGTGGAATACTACATCGAGCGCAATCGCATCGCCAAGCTCCAGGCCGAGATCGACACCCTCCAGGCTCGCCTGAACCTGGCTGCCCAAACCAAAGACTGGGTATGCGTCACCGCCACCGTTGACGATCTGATTCCCTATGCCGACGGTCTGGAGCGCGCCCGTCTGATTGGCTACCGCAGTCAGCTTACCGGCGTCCTAGAATCCCGCACTGACATAGAATTTTGGTCCACGGTGTGCAGCCCCGAGCAGCCGTTGATGTAGGGGCAGCTGGGTTCGCGCTCAAAATTTATCCCGCTACAGCTCCGCCAGCCGACCGTCCTGCGACAGCGTCTTACCCGTGAGGGCCGCCTCCAAAAACTGTCTGGGCGGGTCAATATAGCCACCGTTTAGCTTGACCCGAAAGTCATAGTGCTCTCCAGAACCCAGACCGCTGTTGCCCGTTAGGGCAATCACCTCACCGCTGGCAAACTGGCCGGAGCGGCACTCATTTTCCAGCAAATGCAGGGATTGAAACACCAGCTGCGGGTAGGATTCCGTTGTTTGATCCGCCACCCAGCCGCCGCCGTCCACATCCCACCAGCAGTCCACAGTGACGCGATCTCCGGTCACCCCCACCGCGTAGACCGGTGTGCCCGAGGGTGTGGCCAAATCAACGCCGTTGTGGGGCACGTTAGCGGCTCCAGTGACCGGATGCACCGGCCGAATACGCATGTGGTCGGTAACCTCAAACCCCGCTACCGTATCGCCGGTTGTCAGGGTGAGGGCACCGTCCAAGTCAATTGTGGCCCGGGGGGGACCCGATAGCCGCAGATCTAATACATAGAGAATCGGCAGCAGAATCAGCGTGGCAGAAGCGGCAGTTAGCGCCAGCTTTGGCAATCCCCCCAGGGAGAAACGCGATCGCAGCGACGGCACAACAGGCTGATTAGTAGGAGGCGGGCTGCTTGCTGAGGTCCGAGTTCCCACCTCGTCCAGCGGCCAGGCGGTGTCCGTTGGTGCTGGCTGCCTGCCGTTCTGCCCATCAACCAGGGGGGGACCCACTTCATCCGCCGCCACCACCGCCAGCTCACCATTACCCAATTTTTCCAGTAGCTCAGAAATGCTGCCACAGCCAACCATCTGCGCCGCTGCTTTGGAGCCATGCCAGGCCCT
>JBCDJC010000360.1:0-3589 GCA_038748225.1 Cyanobacteria bacterium P01_H01_bin.26 | reverse complement strand
GCATTTCGTCAACAGTTTGGCCTTAATCCCAAAGCGCTTCAGCTCCATAGCCGGTATGGATCGCAGCCGCAAAGTCTCGCTAGCTAACGCTTTAATCTGACTCACATCAGGCCTACTGCCCTAAAGAAATGCGTTTCGGGTTCAGAATTTTTGGGCCAAACATTTAATCTAATCGAGAATAATTCGCTTCAAGTTCAGGGGTACGGCAGTTGCTGATGGCCAGTTGAACTGGGGCACTCATGGGTGAGGAAAATAATGGGAAAGTTGTTACTGGGTTTAAATCTGCTAACACTAATGAGCTTAGCTAGTGGACAGGTTGCATTTGCAACTGACAATATCACAGGAACCGATGCTGAGTTAATAGAGCTAGCAGCCCCTTCTTCCTCTACTGCAGAATTGCTCGCTCAAAGCGACCTGGCACAAATTACCAATGTGCAGCTGATAGAAACTGAAACAGGTCTGCAAGTAATTCTAGAAACAACAGACAGTGAACTCGCTACACCCACTACGAACGTTTCAGGTGATGCCCTTATTGTCGAAATTCCTAGTGCCATACTGGCGCTGCCCGAGGAATTTCAGCAGTTTGAACCGGCGGACGGTATTGCCCTGGTACAGGTAACAACGTTATCGGATGACCGAGTGCAAATAGTGATTACTGGAGCGGATGCCCCACCTTCAGCGGATATTAGTACAGCTGTAACTAGCTTAACGCTAAGCATAGCCCCAGGAGGTGCCCAGGCAGCCCAGGCAGATGAACCCTTGAGATTGGTGGTAACCGGCGAAGAGGGCAGTCGCTACTTTAAGCCCAATGCCGCTACCGCCACCCGTACGGACACGCCTTTGCGGGATATCCCTCTGTCAATTCAGATAATTCCTGAGGAAGTGCTCGAAGACCAACAGGTAATTCGCCTAGATGAAGCCCTCCGGAATGCTAGTGGAGTAGTCGTAGAAGAGCGAAATGCTACGGCTGAACGCTTTATTATCCGGGGTTTTCCCAGTGCTTCTGTGCTGCGCGATGGGTTTCGCCTATCCTTTGGGGCGGCTGGAAATCCGAATAATCAAGAACTGGCTAACCTAGAAAGCGTAGAAGTGCTTAAAGGCCCGGCCTCGATTTTATTTGGGTCTTTGGAGCCTGGGGGTGTGATTAACTTAGTCACCAAGAAACCCCTGAGCGAGCCCTTTTATGAGCTGAGTTTTCGGGCGGGCAATCAAGAATTTATTGAGCCTAGCTTTGATATCTCTGGACCACTGACAGAGGATGGCCGCCTACGCTATCGCTTAAATGCTCTCTATCGCACCCAGGAAAGTGTCCAAGATTACAATAACGATATAGAGCGGTTTTTTATTGCCCCCACTGTCAGCTGGCAAATTAGCGATCGCACCGACTTCACGGCTTATTTTGAATACAGCGATACAAGTGGTCCCTTTGAGATAGGTACGGTTGCCCTTGGGGATGGCATCGCCGATATTCCGTTGGATCGGGTTTTAGGGGACCCAGACGATTTAACTGAAAGTGAACGGATTCGAGCCGGTTATGACTTTGAACATCGCTTTAGCGACAACTGGAAAATCCGCAACGCCTTCAGATTTAATCGTTCGGATGTAGACTCCGATGTCTTTATTCCTTTTTTCCCTTTGGACGAAGCCACCGGAGATTTAGGTCGAGCACTTCTATTTGGAAATCAGGTACAGAATCACTATGAGCTGCAAACAAATGTAGTTGGTGAATTTAACACCGGTACCATTGAACACACTTTACTCGCTGGGGTAGATTTGTTTCGACGAGAGAATCCCCGCCAGGATCGAATCGGATTCTTCACACCGCAATTTTTGAATATTTTTGATCCGGTTTATGGTCCCCGTCCCGACCCTACAACGCTGCCCTTCTTTGTTAATGGAGAGAGTACCGTTGAAGCCCTGGGTATTTTTATTCAGGATCAAGTCACGTTGGCGGACAATCTAAAACTTCTACTTGGTGTGCGCTATGAAACCGCTGAGCAAAAAAGCTCAAGTGGTCCCACAGCTTTTAACCCAATCGGTTCTGAATCAAGCCAGAATGACGATGCGTTTAGTCCTCGAGTTGGACTCGTCTATCAACCCATCGAAGAACTGTCGCTATATGGTAGCTACAGCACCTCATTTGTTCCTAACGGCGACATGACCTTTGAGGGTGACATCCTTGATCCAGAAGAGGGAGAACAATTTGAAATCGGAGTCAAGGCTGAACTCCTGGATGGTCGGCTTAATGCCACGCTCGCCCTATTCCATCTGACTAAACAAAATGTGGCCACCCCTGACCCAAATAACACTATGTTTTCGATTGCAACGGGTGAACAACGCAGCCAAGGGATTGAGCTAGATATCACTGGAGAGATTTTACCCGGTTGGAACATTATCGCCAACTATGCTTACACTGATGCCGATATCACCGATGACAACAGCGGCAACGAAGGCAATCGTTTATTTGGTGTACCGGAAAGCAATGCTAACTTATGGACCACTTACGATATTCAGGAAGGCTCCCTAGAGGGCTTGGGCTTTGGTCTTGGAGTTAATTATGTTGGCGAACGATTTGGCGACAATGCCAACACGTTTACCTTAGATGATTACTTTCTCACCAACGCCGCTATTTCCTATTCAAAAGACAATTGGCGAGCGGGTCTAAATTTCCGCAACCTGTTTGATGTGGATTATGTTGCCAATGCTCGCAATGGCAGGGCTGGTTTTGTTACTATCGGTGAAGGGTTTAGCGTTATCGGTTCATTTTCCATTGAATTTTGATGTCCCTATGATCTACCATCGTCGATTCTTTTTGCTGATGGGGTCTGCGACTCTGATTGCTTCCGCTTGCACCAGGGCAACTAAACCAGATAATCAGGCGGCTAAAGCCGTAAAACGCATCAAACACGCCTTTGGTGAAACTGAGGTACCCACCAATCCAACTCGGGTCATCGTACTTGGGTATACAACAGTCGAAGCAGTTCTGGCCCATGGTGTGCAACCCATAGGTGCACCGGATGGTGTGGTTAGCTCCCTGTCCCATCTATCGTTAGATAACGAGACAACCGAGGATATTGGTAGCCCCACTCAACCCAGTCTTGAGACGATTGCCGTTCTGAAGCCAGACCTTATCCTCACCAGCAAATATAGACTGGGTGATAGCTATGACCAGCTGGCGCAAATTGCCCCAACGGTGGTGTTTGATATTGATGGCAATCATCAATGGAAAGAATTAACTCGCCTCTGTGGAGAAGCCTTAGGCAAACAGGCCGAAACCCAAACGCTAGCTGCAGCCTATGACACCAAGCTGCAAACTGTCAAAGATCAGTTATCCCAAACAGGCAAACAACCTCAGGTCTCAATCGTGTCCATTTTTCCAGGACTAATTAGAGCTGCGGGGACAGAAACTTTTGCAGGCAGTGTGTTAGCGGATGCAGGCATAGCTCGTCCGCCTAGTCAGTCCCAGGCCCAAGGGCCACAAAATATCTCTTTAGAATCCCTTGATCTTTTGGATGGCGATGTCATCTTTTTGATGAACCTGCAGGGAGACACTGACATGGCAACACAGGTTCAAACTGAAATCGAGCGT
>JBCDJC010000359.1:0-3651 GCA_038748225.1 Cyanobacteria bacterium P01_H01_bin.26 | reverse complement strand
TTTGACAGGTTTTACCGTGACACCCATGTAAACTGTGACACCCATGTAAAAGGAGTACAGCCATATGACTGTACTCCTACATAGCACCGAAATCGGGCTAAAAACTGACTTGGCGCTTGTCTACACCTAAGGGCAACTAGAGCCGCAATAAATCGCTCAGCTATCATCACCCCTGGACTACGGGTTCTGGGCTCGACTGCCGCACGGCCCAACGGAGCCTAGCGACGGATCTTATCTCGCTGACTAATAAAGACAAGGGCAACCGTTACGGGAATGACTACGATGGCAGCGCCAGCTACCAAGCTTAGTAGGAAATTGGTGAGTGATGGTGTCATGGCTTCTGCTCTTTAGATTAGAAAACGTTTGTAATGCTTGGTTAATATAGTATCGAGCAACGTTAACCTTGAGAAGTCTTTTTGGGCCAGGCAAGCCATGAACTGAGTGTTCCTTAGAATGATCAAGAGGCCTGAAGCAGGATGTTTCCAAGCTTTTCTAATAGGGAGGCTATTTAAGTGCCCCAGCTATCTACCTAAGCTTTACAATCCTTAATATGAAGTGGTTTCCTCGCGAGGCGAAATAATAATGTCAGGTATCACAGCTAGCAATTGGATTGTTGGACCGCTGTTGGCGGTAATGGCTCTACTATTTATTTTCCGCATTGTTTTAACTTGGTACCCTGAGGCAGAATCAACCAAGTTTCCCTTTAGCATGGTTTACTGGCCTACCGAACCGTTTTTAATCCCTGTGCGTAGGGTTGTTCCTCCGTTTGGCGGTGTGGACATTTCCCCGATTATCTGGGTGGCTATCATCAGCCTGCTGCGAGAGATTTTGGTGGGGCAGCAAGGGTTGCTAAAAATGTTTTAACTATCCAACAAGCGCGAATAAAGACAGAATAGAGAGAGGCCCCCAATAGGATGTGGAGACGCCATTAGTGCAATCTACTGCTGTCGTAGCGACACTACTCAAAGATCCTGAGCGCCTAGATGCCCGGCTTAAGGAGATTCCCCAGGAGCCCGGTGTGTACTTTATGCGGGATAGGGACGACCAGATTCTCTACATTGGTAAGTCCAAAAGCTTGCGAAATCGAGTGCGCTCCTATTTCCGGGATTCGCACCACCACACACCGCGTATCAGTGTGATGGTGACCCAGGTGATGGATATTGAGTTCATCGTCACCGATACCGAAGCCGAAGCCCTCGCGCTAGAGGCTAACTTGATTAAGCAGCACCAGCCTTATTTTAATGTGCTGCTCAAGGATGATAAGAAGTATCCCTATCTCTGTATTACCTGGGCAGAGGACTATCCCAGAATTTTTATTACCCGCAAGCGTCGAAAAACCACTCGGAAAGATCGCTATTACGGTCCCTATGTAGACACTGGCCTACTCCGACGAACGCTCCATATTGCCAAAAAGATCTTTCCGCTGCGGCAGCGCCGGCAGCCTTTATTTAAAGACCGGCCTTGTCTCAACTACGACATCGGCCAATGCCCGGGGGTGTGTCAAGAGCTGATCACACCGGAGGACTATCACAAGATTGTGCAAAAAGTAGCGATGGTCTTTCAGGGGCGGGTACAGGAGCTAGAATCAATTTTGGCTGCCCAAATGGAAAAAGCTGCCGAAAAGCTGAACTTTGAGCAAGCGGCTCGACTGCGGGACCAGATTCGTGGACTGCAGACCCTGAGCGCCCATCAAAAAGTGGCGTTGCCAGACGATACGATTTCTCGGGATGCTGTTGCCCTGTCTGGGGACGACCAGCACACCTGTATCCAGCTGTTTCAGATTCGAGCAGGACGTCTGGTCGGTCGCTTGGGGTTTGTGGCAGAGTCTGAGTCGGGTACTCCCGGACAAATTCTGCAGCGGGTGCTGGAAGAGCACTATCCGACGGTTGATGCTGTGGAAATTCCTAGCGAAATTTTAGTCCAGCATCCGCTACCAGATGCTGATATTTTGGCGAAGTTTCTAACCCAGCAAAAGGGGCGCAAGGTAGCTATCGAGGTCCCCCAGCGACAAACCAAGGCCGAGCTGGTGGAAATGGTGGAGCGTAACGCCCAGTATGAGCTGGCCCGCACCCAGCGGTTTGCCGATCGCAACAATCAGGCGATGCAGGACCTAGCAGAGATAGTCGATCTGCCGGGACAGCCCAAACGCATTGAAGGCTACGACATTTCCCACATTCAGGGCTCTGATGCGGTGGCTTCCCAGGTGGTGTTTGTGGATGGACTGCCTGCCAAACAGCACTATCGCCATTACAAGATTAAAAATCCTACAGTCACCAGCGGCCACTCCGATGACTTTGCCAGCATGGCAGAAGTGATTCGGCGACGGTTTCGCAAGTATGCCGAAGACCCTAGTAAAGAGCGCATTGGCAACCCAGACTGGCCCGATCTAGTGATGATCGACGGTGGCAAAGGACAGCTCTCGGCGGTGGTAGAGGTCCTAAAAGAGCTGAACTTGCTCAGTGAGCTAAATGTTGTCAGTCTGGCAAAAAAGCGAGAAGAAATTTTTCTACCCGGAGAGTCAACGCCGCTACCCACCGAGGCGGACCAGCCGGGTGTGCAGCTTTTGCGACGCTTGCGGGATGAAGCCCACCGCTTTGCTGTCAGCTTTCACCGGAAAAAGCGTACGGATCGGATGCGGCGTTCTCGGCTCAGCGAGATTCCCGGTCTAGGTCACCATCGCCAAAAAATGCTGCTAGCTGAGTTTCGCTCAATTGACTACATCCGCGAAGCTAATGTGGAGCGATTAACAGCAGTATCGGGCATTGGCCCCCAGCTGGCTCAGCAAATTTATGAATACTTTCATCCAGAGTCTTCACAGTCAATTCATGGCTAGATATTCTGCTATTCCGCTCTCATAGGCGTTTATATCTGAGTTCTCTAACCCAAAGAGGGCTTCTAACAGCGCAAATGTTCCTTGGTAAAACCTAATGCGTGGCCATAGTTCATCAAAGTTGGGGTAGTCATTGCCAACCTGACGGACGAAATTTTCTCCATAACTGCTTAGCAGTCCTGCAAAATCATAGGCTGGGTCCCCCAAGCTGGCATTGCCAAAGTCGATAATGCCGCTAATGGACTTGGTTGTTTGGTCAAACAAAATATTGCTTGCACCAAAATCACCATGCTTTAGAACAGGTGTATGGGAAAAATGCTCGGGCTGACTGAGAAACGTTTCAAAATGATTAATTGCCCAAACTTGAGCATCGGGGCGCATACGAGGTATTAGCTGTATCCGAACTCGTTGAAATACATTGACTAATTGGGATACCGTGTCAGCTCGTGGCAAATGATCTGAGACCTCAGGGATGCTTGGTATTTGATGGAGAGTTTTTAGAAAATCTCCTAGCTGTCTAGCTAAATTACCTTGTGTTATGCGAGATGTACTAGTCAGTATTTCCTTCCACAATGGGTGACCCACGAGCATGGGATATCCCATCAATGCCCTCTGCTGTTCTTCGAAGTAGGTAAACCTCGGACAGGGAATAGCTAGGGAAACCTTACCCTGTATTAGGGTAAGCAGAGTTACCTCTCGTTTTAGAGATTGAAGATCTTCCTCATATTTCGGAAAACGGAAGATAAACTCATCATTGATATTCAAGACAATGTTATTTTGACCATGGCTGATAAGTTCCGTTTTATTGATGATTAGGTCAG
>JBCDJC010000358.1:0-3752 GCA_038748225.1 Cyanobacteria bacterium P01_H01_bin.26 | reverse complement strand
GCTCGTTCGTCGTATTCCACCGCGTGGGCCAGTTCCCGCATCTGCTCGCATCGGGCCAGATATTCTCGAAAGTGTAGGAGCCTCGGCTCGTTCTACTTACGAGGCCCGTAACCTGCTACAGACAGCTTATGACGATGAGCTATTTGAATACTACATGACCTCGGAGCTGGTGATCGTCGACCCCACCACTCACCAAACAACCATCATTGGGGCGCCTGCCCCCTATACGATGGCTCAGTTCTCACCGTCCGGCGAGTATCTCCTGGTCAAACGTTTGGTTAGTCCTTGGTCTCACGAGGTCACCTGGCGACGCTTTGCCAGTGAGATTGAGATCTGGAATACCAACGGTGAAATCATCACAACCATCGCCTCGCTGCCCATCGCCGACCAGGTACCGACCCATGGGGTGCCCACTGGCCCCCGCTCAATTGCATGGCGTCCGACCGCGCCACACACCCTCTTTTGGGTAGAAGCCCTTGATGGCGGTGATCCGGTCGCCGAAGTCCCCCATCGAGACCAGCTGATGCGGCTGGAGGCTCCTTTCACAACAGAGCCCCAAATCGTTTTTCAAGCCGAGCACCGGCTCCGGTCCTGGCAGAGCACCGAGGACGGAACGCTCATGCTCACCCAGCGTGAACGGCTCCGCCGCTGGCGCTATGTCTGGCTGTTGGACGTGGATAGCGGCACATCGCGTCTGTGGTTTGATCGTAATGAAGACGATCGCTACGGCGATCCGGGTTATCCAGTGTTTCGGATGCTGCCAAACGGTCGCCGGGTGATGCGGCAGCAGGGCAATGCGGTCTACTTCAGCGGCAGCGGTGCTACAGACCAGGGCGACCGTCCTTTTTTGGATTTACGGGATTTAGAAACCGGCAAAACCGAGCGTCTATTTCGCTGTGATCCAGAGCGCTACGAGTATTTTGTTGCATTTGCCGGTAACAAAACTCGCGACCAGTCTCGTTTTATCCTCCGCTCCGAATCCGCTGTTGATGTACCCAACTACTACCTGGCCACCTTTAACCAAACGATTAAGGCGGCTCCAGACGAAGCCATCCGCACCCTGACACGTGAACCGATTACACACTTTGATGACCCCACTCCCCAGCTGCGCCAGATTAAGAAACGCATCGTGCGCTACGAACGTGAGGATGGCGTTCCCCTTAGCTTTCACCTGTATTTACCCCCAGGTTACAAAGAAGGGACACGATTGCCTACGGTGCTCTATGCCTATCCCCTGGAGTACTCCGACGCGACAACGGCGGGGCAAGTAAGCGGTTCTGCCCAGCGATTTATGCGGCTGTACGGAGCGTCCCATCTTTACTTCTTGTTGCAGGGATACGCTGTCCTTGATCGGACGGCTATGCCCATGCTGGGCGATCCAGAGACCACCTACGATACCTTTGTCCCCCAGCTGATAGCCGACGCAGAAGCCGCCGTTGCCAAAGCTGTCGACATCGGAGTAGCCGACCCGGAGCGGATTGGCGTTATCGGCCACAGCCACGGTGGACTGATGGTGGCAAACCTGCTGGCCCATACTGATTTGTTTCGAGCTGGTATTGCCCGCAGCGGTTCATACAACAAAACTAATCAGCCATTTGGCTTCCAGGCTGAGCGTCGCTCCCTATTTGAGGCCAAGGATGTTTACATTCAGGTTTCACCCCTATTCTTTGCTGACCAGATCGACGAACCTGTTTTGATCATTCACGGTAGCGACGATTCTAACCCCGGTACGCTAACGTTTCAGTCCCAGGTGTTCTACGAGGCCATCCGCGGTTCGGGGGGAACCGCCCGGCTGGTGCTGCTGCCGTTTGAGGACCATGGATATCGAGCTAGAGAGACGATAGAACATGTGCTGTGGGAGCAGTTTCGGTGGTTTGATGAGTATTTGAAGGGGTGATGGAATGGATGAGTGAGAAGCTAGGCCTATAGCGATCGCACTGACAATACTGAAACGTTGCCTGGGGTTACTGAATAGCTGACAATTGCCCAGGCCATAAGCCATCATACAAAACAAACCTATTCCCCAGCCCTCCAGGAGTTTAAGTCGTGCTTATTCAACAAATTATGCAAGAACTCCAAGCCTTACCCGAAGAGAAGCTGGTAGAGATTTACGACCTGATTCACTACTTTCGTGTAGGGCTGAGCAAAGAAACTAACCAATCTCTCGCTGTGAGCGAAGTCGAACTGCGCACTCCTGGCATTCTCCCTGGAAAACTGGGCGATGCCTTCTTTGAGCCTTTGCCTGAAGAGGAACTCCAAAAATGGGAATGAGCTACCTTCTCGATACCCACATTTTACTGTGGTGGCTCTTTGATGACCCCAAGCTTGATAGCACCTGTCGAGATATTATCCGTAATCCGCAGAACCGCATCCTGGTCAGTAGTGTCTCTGCCTGGGAAATCGCTACTAAATACCGTATCGGCAAACTCCCAGAAGCCAAACAACTGGTCGAGGCTTATCCACAGACGTTGCAACAGGCAAGATTCTTCGAACTCGCTATCACTGCTGCTCATGCTCTCAGAGCCGGAAACCTTCCCATTGCACACCGAGATCCCTTCGACCGAATGCTTATGGCTCAGGCAGAACTTGAAAATCTACCGCTCCTCACCGATGATCGGGCCTTTAAAACTGGACTAATTCAGATCATTCCTGATAGCAAATAACTACTCGGCGATCGCGCAAAGAGGAGATGGCATTCTATGAAAGCTAAAGAGTTTGACCAAAAATTTGAAGCTGAAGAAGACCTAACTCCTTACCTTGATCTTTCCAAAGCCAAACGTCTGGAAAGTGATTATCAAAGCATTCGCATTGACTTGCCTATTTGGCTGCTGGAGCGCATCAATCAAGAAGCCAATCGCTTAGGTACGACTCCCCAGGAGGTGATTCAGACTTCCCTGGCTAAGTATCTAGCAGTTAACAGACCTCAGTAAACGTATCAAAAAAACGGTGGGCAGACATCGAAATTTCCAGACAAGCCAAGTTATCCAGAAGTTTCTGCTTGTCCTACTCGCTTAAGTAAATCCAACGAGGGAGTGTACCTTCCTGATTTCCCGATACACTAGACCATTGTGTCCTTTGCTACTTGAGTGCCCCCATGACAGAGCAGATTGGCCTGTTTGGTGGTCAGCCCGCCCCCGCAGCTGCCCCCCTATCTCCCGAAACCTGGGAGCAAATTCCCACCAGTGCCAGTATTCCAATTCCCCCAGGAACCTACGAAAATTTGGATCAGCTGGCGAGCCACTGTAACCAGTGTCAGCGGTGTGATCTGGCCAGCGGTCGTACCAACGTGGTGATCAGTCGGGGCAGCCCCAACGCATCGATCATGATTATTGGGGAAGGTCCTGGTCAAAATGAGGATGAACAGGGGCTGCCCTTTGTAGGTAAATCGGGGCAGCTGCTAGAGAAGATCTTGGCCTCCGTGCGGTTAGACACCCAGAACGATGTCTATATCTGCAACGTGGTGAAATGCCGTCCCCCCGGCAACCGCACCCCGGTAGCTGGCGAGGTGGCAGCCTGTGTTCCCTACCTCAAGGAGCAGGTGCGGCTGGTGGATCCTAAAATTATTCTGCTCACCGGGGGCACCGCCCTGAAGGGATTGCTCGGTGTCAAGCAGGGCATTACCAAGGTGCGGGGCAACTGGATGGAGTGGGAAGGTCGCCACTGCATGGCGATTTTCCACCCGGCCTATTTACTCCGTAACCCTTCTCGGGATAAGGGCAAGCCTAAATGGCTGATGTGGCAGGATATTCAGG
>JBCDJC010000357.1:0-3852 GCA_038748225.1 Cyanobacteria bacterium P01_H01_bin.26 | reverse complement strand
TCATCCGTAATCTGCATCTGGTCCTGTACATAAATGCGGAGACTGTCTGTGTCGATGGTATCCCCTGACAATATCTCATCACTGCGCTCGGGTCTGGCCACTGCACCATAGACTGGGTCAAAAATATTGATCGGTATCCGCAATGAAAAATCGGTAAATGACTCTGACTTGAGTTCATATCTGGCTAAATCTAGACCTAACAACAGTCGATGATCGATGGGGCCGGTGGAAAATTCACCCACCGTATTGGTTTGTAGGGCATAGGTTGTGTTGACAACCTCCTGCTCACCAAAGACTCGATTGAGGGTGCCGGTGGTTTCATCCAGCCCACCAATAAATGGAAAACTCAGGGCGGCGCTAATGTCGTCAGCATCGCGGATATAGCGAAAGGCGTTGCGCAATTTCCAATTATCACTAAACCGATGTTCTAGGGTATAGCCTGCACTGAAATAGTCGCTAGAAATCTCATCATCGAGTTCGCCCAGGACGCGATCCTGAGGGATATCGGCCAATCCATCGCCAAAGGCTACTAGCCCGGTATCTAAGGGCCGCTCTTCGTCGAGGTATTCTAACTGGAGGTTGAGGTCGGTGCGATCGCTAATTTGCCAGGTAAGCGATGGGGACACAAAAAAACGTTCTATATCTTGATCAAAATCTCGGAATCCATCTTCATTTACATAGACCGCATTCAGACGATAGAGTAAATCCCCATTCTCGCCCAGCGGCCCCGACACATCAACACGCGGTCTCAGCAGGCCATCACTCCCCACCTGGAGCGCGACCTCAGCAAAGGGAGTTTCCAGCGGCTTTTTGGTCACCACATTGACGGCTCCACCGGGATCAATCTGTCCAAATAGAGCTGATGCCGGTCCCCGTAATACTTCAATGCGTTCAATATTGGCAATCTCTGGAAAATTCTGCCCGGCAGCATCGCCATTGCCATTGGGACTGTACAGGCGAAATCCATCTCGAAATACCGGCACGCCTTCAAATCCCCGTAGATTAACTTGAAAGCCTCTGCCCTCCGTTGAACTAACGGAGGCACCACCAATGTTGCGCAGTGCCTCATCCAGCTCCAGTACCTGCTGATCGTCTAGAATTTGTTGCGGGATCACCTGGATAGACTGGGGATTTTCAAGCACCGAGGGAACGATGCCTGTACTGGCTTCAGGCACATAGTAATTATCAATGTTGTTATCCCCTGTTATTAAAATGCGCAGAGACTCTGGTTCTGACTGGCTATCCTGAGCTAGCTGGGGATTTACGAAGCCTGCTTCGTTATCTAAGACTTCTATTGTGTCGGACTCTGCCCTGGCAGCACAGCACAGAAGGCTGACCATTAATGGTGACAATATCCACACCCTGGTACGTCTAATCATGCTGATGTCCTCACATTTCGATTGCTGCTGGGCAATAATTTCGTATGGAGGAAATAGTAACTAGCCAGATTTGTGGTTTCCTTTGTCAGCCGGACTTTTTTTCTTTGTTAGCCGGACTTTTAGCGCCGTTCTAGCTGATAAGCTTTGGGGCTAATGGCAAAGGCACGCCGAAAGGCCACACTAAAGGCCTCAGGGTTACTGTAGCCAACCGCCTGGGCAACACCAGCAATGGTGCTGTTGGGACGCAACAACAGTTGTTGTGCCTGCTGCATACGATAATTGCGTAAATATCCAAATGCGGTGGTCCCAAATACCTGGCGGAAACCCTGCTTCAGCTTGCGGTCATTTAGCCCCACCTGCCGGGACAATTCTAATAATGTGGGTGGATTCGCCACCTGCTCTAGCAAAATATCTCTGGCATAAACAATGCGATCTTTCTCGTCTGACTGTAAATTGGGGTGCGGGTTCAACAAA
This sequence comes from Cyanobacteria bacterium P01_H01_bin.26, assembly GCA_038748225.1. Taxonomy (GTDB): domain Bacteria; phylum Cyanobacteriota; class Cyanobacteriia; order Phormidesmidales; family Phormidesmidaceae; genus Leptothoe. The sequence continues at coordinate 1,999 of JBCDJC010000357.1, read as the reverse complement.
CTGATGTCAGACAGTAATTGCTCGAAGTATAAACTAATCAGTTCAATCGCTTTACTCTCCATGTATAACTGTCGGGTAAATCCCTGATAAGGGCAGTTTAGCAACTGCTGTATGGTGGCATTCATGACCGGTGTCATGGTGGAGCTTTGATGATAATTAGTCGTATTAACACCTGCGATCGCATTGCGTAGCTGGCTGGGCAACTGCTCAAACTCTTCCTCAGTAGTTAGGTTCAGGGCATCGGGCTGAAGGTGCACATGGACTAATAAAACAGGCTGGTTGGCTCCATAACAGATGCGGCCTTTTGTAGAATTAACCACCCCTAAATTTGCCTGCTTGGCCTTAAACTCCAGTATTGGCTCAACGTTGGTACCTGCAACCTGCATTCGCCCAGCGACACAAAAACTCATACCAATGGTGGTTTTTGCCACCGGATGGTTACGTTCAAGAATGAGCTGCTCTCGAAAGTTAAGGTCATTGATGATTAGCTCTAAGCCCGGACGTAAATGCCAACGTTGAATTGAGCCACGGCCAAACTTGTCTGGCAGGGTAAAAATTGCAGGCCGCTGGCCTAGATGACCCGCATTTGCCGGCTGGTCTAATTCCGCAAATAAGTCTTTAACACTAGGGACAAAATTGCGTAACACCATAAAATAGACATAGGCAATTAAACCCAGACTATTGCAATCTATTCTCAAAAACGATTTTGATCCGAAAATCTAAAGGATCGATGGAAACGCTACGTTATGGTGGCTCACTTGTCGGTTTTACCGAGATAGGGCAGTGGAGGAAGCTGGGTTCTGCCGATGACTCCCACTAGCAACAATCCAATGGCGGTTAGTCCATAAAGTAAAGCCATACCTGCGCCGGCAGAACCTAAGGTGGATGTTTGGGCGGCGGGTTCAAAGACATAGTCGGCCAATGGCCCTGCTACCAGGCTAGCGGCAGCTCCGATCAGCAGGCCGATGAGGTGATCGGCGGCAAAGGCACGACCTTGTAACTTGGCAGGAACGATGGCATACCAACAGGCGGTGTAGGTGCCAAAAATAATCGGTTCGCTGATGGATGAGCCCAGACGGGCACTGGTCCAGACAGCTGGCCCCTGACCCAAACCGAAGATTAGTTTACCAATGCCAACGCTGAGCATGCCTATGAATAAACTTCGCCGGGGATTTTGGAAACCACCGCTGATGGTCAGCATGGCGCCACCAATCAGCCCACCTACACCAGCAGCGGCAACAACCGTACCTAACAGTTGAGTATTGCCGTCAGTGCGGGCCAAAATCATCGGTTGATAGATGGTTTCTCCAATGTGATCTAAAAACGCAAAAGAGGAGAGAACAATTACCATAGTCCGCAGGGCTGGCTGGTTAAAAATGTAGCGAAATCCAACGGTAAGCCTTTGCCAGATGGGGCTGCTACTGTCTGTCCTATCCTGGTCAGGGTTGTTGGGAATAGAGATAAATAGCAGGGCGAGTACTGCGATCGCAAATGTCCCCATATCAATAGCGGTAATGCCAAATAGCCCAATCAGTGGATACAGCACACCAGCAAGAGCAGGAGCAAAAATTCCTGTACTGTATCCTGCCATAGCCCCTAGTCCTGTGGCCCGCACATGATGTTCCGGGGGAACCAGCATTGGGATAACGGTGGTATAAGTGAGAGATTGAATATGGCCAAACGAGCCAATAACAGCGGCAATCACATACAAATGCCATACCTGTAGTGTTTGGGTAATGGCGAGAATGCCGACGGAAATGGTGCAGCAGGCAGAGCCAGTGTCGCTGATAATAAGTAATGCTTTGCGAGAGATGCGGTCGATGAGGAGACCAGAGAATAGTGCGATCGCAATCTGGGACAGCTGATAAAAAAATAAAATTAAAGCAACAGCCGTGGCTGACTCAGTTTGTTGCCACACCCAAAGCGTCAGGGCAAAGTAGGTCATGTGACTGCCAACAGAAGAGGCAATCTGTCCCAGCCAGAGGATAATAAATGTGCG
>JBCDJC010000356.1:0-3909 GCA_038748225.1 Cyanobacteria bacterium P01_H01_bin.26 | reverse complement strand
GCTGAGGGTTTTGCCCGCACTGAGCAGGTGGGGGTGCTCTGAATCGGTGCTGGGGGTGAGGGTGAGTTTGGGTTCGCTGCGTAGCTGGGCCTCCTGGTCCGAGGGTAGCACCTGCAGCTGCTGTACCCGCCGAATATCTTCCCCTGGGTATTGGGAGGAGCGCATGCGAATGGCATAGCTGTAGAAACCCGGTTCTACCTGGAGGGGGACCTCAAAGGTCAGGGTGACATCTAATTTTTGCTGGGGCTGTAGGGTCAGCTCCGCCTCAGATTTATCAAACGTGCCCCAGCGCTGTAGCGGTGCTGATTGCTGGTCGCTAGGGTCTAGCCACAGGTCGACATAGGCTGTTTGCCCGCCACGATTTTGGATGGTAATTGTCCGTTTGAGAGTGGCACCGCCTGGTTTGACCCCTTTGCTACTGCCCTGGACATCCAACGATAGATTTTGTAGCTGTTTACTGGCAACCATGGCTGTTTAACTGTTTGCGGTAGACCTGTAGCTGCTGTCCGGGGGTATCGGTGGCGACTAGGACCACGTTGTCTGTGGTGAGGTGGATATCGATACTGTTGAGGGAGGTGTTGGCAAAAGAGGCGAGACCGATGGGTGAGGCGCGGTGGCGCTCTCCGGTGGCGGCAATGGGCCAGAGGCTAATGCGACCGCTGTCGCCGGTGCTGGCGAGGTAACAGCCATTGTCGGTCAAGGCTACGCTGCGAATGGCGCTGCCCTGGTGTCCGGCCTGCCACTGGTCGATCTGGGCTGGGGAACAGTCAACGACAAAAAAACGATTGCCAAATTCTCCGACAGTTGAGCGATCGGGGGTGCGCTTAGCGGTGTTGAGACATTCCCTTAGGACGCCCACATCCCACAGGGTGATAAACCCAGCGCTGTCGGCTGTGGCCATGAGGGCAGCATCGTCGGCTACGTCGAGACTGGTTAGGTAGCTGTGGCGGCTGGTAACGGGGAGAATATCGGCATCGGGATCGGTCCACTGGTAAATAATGTCGTAGGCCTGACGGGTTTCCCAATTCCACAGGGCGAGGCGATTAAACTGGCCTGCGATCGCAACCAACCCCGATTGCCCCGGCTGCTCAATCACATCTAGGGCCGTAATTGCCGAGGATACGGACCTGTCCTCCTGCTCGTCTGCAGGCGTCGCTTTCGGATAGGCAAGGTAGAGCTTTTTGGGAACCGACTGACGGCCGCTATTGACCGACCACTGGCGGACAGTACCGCTGCCGTGGCCCGTAAATAGCTGGCGAGAGTCTTCGGTAAAGGCCACATCAAACACGCGATCCAGCTTGGATTCCTCAAAAAAAGACCCCAGCTGCCGGGGCGGGTCGATGGCCCATAGCTGGACTTCCCCACTGTCTAGACCCACCGCCACTCTTTTGACATTGGCGGGCTGCTGTTCGACGACGCGGATAGCCTGATCAAATTTGGTCTCCGGTCTGTTGGGCTCCTCAAGCTGGCCAATCTCCCGCAGCCGCCGCACGTCGGGGAGCCAGGCGGCCCGGTTCACCTGCCACCGCCGCACCGTCTGATCGCGGGAACCGCTGACCGCTGTCGAGCCGCTGGCCAACAAGACGACACTATTCACCGGTGCCGTGTGGACCGCCCGCGGTGACAGCAGCCACAGCCACCACAGCCCTACCAGTCCCACAATCGCCGTCAGCAGCTGCACCCCAAAAGGCACCACCGGTTTAACCTTGAGGGTCAACATCTGGCTAGCGGGCTGGGTGGTCAGGGCGGTAATGATTTCCCCTGAGCCGACATAGCGCAGCCGGGGTATCGCCTCAAAAAATCGTGTCCGGGTCCAGCCTAGCCAGGGCCGGTTTGTCGGTATTGCCAGTGTCGTATCGGTGTGTTCTGCCGGGGCTAGGGTCAGGTTGTTTGTCTCTATCTGGTCAGGTTGCTGGGCCTGGGGTTCTATCCGTAGCTCAATCTGCTGGTCTAGATTGCTTTGATTGTGCAAAGAGCAGGGAAAAATGGCCGTTTCAGCTCGGGTTTGCCAGCGGTGGGGCTGGGCCGGTAGGGTTTGTTGGGGCGCTGGCACCTCAAACCGAGTTTGGCCAAAGGGCAAAATCTCCAGGTAGCTCCCGGCACTGGCGCTGTTGCCATTTCGGTCGGTGGCCTCCACCGTGATGGTGCGCATGCCATGGAGATTTTGAGGGATGGCCGCCGGGGCACACCAGTAGCTGACTTCCCGAGAGTTTCCGGCCTCTATGAGTAGGGTTTGTTCTATCCCGTCTGGAAACCAGTCCAGGTCGGCCCCCTTTATCCGCAGGTCGATCTCCCGAGGCTGGGGTTCAAGATTGTAGAGCAACACCGGAATCCGCAGCCGCGACCCTGGATAAACGCTCAGATCCTGGACCGGTAGGTACACCCGTAGTGTCTTATGGGGTCTGAGGATTTGCACATAGATAGTTTCTGTCACTGCCAGCTCGGCTAGCTCCGCCGAGAGAATCTCTAGGGTAACGGGGACCGTACTGTCATAGGCGGGAATGGGAGCTTTGAGCAGATGGACAAAAAATGTGGTGCGATCGCCCGGTGGCTTTTTGGCACACACATTAGGCTCCACCTGGTACCACTGGGTATCGCTATGCTGCCGCTGGCCCTGGGCATAGAGCGCCAGTTGAAAGCTGGCAAACTGTTGGCTAGTGTTGACAACGGTGATCTCTAGATCCGGTGCCGAAATATCCCCCTCTCGGGCAAAGTCCTGGGCATCGCTGGGGGTAAAGATAATATGCTGGGTGGACAGCTCGACGGTGACAAGATTGGTTTTTAGCATGGCTTGGCTCCTAGCGCAGCAGCGATCGCAAACTTCGCTGCCGCCACCAGTGGTGTAAAAGGTTAATCCCCCACTCGTGCCAGGTGCGAATCTCGTGGCGCTGCAACCCCACCCCGCCCCAGGCGGCCACCATGGGACCCACCATCACCCAAATGCCGCCATCCTGCAGCAGGTCCACGGCTGGCTGCCCTGGCCAGGTATCAAACAAAAAGGGTTCACCCCTGACCGGATGCAGCTCAGGCACCGGCTGCAGCGATAAATTTCGCTTGAGACCCGCCAGCGCCGTCTGTAGTTCCGGGCTAAGGGTGGTCGCCTCAACCAGCAGATTTCCCCCGGCCCGAATGTAGTCTTCCAGGCGCTTGCGGATGGTGTCATCGGTTTCTAAACGGCGCATCAGCGGCTCTGCCTGGCTGTAGATAACGTCCACACTGTCCCAGGCCGATGGCGGCAGCGGGCCGGGCTCGATGTGAGCGCTCAGCTGGGGATACAGCCCCGGTAGCGCCCCCAGCAGCGCCGTCAGCTGGTGCCGCGTTTGCGGGGAAATCTGCGCCAACAGCCCCAGCCGGATCTGTTTATGGGGTCGGGGCTGCAGCCGAGGTCGATGGCGCAGATCCAGCTGATGCGCCTCCGGCAGCAGCGGATCGGCGGGCATTTGCAGCGACCCATCGGTTTGGCTTAGCCGGATGCGGCACAGTTCGATATCCGTCGGCTCCATGGCGTTGAGCCGCTGGTCAAATCGGAATCTTTCTAGCAGCCGGTCGGTGTCCTTGGACACTTCTAACCCATCGGGGTCCACGTAGCGCAGCACCAAATAAAGGGTTTGCGGCGTTTTGCGGGTGTTGGCAATCACCAGATGATAGGTGCGGTCGTCCTCGGGGCTAACCACAATCGGATTACCCTCTGGGTCAATCGCCACCCCCGGCTGAACCTCTACCCAGTAGCGATCGCGAAAGGGAAGCGCTGCGGTTTTCGGTGCCGGGATCTGTTTTACCCCCAGCCCATAGACGATCCCCGGCTGCCACAGGGACTGGTAGTGGATATTTTGCCGGTGGCGGTGGTACTGGTGAGCTAAAGCCCACCGTTCCGCATTCACCCGCAGGTTGTCATGCACGTGCAGCCGG
>JBCDJC010000355.1:0-3916 GCA_038748225.1 Cyanobacteria bacterium P01_H01_bin.26 | reverse complement strand
CACGCACCTGTTCGGCTAGATCTATGCCGTCCACTAAAACCACATTTGCACCGGCATGCTTTAGGGCTGCCACCGCACTCTCGCGGCGCACAACACAAACAAGATTAATTCCTCGTGCTTTTGCTAATTGCAAAATATAGCTGCCCACGGCTGAGTTGGCAGCAGAGAGTATCACCCAGTCTCCTGGCTTGAGCTCTACAAACTCGGTCAGCAGCAAATATGCGGTGGCTGGATTCACCCGAAGCATAGACAGCTGATCGAGATCTCCTTCTGGTAAAGGCACCAGTTGATCGATAGCGCCTATCATTTCCGTGGCCCAGGTACCCGTTGAAGGTAACAGCACCAACTGCCCTTCATCAACGCCGTTGCCATTGACTTCAACCACTCTGCCTAGACCTTCAAGGCCAGCAATTGCTGGGAGGTCGGGCTTCACCCCATACTGGCCTGCGATCTGAGCTACATCGGATGGGTTAATGGGAGATCTGAGTATCTTAATCCGTGCCTGCCCTTCGGTCAGCACAGAAGAATCACTTTCTTTGACTTCCAACACTTCTGCGGGATTACCAAAGTTGCGATATACAACTTGCTTCATTACGATTCCTCTCCAAATAAAGTTAAGTAATATGCTGCTTTTGAGGAGATTGTTATGAGGATTGAGATCGCAGCGAATGCAGTCCAGGAATATCCCAAGCTTCCTTAAAGCGTTGATCAACCATTCTCCAGACCACGACAGCATCTGTTTCAAAAGAGCTACCGTCGATAGTCATACTCGGGCAGGCATGCACCACTACAAACTCGTTACCAATGGCATACGCCTGCTGAATCCGTACACTAAAGGTTTTGTTGGTCATCTCACCTAATTTTCTAAAAAACTCTTGCAAGCCTTCAAGACCTTGATAGTCACCGTGAATTTGTGGCAGCTCAGGATTGACGTAGTGCCAGACAAAATCATCAGCAAAGAACTCTTTCATTTCGTCTAATCTATCCGGTATTAGGGGCGGTAATTGTTCAAGCAGGGAAATGTTAGCCTGTGCATTGTTCATAGTTACTTCGTCCAATTGGGATGGTTTCACTTTAATTAAGTAGGCGTCTCTAGACCGTCTCTAGGGCGTCCAATCCCTGTAATGCAAACGTTTTAGAAAAAGCAGCAGGCAAGATTATTTACTCAGCATCATGCTCCACTACCTCAGTCACATTGGACTGAAAGTGTGACACGGTTGACATAACTAATCCTGGCGACAGGGATGGATGGGGGTATAAATCAGCAACGATGAAGGTGAAGATAAATGCGATCGCAAGTCGCTCAACAGCAACATGATAAGGTCGTAATACTTGCAACATTTTTCGAATCCTCCCTAATGTGTGGTTGTGGGGCTGAACTGTGCCAACAGTCGTTGACGAGATGTCTCTAACGATGAGGAAAAGCTATGGGATAACCGATGGGGAATGGGTAACCATCCCACCACAGCCGTACTCGGAACAGTAGCCCAGCGTCCGGCATTCAACACATGCCAGTATTGATGCTCAGAATGGGCCCGACGCCCCAGATAGAACCCACCATAGCGAGCGTCCTGAACCGCTAAGATAATCGGGCGCTCAAGCTCAGATGGTCTACGAAACTCTCCATACCATGCAGAATCATCCAGGGATGGAATTTGCATCACCAGAGTCCAAGAACGTTTGCTAGCCCAGCGATTTCCTAACCAGCAATCAATGGCGACATGGCTACCAGATCCATCAGGACTGTCACTACACAGACAAAGTTGTCCGGCTCGAATCCAGTTGGGCAACTCAGTAATATTGAAAGGGCTCCAGTATGGGTAAAGCATGGTTCACGTCAGCATGATAGGGGCTTGAGATAGTTGAAAACGCTATGTGTTTGTCAACTATCCCAAAGGTACTCAAGCAGGCGTCTCTAGCCCGTCTCCGATGCGTCCCCAAACCTAAACCCCACAAGTTCATATATCTCCACGGCGTACACACATATTCAAACTGATGACATAGCATTGGAATAGAACAGTGTAAGCGCATTAGAATAACTTCTAATGGAGTAGATCCATCATGAAAGTCTTAATCGTTACGTTGGGCTCTCGCGGTGATGTGCAACCCTGCGTTGCTCTGGGAAAAGGATTAAAGAATGCCGGGCACGAAGTTACCGTTTGCACAAGTACTCTTTTTCAATCCTTTATCACTGAGCAAGGATTGCACTACGGCCCTATGAATAATCAGCTCATGCAGCTGATGGATTCGGATATAGGTCGAGATGCGATGGAAAATACCAATAACCTGTGGGGTACCCTTCGCACCAATCTAAAACTGTTTTCCAAAGTGAAGTCAATGTATCGCCAGGCCCTGCAAGATGTCTGGCAAACCACACAAACGGTTGAACCTAATCTGTTGATTTTGGCATCTAAAGCGGCATTTATGGCAGAATCTATTGCCGACAAACAGGAGATCCCCCTGGTTATCGCTCTACCGTTTCCTCAGCTTGTTCCCACGGCTCAATCCCCTGCAATGGGTTTCCCAGATTGGCCCCTGGGCAGCTGGTATAACCGACTCACTTACTGGATTGTGCATACAGCTATTGGCTTGTATGGGGGCATTCCCAATGAATTTCGGCGTAAGGTTTTGCAACTGCCACCTAAGCCCAAAGGCATGAATTTATTACACCGGGCAGATGGCAGTCCTATTCCTGTGCTCCATGGCTATAGCCAGCATGTTGTTCCTCGCCCTACAGACTGGCCAGAGTCTGCCCATGTCAATGGCTACTGGTTTCTAGATCAACAAGACCATTGGCAACCACCAAGCGACTTAAAAGCATTTCTAGATGCGGGAGAACCTCCTATCTATATTGGCTTTGGCAGCATTTCTGGAAGTCATCCCGAGCGATTGGCCAAGGTTATCATTGAGGCATTACAGGCCACCAATCAACGCGGTATTCTGGCAACGGGGTGGGGTGGACTCCAGGCAGGCGATTTACCCAAGACAGTTTTCCAGCTAGATCAAGCCCCCCACGACTGGCTGTTTCCAAAAGTGTCAGCCGTCATCCACCATGGTGGTGCAGGCACTACTGCTGCAGGCTTACGAGCCGGGCGTCCTACTCTGATTTGTCCTTTCTTTGGTGATCAGCCATTTTGGGGCAAACAGGTTTATACCCTCGGTGTAGGGCCTAAACCAATCCCACAAAAGCAGCTGACGACCAGTAAGCTGGCGGTTGCCATACATGAACTTGTTGCTAACAAAACCATGCGGCACAATGCTGAAGTATTGGGTGAGAAAATTCGGGCTGAGGATGGGGTGGGAAATGCGATCGCGATATTGAACAACACCCTAAATGTCCAATCACTAGTACCGAGATAAAAATAGCAGGATATCTCCAATCAATAAATTTAAGGACGTTAATTCAACCCGTGAAATTAAACCACTTGCCCTGGCATGAGGATTTCACAAGGTTAGACACCTGAAATCGTATCCTGCAAAAATTTAATCACCCTACGAGTTTGAGTAATCGTCTCTTCAAGCTCTTTGAGCTTGAGTTGTATAACCCGTTTGTCGTTTTTAGGATCACATCCCTTTTGCAAAGCCTCGAAAATATCCCGCAGGTCAGCCACAGACATACCAACATCACGCGCTGGACTGATGAAATTTAGCCGCTCAGTCAGCTCATCTGGTAGTTCCGGTATGAATGGGTACCGTAGGACCTCTGCAAAAACAGATGATTAATTTTTGTGAGACTCAATCATTTTCTCTCCTGTGCTGATTTGTATACCATCGTATTATGGGCACCTCTATTTATTAGGCTTCTGAAAAATGGAGTCTCAAATGAGACTGTTATCCTCCCTTTTTTTAGATGTTGGCGGGTTCCAAACGGACAAAATCTGTTCATGGAGGCTGTTTTAGAGCTGGCTATCCTGTG
>JBCDJC010000354.1:0-3990 GCA_038748225.1 Cyanobacteria bacterium P01_H01_bin.26 | reverse complement strand
CGGCACCGATCAGGTGGGAAGATTGCAAATCAGCCCCCGACAGATCGCAGTCAGGACAGGCACCGGTCAGCTCCAGGCGTTGCAAATCTGCTTCATCTGCCCCATGGGCTGGCAACAAAACAAAAATGGGCAAAACTAGAGTCAGTAAGACACTACGCAACACCATTATTAAAGTCTCCCTTAAAATCTTTTCAAGCGGTCTAAACAGCTCAGCCTTCAGGCAGACATGGGAAAACGGCACCGCCATTTCCCGGTAGTCCGGCTGTTTAAACCCCTATGGTTTTTTATAAATGTGTTGTATTGATCCTGACACAGGTCTGCGGGAATTGCCTAGGGTCTTAACGGATCATCTACTATTCGGTTTTCTGCACAATTTCCACCACTGACGGTTTTACCCAAGCCACGATGGGTCCCCTCCGCTAGAAATGTCCTGAAAATATCTCAGTGTTGGCTGGAGCATCGCTGTTTTGCCGAGGGGGCGCTAGTGCAGTGTCAAGACTAAAAATCAGTGCCGAGAAGATGCGGAGAGGGGAAGACACGGCGACGCGGAGATCTTTAATCAGAGGCGAGCCCCGCGTCGCCCATTCCCCGCGTCGCCGCGTCAGTCTTACCGATAAATTTAAGGTTGACAGACCACTAGCCCACCTACAGCGTGATCCCCGCCTGTTCCAGCGCCGCCGCCACCCGAAAAATAGTCGCCTCATCGTAGGGACGTGCAATTAGCTGCACTCCCACCGGCAGCTCGCCAGGGCGCTGCACCGGTACCGATAGCACCGGCAGCCCAATAAACGACAGCGGCTGGGTATAAAACCCCAGATGGGGACGCACCAGCACCGGCTCCCCATCCAAATCCATGGTGGTCTGGTCAATCAGCGGGGCCACACAGGGGGTAGTCGGTGCCACAATGAGGTCCACGGTATTGAATAGCTGCCGTACCTGGTCGCGATACCAGCGACGAAAACGTTGCGCCTGCAGATACCAACTGCTGGGGATCAGAGCCCCCGCAAGAAAGCGATCGCAAGTAGCCGGATCAAAATCCTGCAGCCGAGTTTGCAGCCGGGGTAAATGCATCTGACTGCCTTCACTAGCCGTAATAATATAGGCCGCAGCCCGGGCCCGGGCCGCCTCCGGCAGGGTGACCGTACGCGTCACATTCAAAGCCTGGGTGACCTGAGTCAGCGCCTGGGCCACCGCAGGCGTCATCCCTCGGGCAAAATGATCGCCAGCGACGGCCAGACGTAACCCTGTGATCTCCCCCGCCAGGTCAGGGAGTACCGGCGGCCGCTCAGTACAGATGGGATCGCGGGGATCGCTCCCCTGTAAGACACCAAACGCCAGGGCAATATCCCCAACAGACCGCGCCAGTGGCCCAATGTGATCCAAACTGCTAGAAAACAAATAGGCACCCGCCCGCGAGAGCCGACCGTAGGTCGGTTTAAACCCATAAACACCGCAGAGTGAAGCCGGTACGCGGATGGAGCCATTGGTATCAGATCCCAGGGTCAACGGCACCAGATCCGCCGCCACCGCTGCCGCCGATCCGCCAGACGATCCCCCCGAAATTCTAGTCGGATCGTGGGGATTGGGCGTCACCCCATAGTGGTGATTAACAGTCACAAACCCGTAGGCATACTCATCCATATTGAGCGCCCCCACCAAAATAGCCCCGGCGGCCTTGAGGCGAGCCACAGCCGTTGCATCGACGGCAGCAGGCGGATTGTCTTGGTTAATCTTGGAGCCTGCCACGGTTACCGTACCGGCAATATCAAAGAGATTTTTAACCGCAAAGGGGACTCCGGCCAGTGGCCCCAGGGCCTCTCCAGCCGAGCGACGACGATCCACCGCCGCCGCCGCTGCCAATGCCCCATCGGCCAGCACATGGGTAAAACAGTTAAGTTGACTATCCTGGCGGGCGATCCGGTCTAAAGCCGCTTGCACAAACGCCTCAGCCGTTGTCTCCCCCTGGCGAATTTGCTGAGCAATGTCCGTGGCTAACATCACGGCTCGAACCTCGGTGCCGCTTCTAGGCTATCGGGCAGTGGGAACTCTAGCACCGGTTGAGCAATCGCCTGAACCCGCTCAAAATTCTCAACAACAGCCGCCAGCTGCTCGGGGGGAATAGACAGCCCCAAAAGCTGCGCCATCTGTACGACATAAGCTTCAGCTGACTGAACCGTGAAGTTGTTGTTTGACATCGTCATAACCCCTGGGTATCCAGTGTGGTCATCTCATCCAGCAGGGCCTTCATAAATTTTTGGGGCTCCTTTAGATTCATTTCCGAAAGGGCCACCATCTCATCTACGCTGTATTGGTCGTCACTATCAACCACATCCGAAATCCAACTCGAGACTTTTTCAGGGTTTTGTAAAAGCTCTTGGGCGAATTCTAGCGGGCTTTTACCTGAATTCTCTGCATCTACCTTAGCCGCTAAACATAGCCCCAGCAGCTTACCCAATGTGGTTTCAGGAGTTGTACACAAGAGAAACGCCATTGTCTGAGCCAAAAGCTGTTCCTTTTCCATCCAAAAAATCTCCTAGGGTGAGTATTTGTAGTGCCTGTCACACTGGATAAGACACAACCGTCCCATCCAAGCAGCGAGTTATACCTTCGGTATGGTGCGCAAACGGCCCCATAGGTCGGGACATTTGCGATATGACTGGTTTTAAGCCGTTTATGCTGGCTGCGCGTAAACTATAGCATGATGGCTGAAGCTGGATTTTACTAGACACTACCATGACAGGTAAACTCACCACCCACGTTCTGGATACGGCCCTGGGCTGCCCCGCAGCCGGGCTCACCATCGAGCTTTGGCAAGCCAATCGCCTACTCAAAACCGTCACTACCAACGCCGACGGACGCACGGATACACCGCTACTCATAGACGAGGAGCTCACCACTGGCGTGTACGAACTCCGGTTTGCCGTGGGCGACTACTTTAGGGCACAGTCCGACGATCTGCCAGAGCCCCTATTTCTAAACAGCATCCCAATTCAGTTTGGGATTGCCGATGCAACGGTCCACTACCATGTGCCGCTGCTCTGCTCGCCCTGGGCCTACAGTACCTATCGTGGCAGCTAACCCCATGGGATACCGTATTACCCAGATTAACCAAATGCCCCAGGCAGAGTTTGTTGCCGCCTTTGGTAGCGTGTTTGAGGACACCCCCAGTATTGCAGAACAAGCCTGGTACCAGAGACCATTTTTAGACGTGGCCGACCTGCACCAGGCCATGGTGACCCTGGTCGAACAGATGCCAGAAGAGTCTCAGCTAGCCCTGATTCAAGCCCATCCCGACCTTGGCAGCCGCGTCCACATGGCACCAGCTTCTGTACAAGAACAAACCAGCATCGGCCTCAATCGCCTCAGTCCAACAGAATATGAGCAGTTTAAAACCCTCAATACTACCTATCAAAGTAAGTTTGGTTTTCCCTTTATCACAGCTGTCAAAAGTCAGACAAAAGAGACAATCTTGAGGGAGTTTACCCGACGTTTGCAAAACACCCTTGCCGACGAACAAAAGCGGGCACTGTTGGAAATTGGAAAAATTGCCCGCTTTCGTTTAGACGATTTACTGGATTGAGGGCAGCTCTAGTCTACCTGCACCCGTCTGGTCAAAATCGCCATCACCTCATTGGGTCGCCCGGTGGGTATAGGCTGACTCCAATCATTGGGTTCGGCATAGTGTTTGCTATGCAGATCTTGAATAGTCAGCCGCACTCCGGTGAGACTGCCAAAGAGCAGATGACGCACGGTCTCGTACCGGTGGTCGGGCAGTGGCTCCGTGCCGAGTAATAGGGTGGACGCAACAGCGCCCTGGGTCGTATCGAGAAACATAAGCTTTGGTCTCCAAACATTACAGGTTTTTAAGAAACCAAAGCTCAAGACTTAGCCACCCCGATAAACGTAATGCAAACCGGGGTAGCGATGGGATAAAGTATCCCAAGCCTCGGACTGCGCTATCAGTCGGGGGTCAGCCAGCGGTACGGTGTT
>JBCDJC010000353.1:0-3996 GCA_038748225.1 Cyanobacteria bacterium P01_H01_bin.26 | reverse complement strand
CAGGGTAGCCACCTGGGCCGCTGTTTCACTCATGCCATAGGTTAGGGCAATGGGTAGCTGGGCCGCCTGGGCCAGCAAATCGGGCCAGGCCGGGGCTCCCCCAAGCAAGATGGCTCGAAACTGGGCTAGCCAGGCAACGGTCGCTGGCGTTTGCAGCAGGCGCTGGAGCTGGGTTGGCACCAGGGAAATAAACCAGGTCTGGTCAGGGACGAGCAGCCACTGGCCTGCGTCTAGTTGTTTAAATGGCTGGGTAATCAGCCTACCGTTGGATAGCCACACCCTGATCGCCTGCATTAGACCGCTAACGTGGTACAGCGGCAGGACACAGTAGCTATTGACCGGCCGCTGGTCAAAGTGGTTCAAAAACCCCTGGGCGGCCACGGTAAGGGTGGCCCAGGTATGGATGACAAATTTGATTTTTCCTGAGGTACCGCCGGTGGCAATCAGGATCTGTCCGGGGGATGGCTTGGGTTTAAAGGGGTCGAAGGAAACCGGAGGAGCATCGCCCAGCACCCGATCAGGACTCAGCTGCTGGGCGACCTGCTGCCACTCCTGCTGGCCCCAGCTGGGGTTTGCCAGGACAATGGCGGCATTGGCCAGCAGCCCCGCCCATAGGTGAGTTAAAAAACGGGCTGGCTCAGGGGTGTTAATCAAGACCACAGCGCCGGTTGGGATCTGATGGCACGGCACCTCAGCGCACCAGGGTTCCCGGAGGGTGGCCCAGACCGCCTGGGGGCTCAGGCTAACCGCTGCCACAGCTGCTGCCAGTTGGTTTGACTGAGGCCATCGTTGGTAAACCACTGCTGGGTCCCTAACCCCAGGGCCCGATGGGGAATGTCGGGATAGGCCATGGCCAGGTCGATGGCCAGCCGAATCAGCGCCTGACGACCGACGGCGGTTTCAAATACCGATGAAATCACCAGGTCAATCGGATACTTATGGTAAAAATGCTGCAGCCGCTGGGGTGAGCCCATGATGGACGCCTTGATAATGTAGACGCCGTCCCAGCCCCGGTGAAAATGGGCCTTGAGCTGCTCTAAGCTGGCAATGGATTCATCCAAGGCAATAGGGGTGTGATAGCGATAGTTCAGCCGCATCAGGGTGTCAAAGTCGTTGGGGGGCAGCGGCTGCTCTAGAAATTCAATCCGCTGGACGTTGCGATCGCACCAATCTAGCCACTGACGTGCCGCCAGCTCGTTTAATCCCCCGTTGGCATCCAAGCGCAGCTTGGCTCCCAGCGGCAGCTGTCCCAGCAGCCGATCGAGCCACTCCATTTCTGTAGCTACCGAACCCACCCCAATCTTGCACTTAAATACCCGGTGTCCCTGCTGCCAAAGGGGTTGCCAGCACTCCAGGGAGGCCTCACCCCTGGGCAACAGCACGCCACACTGGGCATTGGGTAAATGGATGGGGCGCAGCTTACGCTCCAAGTTCCCAAAAACCGACTCTAGACCAAACTGGCAGGCGGGCAACGTTGGCAAAAGCGAGGGCACCGCATGGTCAGAGAGCTGACCGGGTAGCTGCTCGCAAAAGTCCAGGGCTTGCTCAAAGGTTTCAGAGCCAAACCACGGCAGCGGCGCAACTTCCCCAAAACCGCTACGACCGTCCTCATCGGTCAGCTTTAAGATCAGACCGTCACGCACCTGCCATTCCCCATAGTGGGTGTGTAACGGTTGTCGAAACCGACGGTGATAGGGCCGAAACTCAAACTGATAGGACATAGGGACGTCGGTGCTGGGGAAATCTAGGCTGTTCCCAGGGGGAGCGGCAGCAGCAGCCCCAGACATAGGAGTGTTCCACACAAAAACTGGAAGCGAATAGCCACGAACTTAGCATCTTCTACAAGCTGTGGACGATCGTGATAGCGCTGCACGTGGCGACAAAGCTGGATGGCAAACGGCGCACTTGCCAGGGCCAGAGCTGAACCTGCTGGCAATATTCCCCCCAGTACCCCCCCCAGTAAAATTACAAAAATGCTGCCACAGAGCCAGGGTAGCAGCCGCGCCCCCCCCCGGGTGCCCAGCCGTACAATGGGGGAGCGTTTACCGGCGGCTAGATCGTCACTGACCTGATGAAAGTGGGAGCAAAACAGCACCAGCGTCGTGGCCATACCGACAATAGTCCCTAAGGCCCAGCAGCTCAGTGAAAATGCCTGAGCCTGGGCGTAATAGGCCGCCCCCACCCCCAGGCCAAAGCTAACAAAACACAGCGGCTCTCCCAACCCCTGATACCCCAGACGAAAGGGTGGTCCCTGGTAGAGATATCCCAGGGTGCAGCAAAGTAGGATCAACCCCACCACGGTGACATCCTGTTGGAGCAGCGCAATGGCCACCACTCCGCCTACCCCCAGAGCCAAACTGAGATTACCCAACCAAAAAATCAGGGGTTGGTTGTCTGTCAGGTTTACCAAAGAATGGTGTTTGTTTTTATCGATACCGGTATCGGCATCAT
Source organism: Cyanobacteria bacterium P01_H01_bin.26 (assembly GCA_038748225.1). GTDB lineage: Bacteria > Cyanobacteriota > Cyanobacteriia > Phormidesmidales > Phormidesmidaceae > Leptothoe. The sequence goes on along the minus strand of JBCDJC010000353.1, from coordinate 1,545 downwards.
AAACGTCGTTACTGAGGTTTTCCCACACCAGCAGCAGCACCGCCGACAGCAGAAAAATAGCCAATATCCGGCTATCCAACTGCCCTGTTTCTAAACGAGCCAGTAGACTACCCACCAGGATAGGCATGACAGCGACGCTGTACATTGGGGGTTTGATGGCGGCCAACCATAGAGATTTTTGCCTTGACGCATCGGTGCGATCAGCCGTGGGGGTGGTCATAGGAGGGATTTTTCTGCAACTATTAAAAAGCCACAGCTAGCATAGCCGTTGGGGCGCTCGGGTAGCGGTGGGACTTAGCAAATTGCAGGAAACGCCCCATGGCTTAAACCTGGGCCACGGTTACTCCGGTGCCGCCATCCGCTTGCTCGGCCGCATCAAAGCTGCGGACCTGGGGATGGCGTTTCAGAAACTCCCGCACGCCTCGCTTGAGTTTACCAGTGCCGTGACCGTGGATAATCCAGATGGGGCCGGTGGCGGTGGCGATAAAGTTTTCGAGCTCAGCTTCGGCTTCGGCGACGCGCATACCCCTGAGGTCGATGGTGTTTTTGGAGGTGCGTACGGCAGGGGCAGCGGGCTCCTTAGGGGTGGCTTTGGGGGTAGTGCGCCTTTTTTCGGGAGCCTTTTCAGCCGCCGCCTTGGGGGGGTGCGCCTTTTGACCTGTAAGCGATTCGATGTCGCTGAGGTCGACGGTGGTTTTCATCAGGCCAAAACGCACGGCTACTTTGCCGTCGGTATCTGGTTCACCGACCACGTCGGCAGTCTGCCCACCAAGGCCCATCAGTCGTACTTTTTCACCTAGTTTGGGTCTGTAGTCGGTGACTGCTTTTTTAGCTGGGTGATTGCCCGTGGACTGCCGTTGGGCAATGGTTTCTACCAGCTCACTGGCTTTTTGAGCCGCTTGGGCGGTGGGGTTGCCCTTTTGCAACTGGCGAATAACCGTGGCAATGTCGGCTTTAGCCTCAGCCACCGCCGCCTGGAGAGCTTTTTCTTGCTCTAGCTTTTGATTGCGCTCCCAGTCTTTGATGGCGGCGGCTCGGCGCTCGATATCAGCTTTTAGGGCTTCAGCCTGGGCGACAATGCCAGCGGCCTGTTCGGCCTGGTCTTCCTGACGTTTACGCTGGGCCTCAAGTCCGGCAATCACCTGGTTAACATCGTCCTGCTTGCTAACGCCAACATAGGTTTGGGCAGTGTCGATAACGGTCGAACTTAACCCCAGCCGCCGCGCGATGGTGAGGGCGTTGGACCGGCCTGGAATCCCCCACAGCAGACGGTAGGTGGGGGATAGGCTGACGTCGTCAAACTCTACTGACGCATTTTCAAAGCGTTCATCCTCGTATTTAAGTGCTTTGAGTTCCCCGAAGTGGGTGGTAGCGATGGTAAGCCGGGTGTGGTTAGCGAGGTATTGCAGGAGTGCGATCGCCAGGGCACTGCCCTCCGTCGGATCGGTCCCCGCCCCCACCTCATCCAATAGCACCAAGGAATTTGCCGGACGGGCACCGTCTGCGCCATTCCCTAATGGTTCTGCCACGGAACTGTTCTCGGTT
>JBCDJC010000352.1:0-3999 GCA_038748225.1 Cyanobacteria bacterium P01_H01_bin.26 | reverse complement strand
TAGATTTGCACTTAGCCGCTGCCGCAGCGTGCCCAGGGCCGCCATGGACCCATGATCTAAATAGGTCGCCAGCGTTTGAGGCGCTACAATCACCTCCACCGTTTGGCTTGCCAAACCATAGGGACAGATCCATGTACCCTGTTTACCCAACCCATTGAGCATCAGCAGGTTATGGCCTGCTTTTACCTGGGTTTCGCAATAGTAAGTAGTGTCGCGATGGGTGGCCTGCAAATGACCCTTGAGCAAAAAGATCAAAATGACAGGATGGCTTTCTAAACCTGGTTCAAACAGTTCTAACCGTTCTAAAAAGGTCTGATTCCAATCATAGATTTTGAGATCGGGCCGCAGGGTAAAAAAACGATTGTGTCCTGCAATAAATGGGGATTGCCAGTTTGTTTTTAGGGCATTACCATCCTGACAAGTCGTGATCCAGCGTTTTTGACGAAATTCGTCTAGCAGCGTGGAGTATTGATTGTAGGAAACGTTAATTCGCATGGCAGTATAGCAAGCGCCAATGGGCTACAGCTCGATTGCCGTCTATGCTAATGCAGATCTGTATTTTATTGAGAATTATTCCTAATTTATAAATATTGGGTTACGATCCAAGCGCAGGTAGTCGTCCATGCCTCCCCCCTCCATTTAGGAAAGTACCTTTCGCGCCGGGCATGACTTTGGTCCCTAATAAAACCTGCCTTTTTCACAACGGTGAACCAGAGGTTTCAGCCATCAGCTAACTCAGCAGAGCCGTGCGTTCAAATACCGACGATAGCCTCAAGCAGTATTTTTCACCTGAGGTTCTATCTGTTCATCCTTAGAGACAGCACCAGCTGACAGCTTTAGTGCCTTGGCAATTAACACCAAACACACCAAACCTAAAGCACCACTGAGCGCAAACACACCGCGATAGCCAATGGCTTCTGCTAGAACACCGCTGACTGCAGCTGATAAAACGCTGCCTATGCCAATCAACGATGTTTGCAGCGTATAGTCAGTGCCCGCCATCTCCCGTCGGCTTTTATCCATCATGATGGTGAATGCCGTTGTGCCCACCATACCTAACGAGAAAAAGGCAAGGCTGACGATGCTATATAAAACAGGCAGCTGAGTAAATCCAAAGGTGGGCAGCAGGTAAAACAAAATTCCGGTTAATGCGATCGCACTTGCCACCAAAAGCGCGCCCTTACGCCCCAGCTTACCAATCAGCACACCCGCCGCTAACGTCCCCAATATGCTCACCCCTGTTCCAAAAACCCCCAGCAGTGAACCAATATCAGTCATGGATAACCCGGCATCCACCAGCAGGGGCGTAAACATTGTCGCTGACAAATTGTGAGCCGCTGCATACAGCCCTAACACCAACAGCCACACCCCCATACTAGGCCGCTGCACAAACCTTAGAAAAATCTTAAAATAACTCCGTGGGCCCAATGTAGTAGCCATAGACCTACGACGCGGTTCACGGTAGACCAGAACTGGAATTAAAGCAACAACCATCACAGCCGCCAAACTTAGCAGGCTGGTTCTCCATCCCCAGCGGTTAAGCAAAATCAGCATGCCGCCACCACCAATCATCCGACCGATAGCGCCACCGACACCTTGGACCGCGTTGCCGACACCCCGCTCCTGGGGTTCTAGCAATCTCACCGCCAGGGCATCAGTGGCGATGTCTTGACTAGCGCAGCCCATACCCATCAGGGCCAAACACAGCAGGATAAATGACAGCTGGGTTTCCAAACTAAGCAGGCTACAGACTACCGTGATAGCCACTACCCATAGCTGAAACAAGATTATCCAAAAGCGGTAGTGGCCCCAGCGGGCATAGCTGTAGCGATCGATTAGCGGTGACCAGAGAAACTTGAATGTGATAGCAATAGTAACAAGGGGCAAGAGACCAATGGCTTCTAGGGACATACCCCGTTGACGCAGAAGTACGGGAAGGGCCTGGAATAGAAACCAGAAGGGCATAAACTGAGACAGGTAGAGACTGCCCAGGAGAATGATTTTTTGCAGGATTTGTTTTGAAAGCATACCTTTCAACTCCAGGTAACAGTGCCTGCATCAAAACTGAAACGAAATAGACCCGACAATGGTAAACGGTTCTCCAGGTTCAATACCACGCGTTCTAGAGATCGGTATGCCTTGAATGTAATCGATATCAAAGAGATTTTTGAAATTCAGCGCTAGTTTCCAGTCTTCTTGGGCATAGAATATGGCCGCATCGGTGGTGAAATAGTCATCTAACCGAAAACTATCGGCCAGATCGCCCGGGCGTTCTCCCACGTAGTTGAACCCGAGTCCCAATCCTAATCCCTCCAGGGCACCGGTTTGAAATGTGTAGGTGGTCCATAGTCCGGCACTGTGTTCAGGGATGCCAACAAGACCGTTGCCCTCAGGGAATTGGTTGTCTTCAGTAATTCTGGCATCGGTATAGGCGTAGTTAGCGATTAAATTCCAGCCGGGCAAAATCTCTCCGGCAATATCTAGCTCAATGCCCTGACTGCGCTGTTCTCCGGTTGCGATCGCAGCGTTCAAAAAAGCCGGCGCATTCGGGTCCGGCGTCGCCACATTACGTTTAGTAATATCAAAATAGGCCAGTGTGGCAATTAGCCGCTGGTCCCACAGTTCTGTTTTTATCCCTACCTCATAGCCTTCCCCTTCTTCAGGTTCAAGAAAATCTCCGGCGATGTCGGTAGAGCCGCTCGGAACAAACGAACGGGAATAGCTCCCATAAATTGCCAACTCAGGGATAGGCTGATACACCAGCCCCAATCGCGGCGTAAAATCGTCCACAGTCTGACTAACAGAACGGCCAAGCGGATCAAACAGTGCCTGACCATTGGTGAGATCTTGCTCCACGTTCTCATAGCGAATTCCGGCAACTAACTTGAGAGCATCAGAGAAATCAATCTGATCCTGTAAAAACACTCCAAACCGGGTCGTATCGACATCCTGAACCCTAGCTGCCGCTGAAAAATCATCGAATGAGCGGCGTTGGGCAAAGCCGTATACCGGATCAAAAATGTTGAGCGGAGCCAGGTTTGTAGGAATCGGTGGATCAATTAAGGCAACAATATTGGCGCGACTGCGGCTGTAGTCCACCCCAAATAGCAAGGTGTGGTCAATGCTGCCCGTCTCAAACTTGCCAACAAAATCGGTCTGTATCCCCGCATAGTCCTGGTACCACTCAGTGGCGCTATTGAGCCGGGCCACTAGACCGGTCGTTTCATCAAAGACAAGGGGAAAAAAGGCATTGGAGTCATAGTTCTGACTGCTATAACGAAACGCATTACGCACAGACCAGCTGTCGCTAAACCGATGATTCAGCTCATAGCCCGTACTAAAGAAACTGCGCTCCACCACATCGTCGAGTTCGCCCACCACCCGGTCTTGGGGTACATCGATTACGCCATCACCAAGGGCTAGCAGCCCAGTGTCAAAGGGCCGTTCGTCAGTGAGATATTCCAAATCAACGGTGAGGTCGGTGTTGTCGCCAATGTCCCAGGTCACCACCGGTGCTACAAACTCTCGATCAATATTTTGATCAAACCCCCGAAAGCCATCGTCCCGTTCCACCAGGAAATTCAGCCGGTAGCGAACGTTTGGCGCTACCCGGTCAGAAATATCTATCTGGGGCCGAAAGAAGCTACGGCTGCCCGCCTGCAGCTCAAGGTTGTACATCGGCTCCGCTGTGGGGCGCTTGGTTACCAGGTTGATCACCCCACCGGGCTGAATTTCACCATAGAGAATCGACGCTGGCCCCTTAAGCACCTCAATCTGCTCCAGATTTGCCACCTCCGGTAGCGCCAATATGCTGGATAGCGGGTCTCCCCCGGCTATGTTAAAGCCGTTACGCAGCAACCGTGCCCCCTGAAACCCCCGCAGACCAAACTCTACACCTGCACCTTCACTATTGTCAGCCACTACACCGCTAACGTTTTCTAGGGCCTCATCCAGGTCACGCACTTGCTGGTCATCTAATACTCGCTCAGGAATCACCTG
>JBCDJC010000351.1:0-4042 GCA_038748225.1 Cyanobacteria bacterium P01_H01_bin.26 | reverse complement strand
GGAAAATCCGATGGGAATCGCCAGGGTGAGCAGCACCGCTTGTTCCCCCAGCAGAATGAAGGCGATTTCTCCTTTGGTAAAGCCAATGATCCGCAGGGTGGCCAGCTCGCGTTCCCGTTCTGACAGGGCAATGCGCGCCGCGTTATACACCACCCCAAAGGCAATGACTGAGGCAAATCCAACCAGCACTATCGTAAAGCCCGCCATACTTTTGGTGAGAATGTCGTTGAACTGATCAATGGTGGTTTGACGCATGGCGACACTAGCCACGGCAGGTGTAAGCTTGAGCTGGTTATAGAGCGTCTGTTCCTGGTGGGCGTCCACCTGCAAGTAGGCACCGGATAGGGTAAACCCTTCTCTCATCAGGCGGTTCAAGGCATGGATATCCATATAAGCAGAGATACCCACCAGCTCATCAAAAATGCCGGTTACGGTCACCGTCCGCGTGGGGCGCGCCCCTTCTAACACCTCTACAGTGAGCCGGTCTCCTAGGTGAGCCTGCAGCGTGTTGGCCAGCTTTTTGGACAACACAATTCCTTCGGGCGGCAATGTGACAGGGCGTTGCTGGCTATCTAGCAGACGACGTAGCTCACCCGTGGGCTCCACGCCATTGATACCGCTAAGTTTGTGATAGTGGCCAAAGCGTAGCCGGGCAGGCACGACGCGAAACGGCTCAGCTCGCAATACCCCCGGCAGATGGTAGAGGTCAAACTGGGCCCGGTTCGACAGGGGATTGTTAAAGACGAGGGTAATGTCTTCTCGCTGGATGGTGCGAAACTGGATGTCTACAAGGGCATCCATGGCATCGGTGAAGAATCGCCCCAGGACCAGGATTGCGATCGCAACCGCAATCCCCACCACCGACAGTAGACCCTGTACCGGACGCCGTTCCAAATTACGCAAAATGATCCGGCTAGGGGGAGAGAACCAACGCTGCAGTCCTAGTTTTTCCACCAGTGTGGGCCGATAGGTGGCCGGAGGCTCAGGCCGCATCGCCTCAGCGGGCGGTAACGTCACGGCTCGCCGCACCGCCAAAAACGCTCCCATGGCGGCGGCCCCCGCACTCACCAATAGCGCCGTGAGCAACACCTGCGGTCTCACCTCATACTGCAGTAGAGGAAAGTGATAAAAGTCCGCGTACAGGCGAGTCATTCCCCGTCCCATCCACCAGCCCAAACCGCTGCCCAGCACTGCCCCCAGCAGTACCACGACCATGACTAACTTTAGGTAGTGCAGCCCGACTGTGAGGTTGTCATAGCCAAAGGCTTTCATCACCGCAATCTGGTCTCGCTGGGTGCTGACCAAGCGGCTCAGCAACAGATTTAACAAAAAGGCCGCAATCCCTAGAAAAATGCTGGGCACAAAGATAGCATGGGCCGACAGCTGGCGAATCTCATCGGAGATAAATGTGTGGGAAATTTGATCCTCTCGACCAAACGCCCCCAGACCACCGTAGATTTCTAGCTGCTGGTCCAGTTGAAAGATTACCTCTGCTTCGCTGGACCCCGGCATCAACGTCAGATTGACATCGTTAAATGCCCCTTCCATGTCAAAGGCGGTGGCCAGGGCCTCCTGCTGTATCCACAGAATGCCAAACCGTTGATTATCGGGAACAATCTCGGTGCCCCGAATCTCATAGACATACTCGGGTGATAGGGCAATTCCCACAATGCGAAGGGTTTGCCAACGGCCATTGAGAATCGCCCCCACCGTGTCATTCAATGCTAGCTGGTTTGCCTTGGCAAAGACCTCACTGGCCAACACCTCATCCCCCCGCTCCGGGTAGCGCCCCTGACGAATATACACGTCGTTGAGCATGGGTGTGGGTCGCTCTGGAATAGAAATCAGCCGACCGGTCGCCGGTTCCGCCAGCCCCTCCACGGACAGGGTGACATCCTGCACCACCCGCGTCTGTACCGCCCCCACCCCTGGAATCTCCTCAAACCTAGAACTCAGACTTTGGGGGGCGCGTTTGAGCTGCACAAACACATCGGCAAATCGATACTGGTCGTAATAGGTGGCCTGGGTCAACTGCAGCGACCCGTGGGTGCTCATCATGGTCACCAGATTGGCCATGCCACAGGTGACAATCAGCACAATGGCGATCACCTGTCCTCGCATGCGAAGCAGATCCCGGAGCAGTTTGCGGTCTAAAGCTTTTATGGCCATGGGCACCTACCACTCCAACTCCGCCGGAGATAGCTTTTGCCCATTACATTTGATGTCAGCAATGTTGCCACTGCGCATGTGAACAACACGGTCGGCCATGGCCGCAATCCCAGCATTGTGGGTGATCACAGCGGTTGTTGTGCCAAATTCTTGGTTGACGTGCTCCAAGGTCTCTAGGACTCGCTTACCCGTTTCAAAATCCAGGGCTCCAGTCGGTTCATCACAGAGAAGAACTTCGGGGCGTTTGGCAATGGCGCGTGCGATCGCAACTCGCTGTTGTTCGCCCCCCGACAGCTGCGCCGGAAAGTGCTCCAAACGATCTGCCAAATCTACCAAACCAAGGGCCTCTTCCGGTCGCATCGGCTGTCGGGCAATATCCGTCACCAGAGCCACATTCTCTAGAGCCGTTAAACTGGGAATCAGATTGTAAAACTGAAATACAAACCCCACCGATTGACGACGAAACCGGGTCAATGATTGCTCATCAGCCTTATCCATCGCTTGATTACGAAAATAAACATGTCCCTCCGAGGGTACATCTAACCCACCTAAAATGTTCAACAGCGTAGACTTTCCGCTGCCTGACGGTCCCAACAACACCACAAATTCTCCCTCATAGAGGTCCAAACTCACGGCTCCTAGGGCATGCACCTGAACTTCACCCATGACATACACCTTACTCACCTGCTCCATATGGAATACAACAGATGTATCAGAAAACGAACTAGAAAGCAGATCAACCATGGGCAACATATGCGCTCAAACAACTTAGCTAGCGATCAACGCCTACATGCCAAAACCTAGTCTAAAAAAGTGAGGAAATTATGAGCAGATTACCCCTAAATCAAGGATATTGCCTTTTTCCTCATGAGTTCCTCAAGATATTTTTGTATGTTCTAAGTGGGAAGTTAGTTTACCCTCTAGGTTCCCCTCATCCCTAAGCGACTCACAGGAGGAACGTCAGTATGTGGACATCATTCTTTGCCGCCGTCGCCATCTTTCTCGTGGCTGTCAGAGTCTTTTTTACAGACGATAAGCAATTCGAAGTCATCTCTGCCGGCCTGACAGCCACAGCCTGTATCATGATTATGATTGGGGTCTCTCCTCCAGCGCTTCAGATCGCCTTGTTAGGAGCTATTTTTTTAATTGAAAACTGGATCCTAAATCGACAACCGACAATCGATTAACGATGGGCATCAACACCCCTAGGCGATCTTGTTACATCATCGATTGCATTGAGCGACAGAGACCACTGAGTATTGTGGCTGCGATCGCAAACATGTAGATGTCATTAGGCAAGTCACGTACGGCGAATAATCCCTTCGCTAGTAATGACGAGCGAGAGCAAACTCTCAATCAACTATTGGCAGAGATGGATGGGTTTGAACCCAATGCTGGTGTGATTTTACTAGCGGCGACCAACCGTCCTGAAGTGTTAGATCCAGCCTTGCTTAGAGCTGGTCGATTTGATCGACGGGTCGTGGTGGATCGTCCTGACCGACAGGGACGAGAGGCTATTTTAAACGTTCATGCGAAGTCAGTGCACTTAGCCGATGATGTTATCCTATCGAAGCTAGCAGCGCGCACTCCTGGCTTTGCTGGAGCCGACCTGGCCAACTTAGTTAATGAAGCAGCCTTGCTGGCTGCCCGGAAAAGTCGAGAAGCCGTCATAATGGCTGATTTTAATGAGGCCATTGAGCGTCTGTTGACCGGGCTAGAGAAGAAATCACGGATCCTGAGTGATTTAGAAAAACGGACGGTTGCCTATCATGAAGCCGGACATGCCATGATCGGAGCGTTAATGCCGGGTGCTGGCAACGTTGAAAAAATCTCAATCGTACCCAGAGGTGTAGCCGCCCTAGGATACACCTCT
>JBCDJC010000350.1:0-4052 GCA_038748225.1 Cyanobacteria bacterium P01_H01_bin.26 | reverse complement strand
GCCTTGCCCGCCGGAAAACGCGGCTTAGTCCTGACAAGAGGTCCCCAAATCATGCAGGGCTATTATCGCAACCCCGAAGCCACCACCAAGGCCATTGATCCCGAAGGCTGGTTTGATACCGGCGATATTGGCTGGCTAGCAGACGATGGCAGCATTATCCTGACCGGCAGAGCCAAGGATACGATCGTCCTCAGCAATGGCGAAAACATTGAGCCACAACCGATCGAAGATGCCTGCTTACGCAGTTCATTTATCGATCAAATTGTTCTGGTTGGGCAAGATCGAAAAGCACTGGGAGCATTGATTGTACCTAATCTGGAAGCCCTGCAAGCCTGGGGATTAGCGCAATCACCTCCGTTGATGATTGGGGAGAATGAAGCGATCGCACCCGACAACCTCATTATCCACAATCTCCTGCGCCAGGAACTCAACCGAGAAGTGCGCGATCGCCCCGGATACCGTTCTCAGGATGAGATTGCTGCATTTGCGCTGTTACCGGAGCCAATGACGATCGAAAATGGTCTGCTCACCCAAACGCTCAAAATTCGCCGCAATGTGGTTGTAGATCGCTACTCTGAGATGATTCAGGGGTTATTTTAGCGTTAAATAGATATCGCCCTTCAATGACTTCAGCAAGCATCTTTCGACCATTTTACTGGCGTTAGTAACATGATCGGATAAGTCAGGATATTTACGCAACACTCAGGGCAGTTTGTAAGACTGATTCAAACAGAGCTAATCCATCGGTCCCCCCCAGTCTCGGATCGGCGGCTCTTTCTGGATGGGGCATCATTCCGAGCACATTACCTGCCACGTTACAGATACCCGCAATGTTGTTGAGCGACCCGTTGGGATTGCTGTTGTCATTTGTTGTGCCGTCCGGGCTGCTATAGCGAAAGACAACCTGATTATTCTCTTCAAGAGACCTTAGGGTGTTGGAGTCGGCGTAGTAACAGCCTTCACCGTGGGCAATGGGAATAGTAATTGTTTGAGCCTGGGTATAGTTTTGGGTCCAGGTGAGGTCAGTGCGTTCTACCTTGAGGGGTGTGCGATCGCAAATAAACCGCATATCCCGATTGCGCATGAGCGCCCCCGGCAGCAGCCCCACCTCGGTCAAAATTTGAAACCCGTTGCAGACACCCAGCAGCAGGCCGCCCTTTTTCGCATGGTCTACTGCCGAACGCATCGCCGGAGAAAACTGGGCCACCGCACCACAGCGCAGATAGTCGCCATAGCTAAAGCCCCCAGGGATGACTACCACATCCACATCGCCCAGGTCGCTGTCCTCATGCCAAATGCGACGGGTGGGACGCTTAAGAATGTCGCGGGTGACATAGACAATGTCGCGATCGCAATTTGAACCTGGAAACGTAATGACACCAAATTTCATAAAACCTCTGCCATAATCAAAAACCTCTCCCCTCCAGGTAGGAGCAACAGGGTGGGTAAATCCCCTCCTGGGAGGGATAACGGGGTGGGTTACGCCGTCGCCATCGCCTGCAGCTCAATCCGATAGTTCTCAATCACCGGATTGGCTAGCAGCTGGTCACACATTCGATCCAGCTGTTGGCGAGCCGCCGCTTCGCTCTCTGCTGTCAGCGACACCTCAATGTATTTACCAATACGTACCCTGTCCACATTGTCATATCCCATATGCTCTAACCCAGAGCGCACCGCCGTTCCGGCCGGGTCGAGTACAGAGGGTCGAAGGGTTACATACACCTGAGCCTGATAAGTCTGCGCCACAATAGAGATCGTGCAGGATAAATCCTACAGGGCTGGGTTACCGTGTCATTTTATCGCACCCCTGCTATCGCACCCCACCTACTCAGACCCTGACGCCACGATTTAAGCTAATAGAGTCATATGCCCCCCTAATGCCATGGCCACCAGTCGCACCCGTAACCAGGAGCGCATTCTAGCAGCATTACAAGATCTACAGCAGGCAATTTCTGCCCAAGATCTCCACGGTACCCTCAGGCAAGACGGCAGCCGCATTGGTCTTGCCACCGTTTACCGAGCCCTAGAAGCCCTCAAGCTAGACGGTACCGTGCAGGTACGCACCCTGCCTAACGGTGAATCCCTCTACAGCCTCACCCATGAAGACCGCCACCACCTCACCTGCCTGCGCTGTGGTGAATCCCTACCGATTGAACAATGTCCCGTCCATGACCTGGAAACCCATCTGTCAGATTCCCATCATTTCCGCATTTTTTACCACACCCTCGAATTCTTTGGCCTGTGCGCCAACTGTCAGATGGTCTCAGGCTAGAATAAGTGCGTATGTACTTTTGGGCAGTTAGAGATGTATCCGGACAACTCACCCAAGTCAGTGCAAAAGCCGCTGCCCACCATGTATGAACTCCCCAGTGAATATCCGGAGGAACTGGGTTTGCCAGATGAGTTCCACGACTTTCAGCCGCAGTTGCTGCGAGAGACCTGCAGGCTGACCACCTACGACCCCAGCAATTTTTTTATCGGTACTGACCTCAATATTTATTACGACAGCCGTCATACCCAGTGGCACAAGCGCCCCGACTGGTTTCTGGTGCTGGGTGTACCCCAGGCTCAGCAGCAGGAAGATCTCCGTTGGAGCTATGTGATTTGGCAAGAGGGCGTGAGTCCATTTTTAGTAGTAGAGCTGCTGTCTCCAGGGACCGAAGATGAGGACCTAGGGCGGGCTCTCCGCCGGATCGATCAGCCCCCTGGTAAGTGGGACGTGTACGAGCGTCTGCTGCGGGTGCCCTACTATGTCGTTTTTGACCGCTACCAAAATGGATTTCGCCTATTCAAACTGACCGGTGTTCGCTACGAGGAAGAATCCATTAGTGATAATCGCTATTGGTTTGAGGACCTGGGTCTGGGTTTGGGACTGTGGCAGGGCCGCTTTCAAGGGGCTACTGGTATCTGGCTTAGGTGATACAACGCCAACGGTGATTGGATTTCTACCTTAGCGGAACTGGCCGAGCAGGAAAGCCAGCGGGCCGAGCAGGAAAAGCAGCGGGCTGATAAATTGGCCGCCCGGCTAAGGGAGCTGGGGATTGAGCCTGAGGACCTCTAACCGCTCGGATTGTGGTTCAACGGTTTGTCATCGTCTCTCCCACAATTCTGTCTAGGAAACACAATTTGTGAAGCCATACCATTCAGACGGAGAGACGGTTTGTCACCGTCTCTCCAGCATAATTTTTAGGATCTTATACAACCCCTAAGGCTGGCCCAGGTCACTTACGATGGATTTCATCCCTTCTAGGGTGGCGGGGATAGCGCGGGGGTCCATAAACATTACTTTGCTGCTGTCGCTGGCGCCGATCTTGGTACCCACGTCCAGGTAGCCCTGGGCGAGTAAAAACTGGAGGGCTTCGCGGGCGGCGGGGTCGTCTTTGAGCCGCTGGGCCAGCACCTGAACCGCTTCGGCAGTGGCCTTGGCGCGCAGCACCTGTTCTTGGCGATCGGCCTGGGCCTTGAGCACAATGGATTGTTGCTGGGCTTCGGCGGCTAGAATGGCGGATTTTTTACGAGCTTCAGCGGCCAAGAGCTCAGCCTCGGCGTTACCCTGGGCCTCATTAATAGACGACTCTCGTTCCCCTTCTGAGGTGAGTACGGCGGCCCGCTTGCGCCGTTCTGCAGCCATCTGTAGCTCCATGGAGTCTTGCACAGCTTTGGAGGGTACAATGTCGCGCAGCTCCACGCGGGTGACTTTTACGCCCCAGGGATCGGTGGCAATATCCAGCTCGCGCAGCAGGGATTCGTTGATTTCGGCACGGGCGGTAAAGGTTTCATCTAGCTCTAGTTGCCCCATCTCGGACCGGATCTGGGTGAGGACCAGGTTTACCATAGCGGCCTGGAGGTTTTCGACTTTGTAGTAGGCCTTTTCTAAATCGACGATGCGCCAGTAGACGACGGCATCGACACTAATGGAAACATTGTCGCGGGTAATGCACTGCTGGGGAGCCACATCGAGTACTTTTTCGCGAATGGTTTGTTTGTAAACCACCTTGTCGATAAAGGGCAGGGTAAAGTTCAAGCCTGGCTGCAGCTTTTTGCCGGTATAG
>JBCDJC010000349.1:0-4067 GCA_038748225.1 Cyanobacteria bacterium P01_H01_bin.26 | reverse complement strand
TGAGCTACAGGCCATTGTCAACCTGGGTGGAATTCTCGGGTTTACCATTGGCCTGGTGCAGGTGGGCATTTTGCTATTGCAGTAGGCCAATAAAAAAACCTTAAGGGTACCCGTAGCGAGTGCTCCTAAGGTTTCTGATTGATTGTGTGAAATCGGTGCTAGCTGTCGTCGCGTTTAGCCAAAGCGGCCAGACACATAGTCGCGGGTGTACTCTTCTTGAGGGTTGCTAAAGATGGTTTCGGTGGCATCGTATTCCACTAGATAGCCCATCTTGCCACCAGCTTCGGTTGCCTGGGCGTTGAAAAATGCAGTTTTGTCGGACACGCGGGATGCCTGCTGCATGTTGTGGGTGACAATCACGATGGTGTACTGGGTCTTGAGATCGTGCATCAGTTCTTCCACTTTGAGGGTGGAAATGGGGTCTAGGGCTGAGCAGGGCTCGTCCATCAGAATGACTTCAGGTTCGATTGCGATCGCACGGGCAATACACAGACGCTGCTGCTGACCACCCGAGAGACCCAAACCGCTGTCCTGCAGTTTATCCTTGACCTCATCCCAAAGGGCTGCCCCCTTTAGAGAGCGCTCCACTAGTTCATCCATATCTCCCTGGTAGCCATTAATGCGGGCACCAAAGGCAATATTTTCATAGATCGACTTGGGGAAGGGATTGGGCTTTTGGAACACCATACCTACCCGACGACGCAGCTCCACGGGATCAAGTCGGCTAATATTTTCCCCATCAAAGAGAATATTGCCATCAACCCGAGCGATGGGAATCAGGTCATTCATGCGGTTAAAGCATCGGAGTACCGTACTCTTGCCACACCCAGACGGACCAATAAAGGCCACAATTTCGTTGCGGGGAATGTCTAAAAATACGTCTTTAACCGCCAGGTTAGAGCCGTAGTAAACCGATATTTTTTCAGCCTTAAGGGCGATATCGGTCAGCGTCTTGGACTGCATATCTTGCATAACAATTGATTACTCCTGCGTAAATTCTTGCCCACTACACAAAACTGGTCGCACATTAACGCGTCTGCTGGAAACGGTTACGGAAGTAAATGGCAATGGTATTCATCATCAGCAGCATGACCATCAGTACGATAATGCCCGATGCTGCAATATGGTGAAAGCCTTCCTGAGGCCGCCCTACCCAGTTATAAATTTGGATGGGCATAGCGGTAAAAGCACTCTGTAAACTATCAGGCGTAGACCGAATAAAGGCCACTGCCCCAATGGCAATCAAGGGGGCGGTCTCACCAATGGCACGGGACAGCGCCAAAATCACCCCGGTCAAAATTCCAGGCATGGCGCTAGGTAGGACATGGTGCCAAACCACCTGCCACTGGTTCGCTCCCAAGGCAAAGCCCGCTAGTCGCATGCTGTTAGGAACAGCCCGTAGCGCCTCCCGCGTAGCCACAATGATCACAGGCAAAATCAGCAGAGACAGGGTCAAGCCGCCTGAAAGTACGCTGCGACCGCCGGTCAGTGGCTCGAGGACGCGAACAAAAATGGCTAGGCCCAGCAGACCGTAAATAATTGATGGCACCCCGGCCAGGTTACCAATGTTGATTTCCACCATCTGGGTAAACCAGTTCTCAGTGGAAAATTCTTCGAGGTAAATGGCCGCTCCCACACCGATGGGAAACGATATGGCAGCCACCGTTATCATCAGCCATAAGGTCCCAAAAAAAGCCGCTTTGATACCGGCTCTTTCAAACTTTCGAGAAGGAAATTCGGTGAGAAAGTTCCAATTTAGGGTACCTAGGCCGTCATACAAAATCGTAAACAGCAACCAGGCCAAGATCAAAATGGCCACAACGGTTGCGCTCCACGCAGCGGCTGCAAAGACCTTATCGAGGTTATATCGTCCGGATAGATCCTGCTTAAACGTGGGTTTGTCCGGAATGTTTGCTTGTTTGCTCGAAATCCCTTGAGTAGTCATAAGTCCTTACCTTCAATGTTTGCGCTGCAGGCAGTAGCTATAGTCCAGCTGTGAATCGGCATCCACTCAACGGCTACATTCGTCCAATTAGTCATACTTTTGACGAAAGCGACGCACAAACCAGAAGCTAAAGACATTGAGTGACAGCGTTATCAAGAACAGGGTTGTACCGACGGCATAGAGAGTCTTGTAGGCGATGGTGCCGTGGGGAGCATCCCCAGCTGTGATCTGCACAATATAGGCCGTCATCGTCATGATGGGCACAAATGGGTTGAACCCTAGCGTTGGGTTTGCCCCCGCCGCCAATGTGGTAATCATGGTCTCTCCAATGGCGCGGGACATGGCCAAAATCAGAGATGAAACAATCCCTGACAGGGCTGCTGGCAGAACTACAGCCCATACGGTTTCACGTCTGGTAGCCCCAAGTGCATAGGAGCCATCCCGCAGGCTCTGGGGTACCGAATAGATTGCATCTTCACTTAGGGATGCCACCATTGGGGTGATCATAATGCCCAACACTATGCCAGCGCTGAGGGCGTTAAATCCTTGCAGGGGACCTATAAATGATTGTAAGAACGGGGTGACCGTCAGTAGGGCAAAGTAGCCATAGACCACCGTGGGTACGCCTGCCAAAATTTCTAGGACCGGCTTGAGGATGCGGCGCAGCTTGGGGCTAGCGTACTCACTCAAACAGACAGCAGCTAGCAGCCCCAGCGGTAAGGCAACCAGAATGGCAATAAACGTAACCATCAGTGTGGCGCTAACCAGCACAAAAATGCCAAACTGCTGACTGGCAAACAGCGGTGTCCATCGCCGCTCGGTCAAAAACTGAAGAAGTGTGACATCTTGAAAAAAGGCAACGGTCTCAAATATGAGAGTACCGATGATGCCAATGGTGGTCATGATTGAGATGGTGGCAAATGCTCCACAGATGCCTTTTACGATCGTTTGTATCAACTGGGCGCGATCGCGATTGGGGCGCCACGCACCTGGAGCAATATTGTTAATGGGGATTTCAGCTGTCATGCACAGGGTCCTCAGGCCGGGTCAACAAGTGTTGTCTGTTGGTTGTGTGTCAAATGTGGAAGCAATCCTGCTAAGCCACACCCAAAAGATGGCTGGAAGAAGCGAACTTCCCCCAGCCGTCACTACCCAATCAGTGCCAAGCGCCTGATCAGGGACAAAATGTTAGAGAGCCTTAGGATCGCTTCCTAACTTGCCTTCATCAACGCGAGCCTTAGAATTGGCTAGGATATCCGCAGGCAGAGGCACATAGCCAGCTTCGCTAATCAGAACTTCGTTGCCAGGATCAAGCATGTAGTCAACAAATGCCTTGACTTCGGGCTTGGCCTCATAGGCGTCCTGTCTTACGTAGAAGAACAGAGGACGAGACATGGGGTTGTAGGACCCGTCAGCGATAGTCTCAGTAGTTGGGCCAACGCATTCGCCAGCTTCGTTCTCGATTTCAACTGCCTTCAAAGAATCAGAGTTCTCTTCGAAGTAAGCATAGCCAAAGTAACCAATAGCACCCTCGGCGCCAGTGACACCGGTAACGATGACGTTGTCGTCTTCGCTAGCCGTGTAATCACCGCGGCTGGCACCCTCTTCACCGTTGACTTCATCGGTGAAGTAGTCAAAGGTACCCGAGTCAGTACCAGGACCGTACAGGCCTAGCTCCTGATCGGGGAAGGAGGGATCCACCTGGTTCCAATTGGCAACTGTGCCCTCAGCCTCAGGGGCCCACATGGCATTGAGCTGATCGACAGTCAGGCACTGAGCCCAGTCGTTGGCTTCGTTGGTGACGACGGTCAGACCATCGAAGGCAACAGGGACCTCGATGAAGGCAATACCGGCCTCTTCACAGAGAGCGATTTCTTCTTCTTTGATGGGACGCGAAGCGTTGGAAATATCAGTCTCACCAGCGCAGAACTTTTTGAAGCCACCGCCGGAGCCAGAGACTCCAACGGTCAAAGCCACGTCGGGGTTCTCTGTGAGGAATTCCTCACTCATAGCTTCTGCGATGGGAAAAACGGTACTAGAACCGTCGATGAGAATTTCTCCAGCTAGACCGGCTTCAGCATCGGTGCCACCGTCAGCAGGCGCTTCGGTGGTTGTAGTGCCG
>JBCDJC010000348.1:0-4078 GCA_038748225.1 Cyanobacteria bacterium P01_H01_bin.26 | reverse complement strand
CTTAGCCGCCACTGGCGCATCCTTAATTTGCTGAGTCCGCAGACGATGCTTTTGAAAATATCCCTGCCACTCCTGGGGAGCATTGAGAGTCTCGCCACCGTGCTGGGTAATCCGCTTGCGCACCTGACAGAGTACGGGGGTGTTCACACAGGCCCCGGAGATAATCACCTGGCCCTTGGTTAGGGCCGGCAGCTCTTTGAGCAGGTCGCGTCCAGCCGCTTCGACCCCGTACTTCAGACTCTCCTGGTCCACCGGGTTGACGATACGCATGAGAAACTGACTCATACACTGGGAGAGCACATCGGAGTCGAGCTTTCCCGGTCGCTGCGTAATCAGCCCTACCCCCAGACCAAACTTACGACCTTCGCTGAGGATAGTACGCAGCACGGCTTTACACCGGGACGGTTCTTTTGCTGGGGCAAACCGGTGCGCTTCTTCAATCAGCACAAACACAGGAAATGGCAGATAGTTTTCATCATTCTCTTCAATCTTGTCGCGGGCGGTATTGATGCGGGCATGGTAGCTCTGGCGCAGCACCGCCGCACAGATCACCTGCTGTTCTTCCTGGCTGATTTCATTCATTTGCAGTACGGTCACCTGTCCCGGCTCAAACAGATCGCGGGGGGCCATATGGTTAACCTGGTGAAAGTAGGGAGAGCGGGCCAGCCGATCGAGCTTCCACTCCAGGGCCGGTGCCGAGGAGCCCACCTTATCATTGCCCTCATCATCGGCGGTGGTGTCCGCCTCATAGACCGCTGCAATCAGGTCGTTGACGTTCCAACGGTAGTCCCCCCGCTTGTGCTTACCCAAAATAGTAAAAGCCTTGTTGAGAATTGACTGCTGGCGATCGCTCATCTCCGGTAGGAGGGTAAGGATATCGTAATAGTCAAGGGACGACATCCGGATCTGAATGTCATCGGGGGTGAGAATCTGAACCTTGGGGGCATAGCCATCGCTGGCGTGAAAAGCTTCATGACCCCGCATTTCGGCAAGGGTGTTGTACTCGCCATGGGGGTCAAAAATCAGGACGGCGGCTCGGTTGTAGGGCTGCAGAAATTCTTCGATTAGCACGCCTGCGGTGTAGCTTTTACCAGAGCCAGTGCCCGCCAAAATTGCCATGTGGGTACTGACAATTTCCTTAACGTCTAGGGCCACGGGTACGGCACCGCCAGGCCGCAAAAGCAGAGAACCAATTTGAGCCGAGCCCACCTCAGTTGGCTGCTTTTTGTTTATGACCTGCTGAAGATAGCTATCCGCTGCAATGGAGACCTTAGCGCCTGGCTCCGGGGCGATGCGAGGGTTGATAAAACCTAGCGCCGGGTGAAAATAGCCAATCACATCCACCGTCACCTCGTAGATTTCTGGATGGGGATAGGCAAACCCGATCAGAGCAGCGATGGTCTCTGGGCTAATTTGGGTATCGGCAAAGAGCCGATCGGGCAGGTGGTCGATGAGCCGCTGGTCAGAAATTTTGCCTAAAATCTCCCAGGTCCCAGCACCGTCATCGGGGGCAGCCACTGTATAAAAGACAAACTCGCCGATTTTGACATGCTGGTTATCGGCAGTGATGAAGAGGTATTGGTTGCCATCTTCGCCAGGACCTTTGACGGTGCCGATGACCGGGTTTGACTGGGCCAGTGGGAGCATAGGGGTGCGATCGCGCGAGCGCTGACTTGTAAGTTCGCATTGGCACCAGCTTAGGTTAAGCCAACATCACCCACTATAGTAAACCTGTATTGATAAGAAAACCGACAAAAATATTGATAATCAGTCCCTGCTTCGATCTCAGAACCGTTTGCAGTACCGTCCTGAAACGAGACGTAACCCCTTGGAAAGAAAGGGAGAACGGCCTCGAAACATAGTTCTAATGGAGTATGTCCGACGGCACGTTCTCCATGGGGGACATGGAAAATGACGCATAGGCTACGGTTGGGTTCCCCGAATGTTACAGCGGGCATCCGGCAGAATCACCATGGCATCACCAAAGGAGTAAAACCGATACGCCTGTTCAATTGCCTCTTGGTAAAGGGCCATGAGCCGCTGACGACCCACCAGGCTACTGACCAACATCAGCAGGCTAGAACCAGGTAAATGAAAATTGGTAATTAAACCATCGATGACTTTCCATTCATAGCCGGGATAGATAAACAGGTTTACAGGTCCCTGGTACGCCTTGAGCTGACCTTCCTGGGTCGCCACGCCTTCTAAGGTGCGGGTCGTTGTCGTACCCACGGCCACGACACGGTTACCCCGCGCCTTGGTTTGCTCGATGGCAGCCACCGTAGCTTGGGGTAAATCCACCCATTCCGCATGCATTTGATGGGTGGTAATCGTCTCGGCCTCGACCGGGCGAAAGGTACCCAACCCCACGTGCAGGGTGACCTCGGCTCGCTGCACCCCCCGCTGCTCCAGGGCAGCAAAAACCTCTGGGGTAAAGTGCAAACCGGCGGTCGGGGCCGCCACCGCGCCAGGATGCTGGGCGTAGATAGTTTGATACTGGTCAGGCTCTGCCTGGGATGCGGTGATGTAGGGCGGTAGGGGCACTTCCCCGAGAGATTCCATCAGGCTATCCACAGGTTTATCCGTCAGGGATGTAAAGGTAAGCAATCGACCATTGGTGATGCGATCGCAGGCCTCCACGACAGCTTTGAGCACCGGCTTGTCTAAATTTGGACCAAAGAAAATCAAACTCCCCGGCTGTAATCGTCGTCCAGGTTTAACCAGCGCTAGCCACTGGGGAGGACGCGGCTCTAGTAATAAAACTTCAACTTTGGCTCCACTGGGTTTGTATCCATACATTCGCGCCGGTATGACTCGCGTATTGTTCACAACAAGCAGATCTCCGGGACGCAAAAACTGGGGTAGATCCCTAAAATAGACGTGGTGATGATTGTTTTTATCGGCCACCACCATCAGCCGGGAGCGATCTCTGGGTGTGACTGGCTCCTGAGCAATCAGGTGAGGCGGCAGGTTATATTGATAGGCCGTCAGGGAATAATCATCGTTCGACTGAGGCTGGTCGGTATAATTGTGGTTATGATGCGACGA
Organism: Cyanobacteria bacterium P01_H01_bin.26; assembly: GCA_038748225.1. Classification (GTDB taxonomy): domain Bacteria; phylum Cyanobacteriota; class Cyanobacteriia; order Phormidesmidales; family Phormidesmidaceae; genus Leptothoe. Next base: position 1,030 of record JBCDJC010000348.1, on the reverse strand, counting down.
GTAGCTGTTAGGTAGAGACATGGAAAAAACAGCGGATATAAATACCGTTAATTTTCTGATAAAGGCACCTCATTAGCCTGACTAGGGCGATGATTTTAATGCCAGACTATAAGTTGAGACAATTTGTGGACCGGTTGCCTACATGGTTCAAACGATCTAGACTGTAGCACCGCTTTAAACCTATGGATTACGTTTACTATTTATCCAATGCAAGTCTTGTTCTGCGGGTTGTTGAACGGCTACATCGACTAACCCAGCTGCCGTTAGAGTTCGTCAGCGTCATTCATCGCATCGACGGTTGGATTATTCGGATCAGGCTACACGAAAGCGTTTCCCCCGACACGGCGTCTAATTTTCAAGCTTTTTTAGATGAGGTAGGCGGTCGATATACTCCCGGCTATCGTATTCGCATGGCCCTGTGGGGTCTAGAGACCGGTCAAACGGCGGTAGATGTCATGCGACGCTATCAGGTCGCCGTCGTTTCCCATGGCAAACCCGACCGCTACGAAATCGAAGAGTTTCGCAAACAGTTTGTTGAAGGGTTAGGCTACTGCCCTGAAACCCTGGCCTAGCTACTTTTCAAGCCTCAATCGCGTTGACTAAATAGTCCTGAAGCACCAGGTACCGTTTACCATCGGCCAGGGCTAAGCAGGCTTGTCCTGCTTGGGGTGGTGTCGTGTGACAGCTGACCAGGGCCACATCTAGCCGACAGGGCAGCTGTGCTAAGTGGGGATGACGGGTCAAAAATAGTCGAGCGGTGGTCCAGAGCTTGCGCTGTTTAGCACGGCTAATGGATAGCAGCCCATCTAGGTCCCAGTTGCCACGGCTGCGGGTTTTAACTTCTACAAAGGTCAGAATTTGGCTGCTGAGCTTTCCACCCTGGGCGTTATAGCCCTGGGCAACAATATCTAGCTCGCCCCAACGACAGTGCCATCGCCGGTATAGGATCTCCCACCCCTGATGTGTTAGCCAGTCCTGCACCAGCTGTTCGCCATAAATTCCCAGGTCTTGATTAGACATCCTTGGCAGT
>JBCDJC010000347.1:0-4106 GCA_038748225.1 Cyanobacteria bacterium P01_H01_bin.26 | reverse complement strand
TATGTATCCGGTTACTCGACTTCGCTATGTCATAGAGGATGCGGATATGAACTGGGTGATTTGTCATGGTTCTACCCGTTCGATTGACCTTGGCTCTGCTGTTAAACCGGTTAAATCAATTGACCTGGACCAAATTGCAACGGTTCTGGCTAGTTTACCCATAGCAGAACCCCCTGAACACAATAATCTAGATGCTCTTGCCTATGTAATTTACACCAGCGGTAGTACGGGTAAACCCAAGGGGGTGTCGATTCGGCACCGCAGCCTTAGTAATCTGCTGGGGGCCATGGCCCGTCGTCTGTACATTAAGGCCAGTGACACTCTGATGGCAGTGACCACCTTGGCCTTTGATATTGCGGCATTGGAGATCTTTTTACCGCTCATCAGCGGAGCCCGTTTGCTATTAGCAAGCGATGAGATTATCCGCGACAGCTACCAGCTAATTGCCCACTTGGATGCCTTCGGAGTGGACATTATGCAGGCTACACCGGCCACTTGGAGATTGTTATTCAATGCGGGCTGGAGCGGACAGAGCGGTCTAAAGATTCTCTGTGGCGGTGAAGCTTTGGATCTGGAGCTGGCAAAACGGCTAATGAACTGTGGAGAAGAGGTGTGGAATGTATACGGACCTACGGAAACAACCATTTGGTCCGGTGCCTTAGCACTGTCAGCTGAGCAATTAGCCCCTGGGGCTGTTCCCATGGGCCATCCCCTTGATAACACTCAGTTTTATGTATTAGATCAACAGCAACAGCCGGTGCCTGTGGGTGTGGCAGGAGAGCTTTACATTGGTGGCATGGGGTTGGCCCAAGGATATTGGCATCGACCTAGGCTGACAGCAGAAAAGTTTGTGGCTAATCCGTTGATGGCATTGGATGGCGATGCCCATCCTACAATTTACAGGACCGGGGATCGGGTTCGCTACCGCGAGGATGGCACCCTGGACTACCTGGGACGATTTGATCAGCAAACAAAACTGCGGGGATACCGGATTGAGCTGGGAGAGATTGAGGCTGAGATCGCAACCCATCCAGCCATCACCCAGGCCATCGCCACCGTCCAGGGCGATCAACCCGCAGACCAACGGTTAGTAGCCTACATCAAACTAGCCAACGGCAGTGACGGAACAGATCTAGTCAAGGGATTAAGGTCTCATCTGATTCCTTTATTACCCACTTATATGATTCCAAGCGCTTATCAAATACTGGACACATTTCCCCTAACACCCAATGGAAAAGTAGACAGAAAAGCGCTGCCCGCTATCCAACAAGCCGTCGTTGCCGCTAATCATCAACCGAAAACATCGCTAGAGAGAACCTTGGCAGAAGTCTGGCAGAACTTGTTAAAGCTAGACTCCGTTAGCATCTACGACAATTTCTTTGAAGTGGGGGGTCATTCGTTGCTGGTGGTCAATGCCCAGAGCCAGATTCGACAAAAAATAGGGATAGAAATCTCCCTAATGGATTTATTTCAATACCCCACCCTCAGTACCCTGGCTGACCACATCACTCAGCAGCAGGCAGGAGCATCAGAAGAGACTACTGATCGAACCGTTGCACTATCAGCTGGTAAACAACGGTTAAAACAGCGACTACAAAAGAGACGTGGAGCCACAGAGTTAGGAGGTGCAGCAAAATGAGTACTCAACAGGTAGCCCTAACCGGTTTAGAAATTGCCATCATCGGCATGGCGGGACGTTTCCCAGGCGCTCAGTCCATCGCTGAATTTTGGCAAAATCTGCAGCAATCGGTGGAGTCCCTTGTGCCCTTAGACAACAGACACCTAATGGCACAAGGGGTATCTCCTGAGACACTAACCGATCCCAACTATGTCAAAGTGGGTGGGGTATTGGCCGACACTGACCAGTTTGATGCCGCCTTTTTTGGCTTTAGTCCACGGGAAGCGGAGCTGCTAGATCCGCAGCAGCGAGTCTTTCTAGAGACCGCCTGGGAAGCATTGGAGACCGCTGGCTACGATAGCAATCGCTATCCAGGTAGCATCGGCGTTTATGGCGGTGCTGGCATGAATGGATACCTATTAAATCTATATGCCAATTCCGTCATTCGGGAGACCGTTAGCCCTTACGAACTATTTCTCTCTAACGATAAAGACTTTTTAACCACCAGAGTCTCCTACAAACTTAATCTCCAAGGTCCCAGCCTGGATGTGCAGACCGCTTGTTCATCTTCGTTGGTGGCAGTTCACCTGGCCTGTCAGGGGCTGCTGAGTGGTGAATGCGACATGGCCCTGGCCGGTGGTGTGGCCATCTCAAAACAGCTAGGGTATCGCGTCCAAACTGGCAGCATCTATGCCGCTGACGGCCACTGTCGGGCCTTTGATGCCCAGGCCGATGGCACCGTAGGCGGTAACGGCGTTGGGATTATCGTCCTCAAACGTCTAGAAGATGCCTTAGAAGATGGTGACACCATTGACGCAGTGATTAAGGGGTCCGCCATCAACAACGACGGTGCCCTCAAGGTGAGCTACACCGCCCCGCGCATTGACGCCCAAAAGGTGGTGATTCAGGCCGCCCAGGCGATGGCGGAAGTCTCCCCTGAAAGTATTGGCTATATCGAAGCTCACGGCACCGGCACTAGCCTGGGAGACCCAATTGAAATCGCCGCTCTCACCCAGGCATTTGACATAGACAAAGCAGGTGTTTGCGCCATTGGTTCTGTGAAAACAAATATTGGTCACCTGGATGCTGCTGCTGGCATCGCCGGGCTGATCAAAACTGTTCTTGCCCTCAAGCATCAGCAGATTCCTGCTAACCTACACTTTCAGCAGCCCAATCCAAAAATCAACTTTGCCCAGAGTCCCTTTTATGTCAATGCGGCTCTCGCAGATTGGCCTCAAGGAGAGACACCACGCCGCGCCGGGGTAAGCTCCTTTGGTATTGGTGGCACCAATGTCCACGTAGTTCTAGAAGAAGCCCCGGTTCTATCTAGACAGATACCAACAGAACAAGCATTAACAGAACAGCCTCAGATATTGGTGCTTTCTGCTAAAACACCGACTGCCCTAGACAGTGCCGCCAACAACCTGGCAGAGTATCTGTCCCAGTCTTCCTCAATATCTTTAGCAGATGCTGCCCATACGCTGCAGCTTGGGCGTCGTGCCTTTAAGTATCGCCGCAGCGTTGTGGTCCAGACTGTTGCTGAAGCTGTCGCTCAGCTACAGATACCCGCAGCCCAAATCAGCAAGGAACAGCCAAATCTAGTCTTTCTCTTTCCAGGTCAAGGCAGTCAGTATTCTGGCATGGCCAAGGACCTCTACAGGAGCCAACCGGTCTTCAAAGCCGCTTTGGATCAGTGCGCGGTTATTCTTGACGGAGCCTTAGACTACCCCTTAACTGAGTTTCTCTTTGGTGCTGCTAGCGATCTACTGACCGAGACTCGCTACACCCAGCCGGTCCTATTTGCGGTTGAATATGCCCTGGCAAAACTATGGCTGCATTGGGGGGTAAAGCCTAGTGCCATGGTGGGCCACAGCTTAGGTGAATATGTCGCGGCATGTTTGGCTGGCGTATTTGATTTAGAGACGGCGCTGACATTAGTGACGCTGCGGGGACAGTTAATGCAGCAACAGGTAACTGGGGCTATGCTATCCATTGCTCTGGGGCCAGAAGCGCTGCATCCCTGGCTCAGTGCAGACATTACGCTGGCGGCCACCAACGGGCCGCAGCTGTGTGCAGTGTCGGGGACAGAGGATGCGATCGCAACGCTCCAATCTCGCCTAGAAGGCAACAACATCAGCTGTCGGCGGCTGCACACCTCCCACGGCTTCCACTCGTCAATGATGGAGCCCATGGTAGTGCCTTTTGTAGAAGCCGTCCGTCAGATTCAGCTGAGCCCCCCCCAAATTCCCTTGATTTCAAACATAACCGGCACCTGGATTACTCCAGAAGAAGCCACCGACCCAACCTATTGGGGGCAGCAGGCACGACAGCCTGTGCGGTTTAGCGAAGGTATCACCGCAGTTTTACAGCTCCCGGATGCTGTTTTATTGGAAGTGGGACCAGGTAATTCCCTCACCACCCTCACACGACAACATTTCTCTCCCCAGGTTTTAGCCCCCACCCTCCACAGCCTGCCCCACCCTAAAGC
>JBCDJC010000346.1:0-4108 GCA_038748225.1 Cyanobacteria bacterium P01_H01_bin.26 | reverse complement strand
GTTGATAGCGACCCTACGGATGAGTTCGACCTCCTGGCCCACCTCGGCGCGCAGGCTGAGAAAAATCTCATATTCAATCTGGTTGATCTCCTCTTTAGCATTGAGGATGCGGGCTTCGCGCTCTTTGAGTTCGGGGGTAATATAGCGCTCTTTGTTCGTCAGGGTTTGTTTGCGAATATAGTCGTCGGGGGCCTGACTGCTCTTGGCCCGAGAGATACTGATGTAGTAGCCAAAGGCCTTGGTAAATCCCACCTTGAGATTGGTAATGCCGGTGCGCTCCCGCTCGCTGACCTCCAGGTTGGCAATCCAGCGCTGGTCGCTGCTGACCTGGTCCCGCAGCCCGTCGAGGTGGGCATTGACGCCCTCTCGAATCAGACCGCCGTCGGTGAGGTAAAGGGGGGGACTATCGACCAGGTGCGATCGCAGCCGTTGGCCCAGCTGCTCTAGCTCCGGTGGCACCGTTTGCAGTTTGACCAAATAGGGCGAATGGGCCAGCTCCATCAGCGCCGCTAGGTCCGGCAGCTTTTCAAAGGACTCGGCCATGGCCACCAGGTCGCGACCATTGGCCGTCCCTGAACCGGCACGACCCGCCAGCCGCTCGAGATCATAAATTTGCTTGAGGATCAGCTGCAGCTGCTGTCGGAGGGTGCCATTGTCCACCAGTTCGCTGATGGTCTCCTGACGCTCTCTGATTTTGTGAACACTGAGCAGGGGTTGGAGCAGCCAACGTCGCAGGGCGCGGCTACCCATGGCGGTGGTGGTTTTGTCTAGGGCCCACAGCAGCGATCCGTGAAAGACTGCATCTCGCACGGTTTGGGTAATTTCTAGATTGCGCCGGGTGTGGCTGTCAATGACGAGAAATTCTGTGGTGGTGTAGGTAGAAAGGGGCTGCAGCGGTGCCAGACTTTCTTTTTGGGTGTCTTCGAGATAGTGCAGCAGACCGCCCGCTGCCCGTACTGCCAGGGGTAGGTGCTCGCAGCCAAACCCTTCTAGCGATCGCACCCGATAGCTTTGTAGCAGCCGCTGTTTGGCCTCAGCCTGGGTAAAGGCCGTTTGGTGGCGAAAGGTATAACAAAACTGGGTCGGTAGCCCGGCTGGCAGATTGTCGGAGGTTTCCCCCGGTCGCAGCAGCGCGCCAAGGTCGGGGGCATTGGTGGGTACCAGTACTTCTGCTGGCTGCAGCCGCATCAGCTCCTGGGCCAGCTGGTCCATGTGGCTGCCCTGGGTGGTAAAAAACTCTCCTGTGGAGACATCGGCATGGGCAAGACCCCAGTGTTTATCGGCAAGAACCAGGGCGGCTAAAAAGTTGTTGCGTTTGGCGGTGAGCATTCCTTCTTCAAGGATCGTACCGGGGGTAATGACACGGGTGACCTCGCGTTTGACTAGTCCCTGGGCCTGGGCCGGATCCTCCACCTGATCGCAAATGGCGATGGCAAAGCCCTTGTCCACCAGCAGGGTACAGTAGCGGTCGAGGGCGTGGTGGGGAATGCCCGCTAGGGGAACTCTGCCAATCGCCTTACCGGCATCCTTGCTGGTGAGCACCAGCTCTAGCTCGCGGGCGATTGCGATCGCATCTTGAAAAAAGGTCTCAAAAAAGTCCCCCACCCGGTACAGCAGTAGCGCATGGGGATAGGCATCCTTGACCTCCGCATAGTGGCGCATCATCGGTGTAAAGTCATCCCGACTGACCTCACGGTAATCGGTGTAGCGCACCGTGTGCTTTAGCAGCCGTTCTGGAATATCAATGTCTTGGGCTGCTGGGGCTGGGGCTGCTGGGGCTGGGGGCTGAGCCGGTTGCCGATCAGGGGCGGTGGCCTTAGATGCAGTCATAGGATGCTTGAACCATGGGAATGCTAGTCAATTTTAGGCTGCTCTTCCGGAGGGAATCGCTAAGATATCCAAGAAAATCCACAAACGTGCCCGCAGCGTCTAGAATCATCTGAACTTACGCTTATGCCAGGTTGCCAATGTTGACCGATGTTCAGACACGCAAATTAACTAAGCTGTTTCGCCTGTACGATACCAACGAAGATGGCGTACTGAGACAGCAGGACTTTATTGCCCTGGCTAGGCGTCTGGTTTCCCTGAGGCAGGGACTACAGCCCCAGTATGAGCAAATTTTGGCCCATTTGCAGCAGGACTGGTTATGTCTTTGCGCCGCGGCGGATCAAAACCGTGATGCTCGCATCACCCTGGCAGAATGGCTGCACTACTACGAACAGATTTTGGATGATATCAAGCAATATACCAGCCGAGTAATTGCGCTGGTCAGTCTGTTGTTTGCCGCCTTTGATGAGGACAATGACGGGCACATTAGCGAACAGGAATGGATTAGTTTGCTGAGCGGATTTAATGTATTGCCGATCTATGCGTCCTCTATTTTTCTAAATCTAGATGTCAATCAAGACGGCGTGCTCAACCAGGATGAGGTGCTTACGCTAATCCATGATTTTTTCTACATCAGCGAGCCGTCTGCACCGGTCAACTTTATGTTTGGACCGTATTAGACCCGGCGTATTATGGAAGCTGTGTAATATTCATAGACTTGCCTTTATATGGTTTCTCTAACAACGCCAGCTGCCGTGGGTGCCCAGCTATCGCCTGTGCCCCTGGGCTGGTCTACGGAAGACCGGATTGTAGTTCGCGCCCACCTGGTGGGTGAACGGTTGATTCTCAGGACCTTGGAAACCACCGAGGCCCTATCTACCAATCCACTGATCGTACGGGCGGGGGCCTCTGGCTGCGCGGTACTGCTGCGCTATGGTGTGGTGGTGGTGTTTAATCTGGATGCGGCGGAAGAAATTCAGTATCTAGACTCGCTTCGGCCCTTGATTAAGGAACCGTTGGGAGAGACCGTGTGTGAGCAGCTCCTGCTGGCGTTTTACTCAGACACAAAGGAGCGCCTAGAGCTAGATACGTTGTGGTTAAAGGACTTCAGCGCCGAGCGCCTGCAGATTGTGGCAGAGGCCCTTGCAAAAAGCGTAGTACTTGACTACTACGAACAAAAAGTATTTAGTCTCTTTGATCAGATTAAGCCGTTTACCACAGCCATTCAAAATCCCCATGAGCGTCCCCCCAAAGAAAAGGAGCTGCTGCGTTATATCGGCGGGACGCTGCTGATCCAGCAAAAGATGCTGGGTATTGTGGAAGTTGGCGATAAGCCGGATCCGATTTGGGATTTTCCCGAACTCAACCGTCTCTATTTGCGTTTGGAGGACGAATATGAGCTGCGGGAGCGGTTGCTAATCCTTGAGCAAAAGCTTGCCCTGATCGCTCGCAGCGTTGAGACAGCGCTGGGAATTTTGCAGCAGGACAGCAGTCATCGCGTTGAGTGGTACATCGTGATTTTGATCATCGTGGAGATTTTGCTATCGGTGTATGAGATTTGGATTCAGTAAGATCGGTGCCTTGTTACCAGCTAGCAGGAAACGGAAACTGCCAGACGGACTGTGTAGCCTATGGCAAGCGTTCGTTCAGCTAGAACGCTCTTCCTAGGCACCTTCGGGGGAATCCAAGGCTGGTAACCACCCGACAATCTGTGCTGGGGAAGTCAATTTGTTTGCTATCGTAGCAGCCTGTCAGGGGGGAATGCCATGAAAACCAAAGCTTTGCCAGTGATTCTACGGAAATTTGTTTTTCAAGACACGCTGTCCCCTGGCGACATCCCATTCCTCGACCAGGATATTGACGAAGGTCAGGAGGCGGCTCAGGTGCGGTTGATTAGGTCGGGGGCTCCCTCCGCCCATCAGACGCAAATTCCTGGCTATTTTGTCATGAGTAGCGCCTCTCCCAATATTGAAAATGCTGAAGAAATGCAAGAGTCGGAGGTGCAGGAGGCGGCGCAGGGGGTGATGCAGATTGCCCGATACCTCTACACTACCTACACCCAAAATGAACAAGGCCCTGACCCTGAGCTGATGATCGCTGTCCACGGTTATAACAGCGGTCGTAGCTCTGTTCGAGACTGGTACAAAAATATTTTTCAGTATGTCAATCGGTATGACCAACCCATTTCTTGCCAGGGAAACCAGGTGTTTATTGGCTATCGCTGGCCGTCTGAAAATATTGAGTTTCAGCGACTGGGGGAAGCGTTTTGGGCCCTGCCTCC
>JBCDJC010000345.1:0-4186 GCA_038748225.1 Cyanobacteria bacterium P01_H01_bin.26 | reverse complement strand
GGACAACAACTCTCCGAGCATCAGTTCTATTCTCCTGGACAGACAAACATTTCACTTTCCTTCTAAAATCTGCTTGCGGGCAGATTTGGCTGCTGTTCTTGTAGAACATAGTCGTCGTCGCCATGGACTCTGACAGGACGACAGCTAACGCGACACAACAGAGTAATGATAAGGTTAACCCGCTCACCAATTAACCCAGTCATAAAACATCAACAAAACAAGATTTGTAAGTCTGTTTTATGACCTCTATTGGCATTGGTGGTCTTGGGCGTAATTACCATAGCGCTAGATTATCGATGAGCAACAAGTAAAAATGTGTTTCTTGATACTGTTGATGCCGTAAGATTCTTTTTTTACATACTCAAAATTGCTTTTTGCATAAAAGTCTAAGAATAATGAATTACCAATCATTGACGCCCTTGTTTAAGACTTTTTTTGCCAGATTGATGGTGAAGTTAGCAGCATTCACAACTCCACAGAATTTCTGTTTTTCTTGGGCAGAAGTCGCCTTCTATCGATAAAGCCCCTGTCTTTCCATAAACGGAAAAGCAGGGGCTTTAAGGGATCAGCGGTACAGCAATTGCCCAGGACTGGTGGAGGTGTGGCGAATAGCTATCTACCCAATTCGGTCCACAGCTCAGCCTGGTGAGGCATAACCGTAGTGATATTTGCAGCGGGTTGAGCCAAATAGACTCGGACGGCTGAGTAACCAACGACAAACATAGAAAAAGCGGCCAGTGTGGTAGCCAAGGCTCTGTCAAAGCTGGAAACCTGACCGGATATTGTACGGGTTTGGGAAGCCATAAAAATCTAACCCTGAACGATAACGTCAGACTCAAGCATCCCACAGTTATTTTGTAGCGAATACTACTGTTTACGAAATTTAGTCTTGGAAAGAATGGCTAACTGTCTGGGGTGCAGTCCATACCCTAGTCAGCTGCTCGGTTAGGGACATGGGTAACCCGGCCTGGTGGGAGATGACGCCATGGGCGATTCCTGCTATTAATCCCAAAAAAGCAGGCAAAATCAGAGACTTCAAACTATCCATTAATTAGAAAATCCGCCTAGTTAAACCCATTATGGGCGTTGAATTTGGCCCAGTTCTGTATCATTCCTCACTCCGTCAACCAACGGGCTCTTTTGGGTTGACGAGGGGCGCTAGGCGTCAATCACCACCTGTCCCTCCGGGTGGGCGATACAGGTTAATACCATGCCGGTATCGCTAGCTTCTAGGGCCGCCGGGTCGCCTTCGTAGCGAATGTTACCCTCCAATAGGGGCAGCTTGCAGGTTCCACAGGTGCCGGACTGACAGCTGTTTTCTATGGTGATGCCGGCCCCCTCAGCAATGGCCAACAGCGGTTGACTGTCATCGCAGGTGATTTTCTTTCCAGACTTGGCAAAGGAAACCACCGCCGGTTTACCTGGTTTTGCCGGAGCCGCCTTGCCATTGGTTGAGACCGGTTGTGCGATCGCAACCCCCGGCTTGAGGGTGGCTCCAAAATTTTCTATCAGCAGTGTTCGCACCACGTCCGGCAGCTCATCACAGGGTACTTTTTGCATCACCCGTTCCCCCAGGTGGGCGTCTTTACCAACGGTGCCACCCATGTAGATATCAACAGCCGGTACCATCACGCCATTTTTGCGAGCTTTGGTACCCATCATGCCGATTTGAGCGACCTGGGGCTGGCCACAGGAGTTGGGGCAGCCAGTCCAGTGCATCCTCACGGATTCTGGCAGATCTAACTCTGCATCTAAACGGCGGGACAGAGCCAACGCTTGGGTTTTGGTTTCCACCAGGGCAAAGTTGCAAAACTGGGCTCCGGTGCAGGACACAAGCGATCGCACCAGGGATGACGGCTGGATTGGGAAAGTCTGCACAATGGGTTCAGCCAAAAAGGTCGCCAGCCGATTGTCCGGCACGTTTGCCACAATCACGTTTTGTTCCACCGTAAGGCGTAGCTCACTGTTGCCATAAACCTCCGCAACGCGGGCCAGGTCAAACATTTGTTCAGCCTGGAGCCGACCTACGGGAACATGCAGGCCAATATAGTTTAGGCCCTCCTGTTTTTGTTGAAAAACCCCCACGTGATCGCGCTTGTCAGAATCCAGGGCGTCTTCAGGAGCCGCCTTAACCAGGGGGCTACCAAAGCTTTTTTCAACTTCTTCACGGAACGTTTCCACACCCCATTCATCAATTAGCCACATAAGACGAGTCTTCTGACGGTTGCCCCGAGAGCCATTGTCACGATAGACGGTGAGAATGGCGCGACACAGTGCTACAACATCTTTTTCCGTGGGAGGAACCCAAGCATCGAGGGGAATTGCGGCAGCACATCGGGTCGATGAGAAGAATCCACCCACCAGGACATTAAACCCCAGCTCCTGATCTTTATAGGCTGGCACAAAGGCAATGTCATTGATCTCTGCGTGTATGGAGTTGTCGGTGCTGCCCTCCAAGGCAATGTTGAACTTGCGGGGCAGGTTGGTAAACTCATAGTTACCCTCACCGCTATTGGTGATCATGTCCTGTACGGCCTGCACCAGCTGTCGCGTATCGATCAGCTCCTTAGCATCAATACCTGCTACAGGGGAGCCCGTTATATTGCGCACGTTGTCCATGCCAGACTGCATAGATGTCAAATCCACAGCATGCATTCTAGAAAAGATATCGGGAATATCTTCTAAATGGACGCCCCGCAGCTGAAGATTTTGACGGGTGGTAATATCAGCGCTGCCGTCGTCTCCATAGCGTTGAACAACCTCTGCTAGCACCCGCATCTGCTGAGAAGAGATAATGCCGTGGGGCATCCGCAGGCGGAGCATAAATTTACCGGGGGTGACCGGACGAAAAAATATGCCTAGCCACTTTAGTCGCTGGGTAAGATCTGTCTCATCGACAGCTTCCCAGCCCATCTCGGCGAATTTCTCTAACTCATCTTTGACAGCTAGTCCGTCTTTTGCTGCTTTGTATTTTTCAAACTTGTTGAGCTTGACATTTTTTTTGGCGGATGCGGTTACCACGGCAGCATTCCTAACTTGGTCAACAAACAAGATCTACAGTAGCAATACGGCTGATACATCCCGGAAGGAGAGGTCATTCACCTAAGGTATAGGCAAAAAAAACGGGAGCAAAGGTTCAGAGATTCAAAAGAACCTATGACTCTGCCCCGCTAGACACACTTATAAGGAACCGCTTCAGGAGTTCATTTAGCTCGCTTGCTATCGAGTTGTCATAAGAATATTGAGAATATATTTCTTTTTTTGTGTAGCATGCTACCTTTCTGGAGGCATATCGCGTTTTTTGCATATTATAAATGCATAAAGTGAATATACTCAGGCCGATTTTGTTGGCTGGACATTAGCTGATGTGCTTTATGGACAATGCTTTTAGAGAATGGAGCTAATCCATGGGGATGGCTAGGGGTAGGATATGGGAAAGACCCATTAAGCTAACGTTGAGCGACTATTTTCGAGCCGAGGGGGCATGTCTGGGATAAATGCAAATGTTAAATGCAACTATTGCATTCAGGTCAGTACCCTGTGCATAGTCTCCCTTCCGTCGAGACTGTTTTCACGAAATAATGGCAGAAATATCTGTGGAGAGCATGTATGCCACCATCAAAGGGGCTTGGCCAAGTGAAGCAATCAGACTTGCAAAGCGGACGGATGGATCCATGGCAGCATTTTAGAACGGGTGATTTTAAGCAGCGATGGGATAGCTCTAAGCTGATTGTGCGCCAGGGCAGAGATGCGATCGCACCCCTACTCGCCCTCCTAGGTGACCCCACCGCCGATTCCGAAACCCACTGGTTTACCATTCGTGCCCTGGGGCATTTCCCTGAGCCGGAGGTGATTGCCGCCCTGGCCGCTCAAATTGGTGAGGCCCCCGCCTATGTCCACCGCACCCCGGAACAATCGGCTGAACTCAGCGCTTTTTCCATCGAGACCCTCGCAGCCATGGGGGGCGCGGCCATTGACGTCCTGAGCCAGTTGCTCCAGGTGCCCCAGCAGCGTTTATTGGCGGCCAAGGCACTCAATCAGGTGCGCTCCAGCGGTGTGATTCCAGCGATGATTTCCATCGCCACCGATGGGGATGAAAGGGTACGCTACTATGCCATCGACGCCCTCGGTAGTTTTCACAGTGACGCCGTTACCCCGGTTTTACTGGCGGCCCTAAGCGACCCGG
>JBCDJC010000344.1:0-4197 GCA_038748225.1 Cyanobacteria bacterium P01_H01_bin.26 | reverse complement strand
TTACCAATCCAGTTGGCCTGCATGGTCTTTACCCGCTCGGGCCAGCCGCTGAGCTTATCGAGATCGGCCAACAGCTGATCGGCGTAGTCCGTAATTTTCAAAAACCACTGGCGCAACAGCTTACGCTCCACCTTTGCCCCAGAGCGCCAAGACTTACCATCGCTGTCCACCTGTTCATTGGCCAGCACCGTTTGGTCAATGGGGTCCCAGTTAACAGCCGCCTCTTTCTGGTAAGCCAGCCCCGCTTCGTAGAACTGTAAAAAGATCCACTGGGTCCAACGATAATAATCTGGCGAACAGGTCGCTACTTCCCGGTCCCAATCATAGGAAAGCCCCAGCTCCTTAAGCTGCTCCCGCATCTGACCCACATTCTGATAGGTCCACTTAGCTGGCGGAATCCCCCGATCAATGGCCGCATTCTCCGCCGGTAAGCCAAACGCATCCCAGCCCATGGGATGCAGCACGTTATAACCCTGCATGCGACGAACACGGGCAATCACATCCGTAATCGTGTAGTTGCGCACATGGCCCATGTGCAGATTGCCAGAAGGATACGGAAACATGGACAGGGCATAGAACTTTTTCTGCCCTGGGTCAGCAGGGGTATTGTCCAGGCCCTGGTCAACCCACTGCTGCTGCCACTTTTTCTCGATGTCTGCTGGGTTATATCGAGACTCCACGTTTACGTTCCCCTTGGTACTAAATAGGTTCTACTACACCTGCGGCTGAACGTTTTCGTCAGCTCTGCTAGATCTTGCAATCAGAATTGTCTTATCAATTCTAGTCGTCCGCCGCCCATCTGGAAGGTCTACATAGATTCCTTCCCCATATAAATCAGGGCTAACAGAACGAAATAATGGGTGCAATTGCCCTTAAAGCAAAGAAAACGCACTAAAACGAGTCGTCGTAGAAAAGGTCTAACCCCTAATATCAAATAGGGTTTTAGGCCATAAGACGCAAATAAAAGTACAGTAAAAACGCAAAATCAAAAAAATGCGTTTATATCTATTGAGATCGTATACAGTCAGAAAATATGATTGTGTTCAGTGCAACTTGCCATGGCCAGGATTCGAGTACCTAAGTCGTTTTCCCAATTAACCCAAGAGATTAAGTCTGAAGACTGGCTCCCACTGATGGCAAAGTATCGTGTCACCGACGACAAAGGACGATACCTGCATTGGGATGAGTTTCAGTGGCGAGTTGAACCCGGTGATGATGTACTAGCAGCTTGGTATGCGACTAAGTTTGGCCGGATGACAATAGCCAACGTAGTGCCACAGTTACAAGCTGAAGAAAGTCGATGTTTTAGTTACTGTGTCCCTGACTCACTGTTTGCCCGTCTGCATACCATCGACAAAATGACCGGTGGTGGTCAAAGCCTTAGCGATATTCCCTTTGTGTCATCCAATGAGAAGGATCGCTACCTGGTTAAGAATCTGATGTTAGAGGAAGCAATCACCTCATCCCAGCTAGAAGGGGCTTCCACAACGCGTAAAGTAGCAAAAGAGATGTTAACCAAACATCTGCCACCCCAAAATAAGTCACAGCAGATGATACTTAACAACTATCGTCTAATGCAAAAAGCCTTTGAAAATAGGGATGTGGCTCTGTCCATTAGCTTTATATTGGAACTCCATGAAATTGCTACCTACAAAGCCATCGAGAATCAGGCGGCATCGGGGGCAATTAGAAAAGATAATAATGTTGTTGTAGCGGATTTCTACGGAGAACAGGCTTTTCATCCGCCTGACTGGGAAACACTTCTCCCTCGACTACAAAAACTGTGTGCTTTTGCCAATACCAGTCATAACGACAGCAATTCAAATCACTTTATACACCCTATTATCAAGGCCATTATTTTACACTTTATGCTTGGTTACATTCATCCATTTGGTGATGGTAACGGCAGAACTGCCAGAGCATTGTTCTATTGGAGTATGCTCAGATCAGGCTATTGGTTATTTGAATACATTTCCATTAGTAAATTGATCAAAGAAAAGCGAGGTGCCTACGATAAAGCCTTTATCTACAGTGAAACGGATGATTTTGATCTGACGTATTTTTTATATAATCAAGTAGAGGTCATCGAAAAATCTGTTCAATCTCTGCATATCTACATTGATCAGAAAAAACGAGATTTCTATGAGTTTATGACCTGGATAGAGCAGAGTTCAATTGCCAAGAAATTAAAACGAGGACAGCTAGAGATCTTAAAAGAAGCTCTTAGAACACCTGGGAAAGAATTTACAACGGGACAAGTCGCCTCTGATTTTGGCATAGCTGTCAATACGGCAAGAAACTATTTAAATGGTCTTGTGGATAAGGGCTTATTAATAAACGCCAAGGCTGGTAGTGGTAAAACTGTTGTTTACATTGCTCCCGCTAGCCTTAAATCACGATTAAACATGCCGTGATAAGAAATGACACGCATCTTAAATCTGGGGCTCCAAAGCTCATTTTCAGCTATATAAAAGAGGTTGCTGACTAATGGTGTGAGGTTATCGATGAATGTAAGCAAAGCATTATTGTGGGCACTGCCCCTGAGCCTGCTAAGCAATCTGGGAGCAGTCGCATGGGCGAGGAAAGCTGACCTCAGCGTATTACCAAGCAATGACTCCCTGGGAAACTGTCCTGAAAATGTGGTGGCCTATGAAACGCCCCAGCCCTACACCCAAGGTGGATATGCCACCGACGGGATGATCCAACTGAGGGAGATTGCCACTGACATCAGTGTTTCCCAAGTGGATGATTTTAGCGTTACCTGGGTTGGCACCCTAAAGCCAGACTATGCCAATTGTGAAGCTATCGCCGGGATCGTTAGCCTGGATGGCGAAGATTTTCAGGGCCACTCCTATATTCGAGTACAGCTGAGCGACGGCCAGGCTAACGCAATCTTGGATATGACTGGGGTGAGCGATGCCAATGGATTTACCGCTGTGATTCTTTATCAGGGTATGCGCGAGGGGAACCCCCGTTGGGCGTGGGGCGGGACTGATTAGATTTATAGCGGAGAGTACCGCTGTAGGTTGTACCCTTCTGGCATCTTCTCTTTCTGTGTCGCCGAAGCCCTAATCTCTTTTTTTACGACATCTATGTCAGCTAGTATCAAAGACTCAACATTTAAAGCTGTTCTCAGTACAGTGCCTGAGCATATTCAGGAACGCCGTGACTTAGTATTTTTGATTCTCTCTGGTCTATTTCTTGGCACCCTGGGCATGTTGAACATTCTCGGTATTAGTCGGTTTGTCAATATCTTCACGTGGAACGATTTTGCAGTAACGGTGGCGGTTGGAGCACTGCCGTATCCCCTGACGTTTCTATGCACTGACCTAATCTCTGAACTGTATGGGCGCAAGCGGGCAAGTCAGGTGGTCTGGGTCGGGCTGTTGCTCAACCTATGGGTCGTTTTTATTGTGTGGTTAGGCGGTATTTTACCTGGGTTTGAGGCCCTTGATCCGAGTACGGGAGAGCTGGTAAAGGATGCGGCGGGTCGAGTTCCTGTTTTCTTTGAAATTCGCAATCTGACATTTGGAACAGTCATAGCGTCAATGATCGCCTACCTAACGGCTCAGTTTGTAGATGTACAGCTGTTTCACTTTTGGAAAGAGTTAACCCAGGGCAAATATCTCTGGCTGCGGAACAATGGATCAACGCTGGTGAGCCAGCTGGTGGACACCTCGGCGGTGATCCTAATTACTCACTTTTTTGCGGGTGTTTTGCCGATTGACCCAGCGAGAGATCTGTGGCCCCAGCTGTTCTTGTTTATTGGTTATGGTTATTCGTTTAAGCTGGTAGCAGCGCTGCTAGATACGGGGCCGTTTTATGTCTGTGTTTATTGGTTATCGAATTATCTTCATCTAGAGTCGGCGGTTTTTGAGAAGTCATTAAAGTGATCGGGGGGACTGATGGCCGCATCCAATAAAAAACAACAGCTATTTGCTCGTTGGGCACCGCTGACCGTCTATTCCCGTCCAAGCTACCCATAAACGACTGCTGGACTATGTGGAGCTTCCTGCACGCTGCAACGTAGACATTGGCTGCGGTACGGGCCGTTTACTGAATCGTCTAGCGGCTACGCTGACTTACAAGGTACTGGTCTGGACTTTTCGTCCGAGATGTTGCGCCAGGCTCGTCAATCTAATCGCCATCGGCCCCGTCTAATTTTTGTCCAAGGTGATGTTGCTCCCCTGCATTTTA
>JBCDJC010000343.1:0-4248 GCA_038748225.1 Cyanobacteria bacterium P01_H01_bin.26 | reverse complement strand
CCTCGACTTACTATGCCTTAGGGGGGGATAAATCGCCGTTACAATTACAAAATGCTATTTGTGTGACGAAGCCGCCCCAAAACTGCACACAGGTAATCCTAAACGGGTATCAGACTACACAAAATAGAGTAATGTGGAATTCTCATACATCAAGGGCTCTAGGGCACTTCTACTGTGCAGGCTCAAATCTAATGGGTATGGAGCAGGGATGGACAGAGGTCAGTGAAAGTCTCCTTGCAACTTCAGACAATCTGTTTTGACCGTCAAGAAGGAATCAGCCCCAAAAAAGCGTCAAAATCAACGTATTGCAGCGTCAAGACTAAGAATTCGGGTTATACGTCAAGGAAAAAGGCAAAAGGAAAAGGGGGAAAAGAATTTTCCTGAATGTCTATAATCTGGAGAAATTCAGTCGTATAAGATTTTCCCTTTCCCCTGCTTCCCTTTCCCCAATCTCAGCCCGAAAATTCAGCTTTGACAGACCAAGTAGTCTCCACCGTACTTCGTCAGGCTGTATTCCTGAGAGATCTTAAAGAAAGATGACATCAGGTATGGGATATTAAAGTTTTCTCAACAGACTATACACCTGGCCACCATGCCATAGATCCTATGTCGTAATGAAATAGAAGCGTTAGGTATATGTACTCATGAAAGTTACCTCTGATACCAATTTAATGTCTAGTATTAGCCAGTTGGTGCCTAGTTTACTCAAAATACATGCCTATGGTCTCTGTGAGCTTGCCCAAGAATGTTCTCAGGAACTGCATTTTCCCATTTGTGAGATTATGCCGTCGTTGAGTAACAGCTTACACAACATGATCACCCGCGGTGAACTCTGCTATGACCAGCAACATAATCGCGTGTTTATTGGGTGATCAAAACTCCTACTGTTGCCATACGAATTGTGCCATACGGATTGCTAAAACATCTGTAAAGACATCACAATGACGTATCTCCATTACCATTCCACCAACTGTCGCTCAAAATCACTACTACCCAACGACTCCGCTGGACCACCCACACCAGCGGAGTAAACGGTGTCCATATAACGCTTGAAGCTCCAAGGCACTTCCATCCAATTCACCAGGCTTTGCACAATCACCCCATCAGCCCACTGATGTTTTTCTAACTCCTGCTCGACGTCATACTCATCTTTCATCGTAGTGATTCTGACGTCGTAGCCTTTCTGGGCCAGATTAGTTTTAGCGTGCTCGACCAATGTGGCATTGAGCTTTCCCTCGGAGAAAGGATAGGCTTCGTGGGCGTTGATGATAAAAACGTTCTTCACGGGCAGAATTCTCTTTTAATGATGGACTGTTGGGGTAAGACTGTAGTTTCAGATCTTAAAAGCGAGACGCATTTTCCGCTTCGGAAGTGGCTTCATCTCCTTTGCCAAAGAAGGCAGGAAACGGTTTGGGAATGGTAAGCGCCTTTTGGGTAGCGGGGCGAGCATCGATACGATCAAACCAGGTTTTTAAGTTGTCCAGCCCCTCTACTGAAACCTTGGCCCAGGGGTAAGACCGGGCCCAGGGATATGTCGCCATATCTACAATGGTGAAGTCATCACCTAGCAAATAAGCCTTGCCTGCAAGTTGTTTATCTAACACCTCCAACAGCCGCCTGGACTCGGTCACATAGCGATCGATGGCGTAGGGATCTTCGTTGCCCTTAGGGGCAGCAATCCGCTGAAAGTACATGGCCTGGCCCATCATGGGGCCAATGCCTGACATTTGGAACATCAACCACTGCAGCGCTTGCGATCGCGCCTTTTCGCCAATGGGAAGAAACGTCTGATACTTTTCGGCCAGATACCAGAGAATCGCACCCGACTCAAAAACCACAAAATCATTATTGCCGCGATCAACAATCGTAGGAATACGACCATTGGGATTGAGTCGCATATACCACTCAGACTTTTGCTCTTTTTTGCCAAAGTCGATATAGGTCAGTTCATACTCGACCTCGGCCTCTTCAAGAAAAATGACCGGTTTCCAGCCATTCATGGTGGAGGCCGTGTAGAGATGGATATCGGGGATAGACATAGGGACCGATGGTTTCTGGAACGGCATGAGCAGCAGCAAATAACCCACCAGAAAGCAAGATTCATGACATTTGCTGCTGCCGTGATTTAACATAATCAAGCCAGTAACCAGAGTCAACTAGTTTACTTTTAGTAACCACGCATGGGTACTTCCCTCGGAATCACGACCGATGCTCAAGGCCGCAAACAGGTTTCAGAGCCCTGCCTAAAACCTTGCCCAATTGAACGAGGCATGAGAGTTTTGGGTGGAAAATGGAAGGGATCAATTCTTTGGCACCTAAAAGATGGTCCCGTACGCTTTAACGACTTGGCCCGGCAGTTGGGGGGAGCCAGCAAAAAGATGGTGGTGCAGCGGCTTCGCGAAATGGAGGAAGCGGGCTTGGTTAAGCGTAAAGTGGTAAGCGATCGGCCAATTGCAGTTACCTATGAAATTACCGAGTTTGGCAAGACTGCTTTGAGTTTTCTAGAAGAACTAAAAAACTGGTCAGAAAAACACCAGATTTAGATTGTTGTATACTGGCCTAATACTCCGTTAGGGAGTTGCATCGAAATAAAATGTCGAAATAAAATACCGTCCAGCACTGTGTTATGGAACGTTCTCTCCTTAGGAGGAGGAGACGCCCTAGGCAGAAGGATTTAAGTTAATAGCGCTTGCCGTCACAGAACTTCACTGCTACGCAACACATATGAAAGTGTCCCAACAAATCATAGCTCTCGGTGGTGGTGGATTCTCAATGGAGCCTGATAACCTGGCTCTAGATCGCTACCTGCTCGAACAAACTGGAAAGCCACGTCCAAAGGTGTGCTTCGTTCCCACCGCCAGTGGCGACAGCGACAACTATATCCGTCGATTTTACGAATCGCTTTGCACGCTGGACTGTACCCCCAGTCATCTTGCGCTTTTTCAACCACCCGTTGACAACCTGCAATCCTACGCACTGGACCAGGATCTGATCTATGTGGGTGGTGGGAATACTCGAAACCTGCTAGCCATTTGGCGTGACTGGGGGATTGATCGTGTCTTTCGAGCGGCGCTCGAACATGGTGTTGTTCTAGCAGGCATCAGTGCCGGTTCGATTTGTTGGTTTGAGCAAGGTGTGACCGATTCGATGACACCGAAGAGGTCAACGCAACTGGCAAGCATCAACTGCCTGGGTTTTCTAGAGGGCAGCAACTGCCCCCATTACGATGGCGAGGAAAACCGTCGCCGTGAATATCACCGACTATTGAAGAGTCGAGAAATCGTTGACGGATGGGCCGCAGACGATGGGGTTGCACTACATTTCGTTAATGGCTCCATCAAAACGATTGTCAGCTCGCGAACCAACGCATATGCCTATCGGGTGCGTACGAATGGCGAAGAGATTCACGAGGAACGAATCGAACCGCAGTGGCTGCAAACTTCATAACAAGGCATTGTCATAGTATCTGCTCGTCTTCTAGCTTTTCAGCGTCTTTACCTTTGTTTACGCTTTCTGATTGTTAAATATTGATCGCACTGGGCTGGCTGCCCGGTAAACTTGAGCGTTATGCTGTCAGGTCTTGGCTATGGCAAAAGCAAGTAAGAACAACATGAATATCCGAATTGCTCAACCCGATGATATCGATACTCTTTTTGAGATTCGAACCAGCGTCACCGAAAATCATCAGTCCCGTGAGGAGATTGCTAAACTTGGTATTACCCCAGCGTCAGTTGCCACCATGCTAGAAACAGACTGTTGCGCATGGGTTGCTGAAATTGATCATCGACCTATTGGCTTTGCGATCGCAAATGCCACAGAAAAAACGATATTGGGCATGTTTGTCCTCCCTGCCTTTGAAGGCCGAGGAGCCGGACGCGCCTTGATGCAAGCGGCTGAAAGCTGGCTGTGGTCCAAGGGGATAGATGAGATTTGGCTGCTTACAGGAAACGATCCTAGCCTCAGAGCCTATGGCTTCTACCTGCATCTCAACTGGACTTTAGCAGGTGTTGAATCGGAGGGAGACTTCAAAGGAGAGAGAAAATTTGTCAAAAGACGTATGTAGAAATTTGAGCGTTGCTGCCTCGAGTAAGGCACATGAAAACTCTCCCAATCAATCCCTAGCACCAAGCAGAGTAAACAACATCCGATAAGTTCTCTCGCTATACCCCAACAGCTCTAGCAACGGTTGCCGTGATCAGACCATCAGCCCCACGGCACCGCAGGGGGAGGTGGGGGCGAAGCTAGTGG
>JBCDJC010000342.1:0-4279 GCA_038748225.1 Cyanobacteria bacterium P01_H01_bin.26 | reverse complement strand
TAAAAGTTCAGCCGGAAAATCTTGCTGGGTCATGGCTACTGTACTCGGGTAATGCCTTCATGCACCAGCTCCAGGGTTTCATTGGCCATGTTGCTGTCACCAGCCGTAAAGCTCGGCCCTTCATACTTACAGGGGTAGGCATTCACCAGCTCCCACCGCGCCTGAATATTGCCAGCCTGGTCATAGGCACTAATGGAGGACGCTTTGCGGTTGCTATCCCAGGCGGATGAACCACCGTCGTTAGTGTTGCAGTTTTTGTACCACTCATAGAGGTCCACATCGGTGGTCGCCACCATCTTCACCGTCACATTAGAAAACTTTTCAACAGTGGGTGTAGCCTGGCGCACCCGGACACCGCTTTTACCCGAGCCATGGACACCCCCATCCCCAGCCACAGGTGACTCCACCGAAAGACCCGACACCTCCAGCACGAGTTTTTCAGAAACACCGTCTGCCTCAAAGTAAAATCGACAGGCGGTTAATAATTCTGCCATTGTTATTTGCCCTCACTCTACACTGCACAACACCATCACCTCAGCCCCTCTAAAACCCACCCCCTTTCCCTTTCCCCTTCCCCCTTTCCCAACCGAGAACTGAGGATTTAATTTATGCCTACTCAACGTACAGACGTTCCATGGAACACCTCTTCCTCCCCTACGCCGCATCCTGGGACTGATCCCACTGGCTAATCCGGAAAACCACAAACTCAGCAGGCCGCACGGGACAAACACCAATCTCCACAAACAGCTGACCCAGTTTCATCGTTTCTGGGGTGTTGAGTTCGGCGTCACATTTCACATAAAACGCTTCATCCGGCGAGCTGCCAAACAACGCGCCCTGTCGCCAGATCCGCTCTAGGAAGTTTTTAACGGTGCGGGTAACCCTCGCCCACAGATCCTCATCGTTAGGCTCAAATACGGCCCACTGGGTCCCTTCTTCAATGGATTTAGCAATGTAGCTCATCAGCCGCCGCACGCTGACGTAGCGCCAGTCCGTATCGTCTAGCTGAGCCATTGTGCGCGCGCCCCAGACCAGGGTGCCCCGGTTCCGAAACTTGCGGGTGCAGTTGATTCCCTTAGGGTTGAGAAATTCCTGTTCCCGGAAGTTAGTGTCATAGGCTAGACCAATTACCCCCCTGGGAATCTCATTGGCGGGCGCTTTGTGGATACCGCGACTTTCATCCGTCCGGCACCACAGCCCCATCATGTGGCCACAGGGGGGAATGGTAATGGAGTTACCCGCATCCTTAGGATTGGGCACCTGAATCCAGGGATAGTACAGCGCCCCAAACTGGGTAAATCGGCCAAAGCTATCCATGCGCCAGGCTTCTACATCCTGGGGCTTCTGCTGCTCCGGCAAAACCGGCAGATCGCTTTTGCGCGGTTTAACGGGCGGTGGGTCAATCACCGCCATCCGATAGGCAGGGCCAGGCGCTGCCGTTTCACAGTTGGTGATCATCATCTCCATCACCCCGTGCACCTGCTGCAAAGACAGGAGTCCCCGCTGGTACACCAGCATCAAATCCGGACAGGCCACCATGGCTACCTCATCCACCTCAAACAGCCCCTGCACCCCAGAACGGCGTTTGACAGAGCCATACATTTCCTTGTACCAGCGGCGGGTGCGATAGGGTATAGGCCGAGGGCGGACCTCATACACCCCGTTGGCGGGGCGCTGGGCTAGGGGTAGGCCCTCTTGAGCCGTCAGCTCAATATCGATGTACTCGGAATTGTTCAGCGCTTCTACAACATATGTCCCAGCCGAGAGTTCTTCTGGACTCACCCCCTCGGGGTTTTGCATGGTCAAGTGGCGAAATTCTTCCGGATCGCCATCCCCCGGTACTATCTTGACCTTAAAAAATTCACC
Organism: Cyanobacteria bacterium P01_H01_bin.26; assembly: GCA_038748225.1. GTDB lineage: Bacteria > Cyanobacteriota > Cyanobacteriia > Phormidesmidales > Phormidesmidaceae > Leptothoe. Next base: position 2,413 of record JBCDJC010000342.1, on the reverse strand, counting down.
GCTGTTAAACGGTTCATCGTCGGGATCGTCCGATGGCAGGGGTTCATCGGGCTCAATAAATACCCGCACGCGACCTTCCGCTTCCCGTTCAGGCCGCAGCTGAAATGTCAGGGAATCCTTATTGCCAGAGGTGCTAACCGGGGTTAAGGCCGCAGGAATATCGGTTTCATCAATGACGGGATCCGTTTCCGGTTTGGGTAGCTCTGTACCAATGCTCACCACCCAACAGCGACCGCCGCCATTTTCAAACCAGCCCTTAACGGCAAAGGGTAAGTAGGCTCCAAACTCGGTAAAGCCGTCGGAGCCAACCTTGGAAAAATTTTCTAAATACTGGCTCCAGCTAGTCACCAGGGTGGGTTCAAACAGTTCAGCATCACCGCGAATATCTTCTGTAAAGCCAACAAATCCAGCAACGCTTAAATTGACACCCTGAATCGCACGACTGCCACGGGAGACTTCTTCGACATAGACACCGGGGGCAAAGTAGTCCAGTCGGGCCATGATATCTTCCTCTGAATTACGACGGGCAATTTTTCCAAATTCACTAGTTTCTGACGAATAATTCCCCTGGTTTTCGCACCTGAGATTTCAAAAAGTTTCAATTCGTATCGTTCATGGCAAAAAAATGAAAGAACAGTGAGAAACTGGGCGGTAATACAAAAATGTTTCACACTGCCCCTAAAAATTTTAGGGGCGTATTTTGGTGAGATAAAACAGCGCGGTGCAACGTTAGCTTGGTGTTTGATGTGGGTCGCTCATTTAGTTCTTCAAAGGGTTTAGCCAGTAGCCAGTTGGATAGTCATTTGCGGTGTCTGGCTGCCGATGCCTGCCGCTATGCCGCCGATAATCCTAAACGTCAGCTGGTTTTTGGGGAGATTGTTCAGCTGGTCATGCAGTCCAGGAGGCTTTGGCGTGAGTCTAGTCCGTATTATTCCGATGCCCTACAGGAGATGTGGGAGTATTGTTTTTTAAAGCTGGATGATCCTGATGATGGCTACAATCCTGACGTATGTCGGGTGACTACCTGGCTGGATGACCGTCTTAAAAAAATTCTCCGCCGCTACCGGGATAGAACTCGACGACAGCTCTCTAGACAGATCTTTGCTGTTCGGTTTGAAGATGGTCGGCTGCTTGATCCTGTGGATAGTTTGGTTGCCCCCCCGGATCCCCAGTCGGCCCTTGATATTTGGACTCACCTGCTAGACTGGGTGCTCGAAGATCCTAGCCAACGGCTGCGCAGTCGAGTCTGTAGCCGCTATCCCAAAATCAACGCCCAGGTACTGCTGCTGCGTCGGCTGCCTCCCAATGAACAGTCCTGGGATCAGATTGCGGCTGAATTTATGGCTGATAAAACCTATATAGCTCAGTGGTACAGCCGTTACTGCAATGCCCTTTTGAGAGACTGGGGACGTTTGCAGGGGTATTTGGATTAGGGCCAGTGGTATTCATTACTCTTGGGGCGGTTTGTGTTTGGGGAGATGTTGCATGTAATGGCTGTGTGTTTGGGGAAGGGGAAAGGGGAAAGGGGTACTTTATTTGATTGCGGGTTCTTAATACCGATGTTCTTCTGTGTTGTCTCTTTTGAGGGATATCAACACTATTCAGGAGAATTAATACAGCGGCAGCGATTAATTGTTATTCAAACAACAGACGGGCTAGCTGATAGGTTTCTTCAGTTTGTAAAATCTCTCCTGAGCGGCTGATGCTGATGGCGGTGGCAATCTCATCTGGGTGGCCCACCACTAGCGCCTGTCCGGTGGACCGGAGCTGCTGTGAGTCAGGATTGTACACATACAGCACGGGTCGCTGGGTATAAAACACCAGACTAGGTTTCATAAACCCCACCATGGCCAGGGCTTCGCCTGGCTGCTGCTCTGTGCGGATGGTGTGGGCCAGCTGACGCAGGGGAAGCTGGCGCTGGCTATCGGCAACGGCGGCCACGGGCAAGATTGAAACAATCACAAAGGCGGCAAAGGCCATAAAGCTGACGGCCCATACCCAGCGCACTCGCCGGGTCAGCAAGAGCCCCATACCGGCTAGGGTCGCCAGGCCCCACACCACCGAGCCGTACAGCATTGCTTGGGATGCTCGCACCCGCTCTGGAAAGTCTGGCATTACCGGATCGCCGCCGAGCCAGTTGGGGGTGAGGTAGGAGGCAACGGCCAAAATTGCGAAAAATAGAATACTTAGCCCGGCACTGATCCACAGGCCCCGCTGGATGGGGCCAGCCCACATTAAACCCACCATAATCGCCGCCGCTGGCAGCAGCGGTAGCACATAGCTGGGGAGCTTGGTCACAGCCACGGTAAAAAAGATAAAGATGGCCAAAAACCAAATGAGGGCAAACAGGCCCAGCTGTTTTTCCCGAGGCTGCCGTCGCCAGTGGCCCATGGCCCAGGGACGCAGCCGCACC
>JBCDJC010000341.1:0-4308 GCA_038748225.1 Cyanobacteria bacterium P01_H01_bin.26 | reverse complement strand
CCTACGGCCCCCAACCCCTGGTAGCGTTACTGCCGTTTGGAAAAACCATGGACCCGTTATTGGCACAGGTGACGGATACTTGCTACTGCAGCAGTTACAGCCCGCTGGCAAAAAATCCCAGTCCGGCTGGGATTTTGCTAATGGCAGTCGTCTAGAACCTGGAGAACAGTTAGGAGGCTCGTAGAATATCTCCAACCTCCGCCATAATCCAAAAAAGGGCTTCTAGCAAATGCTAGAAGCCCTTTTTCAATAGCCAGGACAGCCTACAGGCGGTGTAACTGATTAGCCCGCGGCTCTTCAACTCCAATTAGCCTGCGGCTCTTCAACTTCAATTAGCCTGCGGCTAAATAACCCTGAAACGTTGCCTTGCGGCGACGGAGATGTTTCAGGGCCTGCTGTTCCAGCTGGCGCACGCGCTCACGGCTAATACCCATGTGTTGACCCACCTTGGCCAAAGAAAGCTGGGTCCCATCAGTCAGACCAAACCGCAGGTTGATTACTTCTTTTTGCTGGGGTGTGAGCTCCGTCAGCATATTGCGAATATCCTGCCGCAAAGACTGTTGCACCGTGTAATCCTCTGGAGATACGGTATCGTCTTCTAGCAGCTCCTGCAGCTCCGTATCCTGGTTGTCACCGATGCGAACATCCAGGGAAATGGGCTGGCGAGACATGGTTAGATATTCCCTCACCTGCTCCGGTTTGAGGTCAAGCTGTTCACCAATTTCAGCTACGGAGGGACTCCGGCCAAGCTTTTGAGCCAGAACCCGCTGTTCGCGCTTAATTTTGTTGAGCTTCTCAGTGATATGAATCGGTAGACGAATCGTCCGAGACTGCTGGGCAATGGCACGGGTGATGGCCTGACGGATCCACCAGTAGGCATAGGTTGAAAACTTATACCCCTTCATGGGGTCAAACTTCTCAACACCGCGCTCGAGACCCAGGGTACCTTCTTGAATCAGGTCTAGGAACTCTAAATTACGCTTTTGGTACTTTTTAGCAACCGCTACCACAAGCCGCAGGTTGGCTTCAATCATCTGGCGTTTTGCCCGCTGCCCCAACCGCAGCTGGCGGCTTAATTCCGACTCCGATACATCCGCCGACTCCGCCCATTCGAGCTGACTAGCATCACGTCCCAACGTCTCACCCAGCTTATCCTTGATATCATGTAGTGCCATCAGGCGCTGCACCTGCTTACCCAGTACAATTTCCTCTTCATGGGTAAGTAGCGGTACGCGACCAATTTCTTGCAGATAGGTACGTACAGTATCTGTACTATATGTAGCCGGAGAAGTTCGTTTTGATGTTTTCAGCTTGGACATAACTCTTAATAGACCTCCGCTGGAAAAATGTGTGAGGTGCAGGGAATAGCCTCAATCCTTGCCCGCAGTTTGAATAATTAACGGTGAGCCAATTTGTAGCTGTATGAGCAGCTCACAATAAAAACCTGATGGCAGCTTAGGCTGAAAAGCTGCTCCAAAATTCGTTGCAAACGCCTAGGCTGGGGCTAAACAATACACCTATATTCTTTAGAAACGAACTTAAGTCGGATTCATTATGAGTTTGATTTTACCTCAGACTCTATTCATTACGCTACTGTCATAAAGATCTCTCAATTAAGGTATCTCGTGTCACTATCAATCTAAACCGGACAGATGAGAAATCAGCGTGGGTCAAGATTAGATCTACCTGAGAGTGACAGCTATCTACAGGCTCCATCAGTAAAGTATGGCCCTGCTTTCTACGTCCCCAGGTAGGGTTTCCCATGGGCAATAACCGAACTAAAAACGTTGGCTGTAGCGCACTCTCTAAACCTATTCCGCCAAAGATACCAGCTACTCCAAATCCTAGGGGCGCTCAAGAGATAAGTCCGTGATTTACGAAACAGTTTCTGTCTCAAAATAAGACAAAAATGCCCGATAGAAAACGGCGCTACCGAGAACCTTCCTCCACCTCCAAATGAAGCAAAAGTTCTAACAAAAACACCTATCGGCAGATAATAGCATAGGATAGTTCAAATGTATCAAAAAATAAGTATTCACCACTAGAAATCTTGTACAGGGAAGGGGAATTACCAGAGAGCGCCATGGTAGTCTTCATGGGAATCAGACGTAATAACGCCACCCTAGCAAATCGGGTCAAACACGGTTGGCGGTATTATAGCCCTGCTTTTAAGCCGAGATTCAGGTGCTGTGACACCTCACCTGAATCCCTGGGAGTGTCACAATAATCTCTTTTGATTTATCAATAGTGATTCTTGTGAATGGCGCAGCAGCGGCTTTTACATAGTTCTGGTGCTAACGCAGCTTTACCTGAGAGAATCTCTAGTTGAAACCACTTGGTCCCCACCATAGATTTATGGTCAAGGCTACTGATTTTTTTGAGTATCCCTAAGGGCCATGTATCATTGGGCACCTTGAAGTTAGTTGAGTACCCAGTATCTATTCAGCTAAGCAAGGAATTTTATGGCTTTAAACAAATCCTCAAGTGGCGCAGCGTATCATCGTTCCGGCCACCAGGGCAGTCCAGAGTTTTGGCAACAGCTAGGGCAGGAGTTTTCTTTTGCGGGCGTAGATGAAGACCAGCTGCGTCTTCGCACCGAGCAATGGCTGACCTGTGCTAGCGAAATTTTGGGGACACCGCCCCAGACCCGGAAAAAAGCAAAACGCTACATTGCCTGACAGTGCTGCCAACATAGGTACAGTGCCCGAGGCACATGAAAACAGCCTTTCCACTTACCGCCTTTTAGGGGCAATAAGACCTCACCCTGACGGTTTAGGTAGCCAAACCACTCCCCGTGGTCGGGGTCGTTAAACTTTGACCAGGCATAGCTATGGACAGTCTGGTACCACCGCCAGCAGTCGGGTCGCCGGGTTAATCGGTAGCCCAGCAGCAGGGCCACCAGGGTTTCTAGGTGGACCCACCAGAGTTTCTGGCTCCACTCTAGCTGCTGGGGCGGATACCCCTTACGGTCTAAAAAGTAAAAAATACCGCCGTAGGGCTGGTCCCAACCTCGCTCAAGAATTGCAATCGTGGTATCAATGGCTCGATTGATCAGCGCTGTATCCTGTCGCCGCTGGCCAATCTCCATCATGAACCACATGGCTTCGATACCGTGGCCAGGGTTGAGCAGCCGCCCTTCAAAACAGTCAATAACGGCTCCATCTGGGGCGATATGTTCAGATACTAGGCCACTTTCGGCCTCTAAAAACTCTCCCATGACCGCATGAACAGTCCGATCGAGCACCTGGTCTAGCCGCTGGGCGCTGAGCAGCCAGTCCATTTCCAGGGTGAGGTTGGCCAAAATCATCGGCACCGCCAGGGACTTCATCGGTCGAGTGCCTGGGTAGGCCTTGTTGTATTGCCCCTTGGGGTTATCCTGGCGGCGCAGGACATTGTTGTAGGCCTGTAGGGCAATCTCTTGGGCCACATCGTCACCACTGGCCCGGGCGTACTGGCTAAACGCCATGGCCGCAAAGCAGTCGGAAAAAATATTGTAGGGCTGCACCAGGGGACGCCCCTGGCGGTCCAGGGAAAAGTACCAGTTTCCATCTGGATCGCGACCGTGCTGGGCCAGGAAATCCACACCGTGGCGAGCCGTTTCTAACCAGTCAGAACGCTGTTCTAGACGGTTGTACAACATTGAAAATGTCCACACCTGACGATTTTGCAACCAGATAAATTTATCAGTGTCATAGACATTGCCCTGGACGTCTAAACAGGTAAAGTAGCCACCGTACTGGCGATCGAGTGAATGTTGCTGCCAAAACGGTAGGACTGTTTCCAGTAGCGTCGTGCGATAGAGCGTTGCCAGGGCATCAAACCCTTGGTTTGATGGAGGTTCGGTTAGCATGGGTTTGAATTTTGAAAAAGAGAATACACAGATTCAATACACAGATAAAGAATCTCTGTATCATCCTGTAAAACCAGGAGAAACTTAGGGTCTAATATCTACTAGTCACTAAACCACACCCGGTTTCTACGCTCCTAGGGTGGACTGGGGTGGTCACAATTTATGTAAGGAAGCGGAATTATGGTGGTTCGGCGTCGAGACGTACTGACAGGACTATTGGCAACAGGCGGGCTGATCACCTGGGGCCTGACGGGAAAAGCCGCCCATGCCTATGACGTTACGATTACCCCAACGGACCCGCAGCTAGGGGATACCATCTCCGTGGTGGTACAGGCTAAAAGCGGTGCTGTCACCCCGACGGTCACCGCCAATGACAAAGAATACCCCAGCTTTCCCCTGTCTGACAATCGCTTTCGCGCCTTTATCCCCACCAGCCCGCTGGATCCGCCAGGTCGGAT
>JBCDJC010000340.1:0-4419 GCA_038748225.1 Cyanobacteria bacterium P01_H01_bin.26 | reverse complement strand
GGCCCTCAACCTTCCCACCGCTCCCTATGTCGCTGCCCTTAGCTTTGCTCGCACCCGTGGCTGTGCTCCCCGTGACATGTCCAACCAGGCGCTCACCGAGTACAACGCCATGCTTGACTATGTCATCAACTCCCTTTCCTAGGGGACCGGTGCGATTGGGCGTTTGACTATTGACTAAATAGTCTTAACCTGGAGATTCTTAGGAGTCTCCAGGTTTACTTATAGATATGACCATGGATAAACGTTTCGCCAATATTTTTGGCTTGACAGAAGAACAGTCTATTACCCTGCTAGATACCCCCCCTGGGCAGGCCGCCGATGAGAGTGAGCGCTATATTGCCGCGTCGCAGCTGGCGAACTATCCATCGACGGCGGCGATTGAGGCCCTGATTCGGGCCGTGAAGACCACCTACGATTCACTGGATAATCGGATTACCCGGCGTAAGGCTGTGGAGTCTTTGGGGAAGCTCAAGGCAAAACAGGGATTAGACGTCATTCGAGGATGCTTTGGCGACGCGGATCGCTACACGGTGGAAGCCGCTGTCTGGGCCGTTGGCGAAATTGGCACCGATAATGGTGAGATTTTGGACGAGATTGGCCAGCTGTTGGCAAGGCCCGAGCAAACCTATCGGGTGATTATCCACACGCTGGTAAAACTGGACGCCGTTGCCGCCGTCGATCGGGTGCGTCCCTTTATGACCCATGGCGATGAGCCCACGGCCAGCGCTGCGATCGCAGCGGTCTGTCGGTTTACCCAGGACACAGCCCCCATTGATCGGGTGCTGTCGTTTTTGCAAAGCGACAGCGTTACCACCCGGCGCGCCTGTCTTGAAGATTTAATTAACGCCCGCTACTATCCGGCGATTCCCGCCATTGCTCGCTGTCCCATTTCCCTGATGTTCCGGCTACGGGCCGTACGGAGGCTGGCCGAAATCGGCATGGCCGCTGGGGAAATCACCCTCGATCGGGTGCTACCGGTGCTAGATCAAATTTTGCTAGATCGGCCCCAGGATCTAGATCTGGTCCATGCCTATGATCAGCCCCCCAAGTTAGAGTTTTTAATCCGTGAGCTGTATCAAACTGACTTTGGGCGCACCTATCTGGCCATTCAAACCCTGATTGAACAACCGCCCGATGGCTTACCAACGGCCCTGTTTGACACCTACAAAAAAGAGGCCCACAACGACTATGGCGCCCATTACCATGTGATGAAGCTAATGGGCTGGCTCCACCATCAGCCAGCCTACGATTTGCTAGTCGAGACCTTAAATAATACGGCTCCGCAGTTTATGAAATCTCGGGCGGCAGCGGCGCTCACCCTGGGCTACCTGGGAGATTCTCGGGCCATTGCTCCGCTCCAGACAACGGCCCACAGCCGCATCTGGATGCTGCAATATGCCTCGCTCATGGCCCTAGAAAAACTGGGCGACGACAGCCAGCATAATTTGCTGCTAGGGGCCGATGACTGGGCGGTTAGAGCCCGGGCTAACCAGGCGGTTTCGCCGCCCCAGGTCTCGGTCTAAACTCGCTGTCCAAATTACTGTTTTACACTTCCCCACATCAATCCCCCACATCAATCCATGGATGCCTCTTTTGAACAACTCAAACATCCCAACCCCCATATCCGCGAGCGGGCCATGGTGGAGATTATGGAGCACCGGGACGACACCACCATCCCGCGGCTGATGAGCGCGCTGGACGCAGATGACACCGTCTATCGGCGGGCGGCCGTCAAAACCCTAGGGGCGGTGGGGGCAGACGCGGTTCCGGCCATTGTGGAAGCCCTGGGCAATAGCGACAACGTTACGGTGCGGGGGAGCTGTGCTAAAGCGTTGGCCCAGGTAGCCCTCAACTATCCCGCTCGGCCCTTTCCAGAACTGGGGCTGCAGGGGCTTAAACAGTCTCTCAACGATCCCAATCCGGTGGTTAATATTGCCTCAGCCATGGCTTTAGGAGAGATTGGAGATGCCGCCCTGGAGATTTTGTTGGAGACTTTGCAAACGACAGATAATGTTGCCCTCGCGGTTTCCATTGTCAATGCGCTAGCCTCCGTCGGTGGCGAGCAGGCAGTGGAGATGCTCACGGCCCTATCCCAGGACGACTCCGCCGATGGATACGTCAGGGAAACGGCGACCAGCGCCCTATCCCGTATGGAAATGGTCCAAAAGTACTCTCGCCCAGACAGCTAGGGCTCCAGCTGGTCTAACACCTGGCGGGTATCCCTTAAAACAGCTGGCCACTGGGTGGGTGGGGTTTTGAGTAGGGATTTCCAATGGCGAGCTGTTTTAGCTTTCTCCACCAAGGTCCGACTCTGGTGAATGTAGTGAAACCCCCCGGTCGTTTTGAGTTGAATAACAGCTTGTAGTTCCTGGCAATAATTTTCCATGGTGGCTGCTGGAGAGTCCGCTAATGAACTAGAACGGGGCACTATGCTTTTAAAATTATATCTGGGTCGTTGGGCTGTACCAGGGTGATTCGATCGGCGTAGCGGGCGATCGCAACAATTTCACGCTGCTGTGAGCGCAGTTGCTGAGCAATATCAGCGGACGGACAGTGGATCACCAGGCCATTGCAGCTGGTGTCCCACTTGAGGTCACAGTCCTGGGTAGCGGCGATGTCCGCCTTTAAACATTGCAGCAGCCGATTGATGGCCTTAAATGCCTGCAGCCATTGCGAGCGATTAAGCTCGGTTTCTAACCGGCTACGCAGGGGATTTTGATCGTCAGTCCCAATCATCATCAGCGGCGGCCTTTTTCTCGATTTGGCTAATGGCCAGCTTAAAAATCGGCTGGAGGCTATCATCGGCTTCCTGCGCCATGGCGGTCTCCAGGGCCGCCACCGTGTCGGCTTGCCCAATTTTCATAATAGCCAGCACCGCTGACTTGCGGGTCTCAGAACTGGGATGTTGCAACAGCCTTAGCAGCGGGGCAACGGCAGGCTGATGGGCCAGATTGCCAAGGACGGCGGCGGCCTCACAGCGTACGCTCTCGGCGTCATCCCCAAGGGCGTTGATCAAAATATCAAAATTGCCGGGGCTGGAGTCTTCTTGGGCAACCTTTGAGATCGCACCCACCACCGCTGTTCGCACCGCCTCCGACTCAGAATTTAACGCCGCTAGCAGCAGATCCTTAGCCTCAGAACCCATAAACGCCAGGGCCCAGGCAGCATGCCCCTTAATCGTCTCAGAATGACCGGGGTCTTCTAAAATCTGCAGCAGATCCGGCGCGGCCGGTCTGCCTGTCCTTGCCAAGGCCCCCACCGATGAACCTTGAACAACTGTATCGCTATCGGTGAGGAAGGAATTAACCAGAACGGGCACCGCCGCCGGATCGGCAATCAGCGTCAGGGTTTTGGCACAGGCCCGACGGACCACCTCATTGGGATGATTTGACAGGGCCTCCACTAGGACCGGCGTGGCCGCTTCGCCAATTTGGCCCAGGGTTTCAGCAATACGCAGACGCATCAACCCGCGCCGGTCGGAGAAACTCTCCACCAGCTGCCTCAGGGTGTCCCGGTCTGACCCATCAAACGAAAGCAGATCAATTTGTTCATTGACCCGCCGGACCAAAGCATCGGTTGCTGACTGCCGCTGCGTTTCGTCTAGACCCACACTAAAATTTGTCATTGCCACCAGCGCTGATAAAAAATCCAAACCAAAATAGGGCTCCGGGTCCTTGTCCCGCGAGACCCCAGCCGTCAGTTTACTCAGCCGCCACCTCGGGTGCAATAGCCGCTAGCTGCGCGCGCAGCTGGGCCAGGGCCGCGTCAATTTTGGCCAGTTCAGGTTCCAGCTTTGCCATGGTCTCCTTTTTAGACACTTTGGCCTTTTTAGCCGCATCTACAGTCTCACTGGTAAGACGCTCACGGTACTTTTCAAACTCAGCAATCAGTTCGGTGATTTCCTCGACGGTTATCTGGGATGACGCCGTATCAGCGGAGCTAGTCATGGTGGTAATCCCTTTAATGGTTCAAAATCACAAATTCTACACAAGTCTATTTTTACGGCTGGGCCGTCGTTTGTCATCAGTTCAACCATTAGTTCAACTACTTTACCTAAGGAAACAAAATTACAGGGGCTCCACTAGCTTGGACGTACAGACGCCCTATGCCAGGTCTTATCAGTCCTTAATCCCAGGTTAAATGAGCGTTATGTAACGGAATGTTGCTTTGTTATTAACATTAAAGACTTACGGAACGGCAATTACCTATGTTTGGGGTGTGGTCAACCAAACTGCTGTGGCGGTTGCCCCTAGAACTTACCCAATGTTTTTTTAGAGTAAGGAGAGCTCAATGCTTGACGCTTTTTCCAGAGCGGTTGTATCCGCTGATGCCAGCACTGCCCCCATCAACGATCTCGCCGCCCTCAAAGACTTCGTTGCCAATGGCAACCGTCGCCTTGATGCCGTCAACGCGATCGCT
>JBCDJC010000339.1:0-4531 GCA_038748225.1 Cyanobacteria bacterium P01_H01_bin.26 | reverse complement strand
GTCGACGCCTTCCCGGCTAGCGGCAAAGGCGGTGGTCACGGTGGTTAGCAGGGCCATTAGATCTAGGTCTAGCCCCCCGGCCCAGATAATGCTGACAACGGCATTGGCCGCGCGCCGCAGGGCAAAGGGGTCAGAGGACCCTGTCGGAATCATTCCCAGGCTAAAAATGCTCACCAGGGTATCGAGCCGGTCGGCCAGCCCCACCATCTGACCCGTCAGCGTCTCGGGTAGGCGGTCGCCTGCCCCCCTGGGCAGATAGTGCTCGGCAATGGCCACAGCAACCGCCTCCGGTTCCTGGCTGTGGCGGGCATATTTTTCGCCCATGATGCCCTGCAGCTCAGGAAATTCCCCCACCATCTGGGTGACCAGATCGGCCTTACATAGGAGGGCGGCGCGGCGGGCCAGGGCCGTTTGGTCAGGGCCTAGGTTGAGTTGGAGTGCGATCGCATCCACCACCGCCACAACTCGATCCACTTTTTGCCGCACCGACCCCAGCCGCTCCTCAAAGGTAACCGCTTCTAGCTGGGGCAGATAGTCCGCCAAAGGCTGGGTACGGTCCGCATTAAAGAAAAACATCCCGTCCGATAGCCGGGCTCGAATCACCCGGCCATTGCCTTCGGCGATAATGTCAGACTTTGCCGGATCGCCGTTGGAAATAGTAATAAACTTGGGTAGTAGACCGCTGTCGGTCTTGAGAGGAAAATAGCGCTGGTGGCTTTCCATCTCCGTAATCGCCACCTCCGGCGGCAGTTCCAAAAACTCCTCATCATACTGACCGACCACAGCCGTGGGCCATTCCACCAGGTTGATCACCTCTTCTAGCAGCGCCGGACTGACAATCGCTTCCCCCTGGACCGACCGGGCGGCTTCTTCCACCTGGGCAATAATTTTCTGGCGACGCTCTGCTGGATCCACATCCACATAGATGGACTTCATGGCCTCGACATAACCGGTGGCACTCTCCAGGGTGAGGGGCTCCGGATGAAGGACACGGTGACCTTCGGAGATGCGATCGCTCACACACACCTCAGAGCCATTGGTCAGCGTAATCGGCAGCACCCGATCGTCCATCAGCGTCACCAGCCACCGCACCGGACGGGGAAACTTCAAGTCGCCATCCCCCCAGCGCATAAACCGTTTACCCTCTAACCCCAAAATCCACTGGGGAATCAGCTCGCTCAGAATCTCAGTGGCCGCCCGCCCCGTAATTTTTTGAGTGACAAAGACAAACTCACCCTTTTTGGTCTCACGAATTTCAAACGCATCGACACTCACCCCACGGGAGCGGGCAAACCCCGCCGCCGCCTTGGTGGGTTTACCCGACCTAAACGCGGCCTTGACCGATGGCCCCCTGGCTTCTTCCTCGCGGTCAGGCTGACGCTCGGGCAGCCCATTGAGCACCACCGCCAGACGGCGCGGCGTACCGTAGAACTCAATGCTCTCCGGGCTCAGCAGCTGCTCCTCTAATGCCGCTGGGATTTTTGCTTTCCACTGGTCAAGGGCATCGCCCACAAAACTAGCTGGAAGGTCTTCGGTGCCGACTTCGAGTAAGAAGGTCGCCATGGCTGCGCTAAGGGGGTTGAGTCAAAACCCTAGTATTATCGCAGGAATAAGGTTTTGTGGAACGTTGACTTCGGCTCCGCCTAGCCAACGGTAATTTGTTCCTAACCGATAGAGTGTAACAACCCAGAAGGGTGAGCGCAGCCAAACCTGGCCACCCCACTCAGTCAGGAAACTTGTCCGAACACAGCTGTCCGCCAACGCCCCAGTTTTCTTTTTTCACATCCTCGATCACAACATAGATGGACTCTACGCTGCAGCCAGCGATGCGGGCCGTCTCACGGGATAGCACGTCCACCAGTTCGCGCTTTTGGTCAACGGTTCTGCCGGGTAAAATCTCAACACGAATAATAGGCATGGATTTTTTGAACGCATGACGCCCCTAAAAATATAGCCGGTCTAACGCGGCCGCTTTCGTTTTAGGACGATGAGGCTAAAGGCCATCACCCCCATACCCACCACGGCCCCAGGCTCCGGTACGGAGACAGAGTTCAATGGGTTAAACGGATCGCTGAGGTCGTCCTGGCCGTCTTCCACTTCGCGGTCAAAGCGGTCGGCGGCGGCTTCGGCCTGGCGCAGGAGTTCCCGCTGACGATCGTTGACTAGGACCAGCATGGAGGAATAGGGGGTGACAATTTGGGTGCGTTTTGCGATCGCATGCACCCCATCCAAATTCTCCAGCTGCCCCATATCCACCGTCCGACTACGCTGCAAAATCAGCTGTCGGGCGGCGAGGGGCGCAAAGTCATCGGACTCTGCGGCCCCATCGCTTGCGGCAACTGACCATTCGTAGCCATCGATCACGTTCTGATCTAGACGCTGCAGCACAGCAGTTATGTCCGTGGCCACCCCGCCACCGCTAGCCTGAATGGTTTCTAACAGGGCATCGTCATAGGCGGTGGGGAGCTGGTTGCCCATGTGCACCAGCCACAGCGGTTCTGCAAAATCTGGCAAGGCAGCTTCTTGGGTGAGTTCGTAGCTACCGGCATCGGTCAGTAACACCACGGCGTCATAGGCGACATTGGGCAGACGCTGCTGGGCAAACTGCTGGAGCATATCCGCCGGTTGCAAACTGCCGTAGGGCACAACGGCACTGATATCGCTATTAGGAGCTGGGGGTTCTCCGATAGCGGTGGTTAGATAAATATCAATATTGTTTTGCTGACTAATTTGTTTGAGCTGTTGTCGGGCTTCGTCGTATCCGCCATCCCCCATACTGTAGGAGCTATCTAGAATGGCGGCGATCCGTTTGCCGGTCGGTACGGCCGATTTTGCTGTGGGTGTGGCCGTCACTTGATACCCTTCAGCTAGCTTAGTCTGGTGGGCGACCGCCTTGACGTTCTTTTTTGCCTTGATAGTCGGTTCAAACCATTGATCTTCCGAGACCTTAATGGTTTTGCCCCGACGCTGGTGGATTGTTTTGTCTGTCCAAAAGATATTTCGCTTTTCCGTCAGCTGCGGTAAAGGCCAGGCACCGTCCTGCTGGAGCACCTGATAGGTCATCCACAGGTGAAGTTCACCCGGCTCTTCAAGGGACTCTGCAAAGGGAATGGGAAAGACCCGAAGACGATACTGACGCGGACCAACCTGTTCTACTAGGGCAGGATCTTCGGCCTGTCGGCTTTCGGCCCGTTCGATTTCACCTTTATAAACCTGTTGCGCGGCTCCACGGGGGGAGACAACAAAGGGAAATCGCGCCGCATCCTTTGCTTCCGCTAGCCAAAGACCGCTAATGGTGGCACTCTCGGGCAAAGAGAAGCTGTAAACAATCTCCTGGTCATCGATGGTTTTATTCTCGTACTGTTCGTAGATTTCCACTTCGGCCCAGTCGCCATTTTCCTTGACAGAGACAGTTTGCTCCACGAGGCGAATCACCCTCTGGTCCAGGTTAAGCACGCCAGCCTGGGTTTCATCGCGGTTAGCGCTGGCCTGGAGCGCCCGGCGAATGGCGTTACGTTCCGACTTTTGAATAGGCGCATCAAAAAAGTTAGCGTAGAGCTCCTCGGCCCGATCCGCATCATCCCGGTCACCCTGGTAGAGAAACGGCGACAGTAAACCATTATGAAAATTTTGAAATATCTGGGCGGTGGCCCTTGGCATATCAAACACATAGCCATACATTTGGCGGAGCTGGTTGCTCTCTTCAGCGGTGCCTAGGTAGCGATAGCGAGAGAGATAGCCATGGACCAACCCCCGACGGATGGTCTCCGACTGTTGTACCAGGGTCAGACGCTCAGTGGCGGTTTGCGGTGCAGGTCCCTCCAACAGGCTAAATGCTTTGGCCTGGGGCTGGTGCAGCTGTAGCATCCCAAACAACAGACAGCTGAGACCCACCACGACTCCGGTGGTTGCCCAGCTGTGGCCGTGCTGTTTGGCAAAGGCGGTGCGGATGCGATGCCACGAACGCACATAGAAATTGACCATGACATAGGGCAACGAGGCAAACACAGCGGCACTCAAAAGCCACAGGGTCACAATCCCAAGACCAAGGAACAATTCCCAGGGACGTATGAGCAGACTCCCCAGGTCGCGCAGCCACATCCACCAGTTAACGCTGGCCAGCCCTGAAACCAGCCCGGCCAGCCCGGTAACGGTGCCGTACAGCATAATACAAAGGGCCGGTACGGTGTAGAGCAGCAGCAGTGTCCCCGCATACAGCCCCGTCAGCAAAATCAGGCTGTGGCCCACCATTTGCACCCAGGCCAGTCGAGGTCGATAGGCGGCATACCCCGCCACCGTTTCAATGGCAAACATGGCGATGGCCAACAGAATGATCACCAAAATATGGGCGCTGGCGGGGGTAGTCTCACGAATCAGAAACAGCCGCAACAAACACAGGCCAAACAGGGGAGCCTCCACCCCATAAAACAGCCGCATCAGCAAAATCGGATGTTTGCGCAGCCGCGTGCCGCCCACCACGGTACACAGCACCGGCACAACTAGCATGCCAAGGATACTAGCCACAAAGGCC
>JBCDJC010000338.1:0-4584 GCA_038748225.1 Cyanobacteria bacterium P01_H01_bin.26 | reverse complement strand
GCTGTTAATCAATGCTGTGATGTTTGTCGTCGAGTTTGGGGCCGGTATTCGAGCGGCGTCGCTGTCATTAACTGGGGACTCGTTGGATATGCTAGGAGATGCCCTGGTGTATGCCAGCAGTCTGTATGTGATTCATAAAAGCACCAAAGCTCAGGCGGGGGCAGCGCTGCTCAAGGGCCTGATCATGTTTTTGTTTGCCATTGCCGTATTTGCCAGAGCCACCTATCAGCTATTTGCAGGAGCCAGTCCCGAAGGGTCCATCATGGGGGCAGTGGGCGTACTGGCGCTACTGGCAAACCTGCTGTGTTTGTTGCTGCTGACGCGGCATCGTAACGACAATCTAAACATGTCATCAGTATGGCTGTGTTCTCGCAACGACATCATTGCCAACACCTCTGTCCTAACTGCAGCCGTCTTAGTGCTATTCACCCATTCAATCTTGCCCGATTTAGCGGTTGGATTGTTGTTAACCATTGTCTTTGCGAAATCAGCAGGCAAAGTACTTTCCCAGTCTTGGAGAGAGCTTCAACAGGTGTAAGGGGATTATATGAAAATTAAGCTCATTGTTTGACTGTAACTGTTTTGCTTAACATGAACTGGATAACGTCTGTTTTTAGAATTTTGTCGCAGCGCGCAAAATTCTAAACCACCTCACCGATAACCCAACCCGCGATCAGGGATAACATTTATATTTTTCTGCAGGGTTCTAGGGCGGGCGGAACCGCCCTAGCCATGGGGGTGTGGGGAACTCGGAGGGACCCCACGCAACCGGTTTTGCCAATTACCAATCTCCCATGGTATGTCGTAAGATACCGTTCATCATTAGTGATTCAGGCGTAGTGGGGTTACGGCAAGTTGGGTAGAGTTGCGATGCATCGCACCGCTTCCAATCCACTCCGCCTCCTCACCGGTTCCCTTTTCGCCCCATATCCAATCCCTCTACCCAAAAATGTGGCCGCAAGGGTTGACCATAAAATCCTTTATTTTTCCTACAGAATTAGCTTTGTTGAACCAGAACTATCATGCCTGTGGCAAGCTGTGAGTAACGACTTTTATGCAGGCAAAATGGCATTTAGCAAAAACTATGCCTATTTTACTCCTGAGGAGTATTTAGAAATTGAGCGAGTGAGTCCCATCAAGCATGAGTATGTGCAGGGGCAAATCGTGGCCATGGCGGGGGCAAGTAAAGCCCACGTTATTATTATGGGCAATTTGTCTGCGCTAATGGTTAATCATCTGCGGGGCTCGGGGTGTATTTCCTATGCTGTGGATATGAAGGTGCGGCTACCAGAACTAAATCTGTTTTACTATCCAGATTTGACGGTATCCTGTGATGACCGAGACCGAGTTTCCGATGAGAATTTTATTCTGTATCCTAACCTGATTATTGAGGTGTTGTCAGATTCGACTGAGGCATTTGACCGGGGGGATAAGTTTTCTGACTACAAATCTATTTCGGAGTTAGAAGAGTATGTGCTGGTGCATCAAAAACAGGTTTTGGTAGAACGGTTTCAACGGAAGTCTGACAATCTCTGGTTGCCTCAGGTCTTTGGGGCGGGGCAACGGGTGGTGTTTGAAAGTGTTGGGTTTATGTGTGAAATCGCCGATCTCTATGAAAATCTTGATCAGTTGTCTCAGTAAGGCGTGTCATAGCTAAAAAACGAGTAGGGTGTCATGCATCGCACCGCTTCCAAACTTGCCCTTTATTTTTCTATTGTCCCAAAACCCTTTGCCTTACCATAGTTCACAGTTCTAAAAGAAAGCTGCCCATTTCCAGGACTAAACAGCGCGTAGGTAGCCTTGCCGGGGATGCGACCCACCGAGCCGACGCCAACTACTTGACGAGGTGTTTTTCCATAATTCTGAGGCTCTTGCACACCGTCCAGGGTGGTTACCTTTGACTGTAGCTCCACCGGAGTGACCGAGCATTCAAAGGTAAGACCCGAGCGGCCACAAAAGAGATAGTTGGCCTCGGCCCGAATCAAGCGATCGCACAACTCAATCGCCGAAGTATCAGGGGTAAGCTCATCGGCATAGCTGACGGTGCTGCCATGGATCAGTAAACAGTCGAGTTCATGGAAGCCAAAATGTTGCGATCGCAACCACCGCACCGACTCCCGTGACACCGATTCCCAAAGGGCTTCCACCCCATCTCCACCAAATTTCTCCATTAGCTCCGGTGCATCCTGCAGACTGCTTGCCCCGTGCAAACTAAAACACTGCTCTTCCCACCAGCCCACACACACCTGAGGTTCTAACTCTCCAGGTTGAGGAGACTGCAGCCGTTCAATCACCGCCTCATTATCTCCCTGGAGGCCAACCACATCCCCCAGGATATAGAGATCGCTCACCGCCTGCCGCCGTATATCCTGCAATACTGCCTCGTAGGCCGTCAGATTCCCTTCAATTCCACTTAAAATCGCCCACTTCACCGAGTAGTTTCTCCCTGTTGTTATAGCGTCTCCCTACCGTTCACACACATGGCTTGGATCATCTGCCCGTTCTGCAAACTCCATGCCCCGCGATAACCGCCAGGCAAAGATAGGGGGCAAGCCACTGTCAAGAATAGCCTGACAGGTTTTTTCATAATCATAGGTAACTTCCCGTAGAGTCACCTGGGTTGTATCAGTGTCATAGAGAACATAGGTAGCATTGGGCCGACCATGGCGAGGTTCTCCTACAGAACCTGCATTTATAATACGTTTCAGCGACGCCTGAAACTGTTGGGAATCTTCAGCTTGAGCCGGACTTTTTACCGTCACTGACAGTTTGGCATCCTCTAATTCTCGCACATAGGGAACGTGGGTATGGCCACAAAACAACACATCGGCATCAGCAGAGAGCACCCGCTCCAGCGCGGCAAAACCATCCATACTGGGCAACAAATACTCATGCTGACTGTTGGGACTGCCATGGACAAAACATAGATTATCCCGTTTCAACAACAGGGGTAATGTGGCCAAATACTCCCGCACATCAGGCCGAATTGCGTTGTTGGTCCATTCATGGGCCAGTTTGCCTCGCTGTTCCGCCAGCTGGGAGGGGTAGCTGCATTCACAGGCATTTAGCCCTTCCACAATATCCTCATCCCAACAGCCCTGGCAGGAGGGAATCTCCAAAGAGCGGATCCGATCCACCACCTCATTAGGGTAAGGGCCATAACCCACCAGATCCCCAAGACAGTAAATCTGCTCGGCTTTCTGGGCATCAATGTCTGAGAGCACGGCGTTCAGTGCCTCGTAGTTACCATGAATGCAAGAAATTACCGCAAGTTTCATGCCATCACCTCCTTCTGCTTGTTCGCTGCGGCGATAGTCTCTTCTTCCGCCTGCAACTGTTGATACTGCCGCTGATACTGGGTCAAAACATCATCAGCTAAACAACATGCCAAAAGCGTTTGGGCAATTGTTTTTTGCTCTAAATTACGACCCATAATTTCCAGACCGCTAAAGCGATCGGGACGTCCCTGTAGCCAGCGAGGCAACTTTAGTTCGGTGTATTCAATACCCGGTAATCCTTCGACAAAATCAACATAGAACGCCTGACCATCCGGCAGTTCAAAAATGCCTTTTAAGCGCATCACCTGGCCGTAGGCTCCGCCGGTTAGCTCAATTAACACCTCATCCAGGCTGGGGGGATCAAACACTTGCCCAGTGAGGGGAGATTTCCAGATCTCCGGCAGTTGGTCAGAATCTGATGTCTGACTGTGGTTACCCGGCATCACCTCGTCGGCCCAGTCGTGCCATTCAGACTGTTCTAAACCGGGGGGCACAACTGCAATCCGTCGCCCAGGCAACGCCGCTAAAAACGGTGACTCTAGATCCAAATGAAAACCTAACTCTATGAAAACCATGGCCTGGTCGGGTAAGTCGGCCAGCACAGCTCGATCGTCCGAAACGATCGACACCCAGGGAAAGCAATAGCCAATCCGGGCTAAATCTACCGATTTCTGAGCCCCTGGATATAGATAAAACAGAGGGTGCGAAGCGTCTTTGAGAAACTGGCTAATCCAGGTGGTTTTACCCACCCCAGGCGGACCAGCCACTAACATGAGGTCAAAGGATTCCATAGAAAGCGAACAATCGTTCAGATCGGACGTCAAAATTTGACTGCGTAAAGCCGTTCCAAATTATACTTCTGAAATGATAATCATTATCATTTTTTCAGGATCTATTTATGGTTAATGCTGCTGCTTTGCCCAAAACGATTGATCTGGCGATTGTGGGGGCAGGTCCCCAGGCGTTGACCACGCATTTGTTGCAAAAGACACAGTCCATGCACAATCGCTTTGTGGTGATCGATCCGTAAACCTGTCTGAGAGTCTGTGCCATTCCCATCAGGTGGATTTGTGAAGGTTGCGATGGCTAGCAGGAGAACGAATTTTTATTGTTGGCAGTGGTATGACCAGGTGATAACTATGGCCTGCCGCACGTTTTACAAAGAGCTGTTTGACGCTGCCCCCGCTTGACTGGGGCCTCAATATCTCAAAGGGGTTCACGCCGAACCCGACTGGGAAAACCGATGGCAGGTGATTCGAGATGCACGCAGTGGTAGCTTAAAGCCAACGACGGGATTTGAACCCGT
>JBCDJC010000337.1:0-4588 GCA_038748225.1 Cyanobacteria bacterium P01_H01_bin.26 | reverse complement strand
ATGGAATCTGCCCGTGAAGATCCTGAGCTATGGCCCCATGGCATGGACTATCGCGTTCTCAACAGCGATGCAGATAAAATTCAGACTGAACTTAACGATCTTGGTAGCAATGTTTTTCAGGCGTCGCTCTGTGTCTTTGCTATTCTCTTTGTGGCGCTCACCTGGCGAGAGGCGCTAATTGCTGGATTAGCCATTCCGCTCACGTTTGCAGGGGCTATTTTCGTCCTATGGATGATGGGGTATACCCTCAACACCATGGTGATGATTGGCATGATCTTAGCGTTAGGCCTGCTGGTGGATGTGTTTATTCTGATGCTAGAGGGAATGCACAATGGTCTTTATATTGAGGGACTAACCTTTTCCCAAGCGGCGATTAAAACCGTTAAAACCTATGCAGCTCCAGCATTTGCCGGTCAGTTGACGACAATTTTAGCCATGGCTCCGCTGATGGCGATCGCAGGCACCATGGGTAAATTTGTTCGCTTGATCCCTATTAGTGCCATCACCTGTTTGATACTTAGCTATGTGATTGCCTTACTGGTAGTTGTTCCCCTCTCTAAATTCTTGCTGAATAATGTACAGGGTAAGGGAGATTCTAAAACCTTTGTCGATCGTCTGACTGAAGAGGTCTCTAAAAAGTTTACCCAGTGGAGCTTAAAGGTTACGATACCCAATCGGCGTGTGGCTCGTCTATGGACAGCCAGTACGATTGCTTTGTTTGTGCTGGCCATAGTGCTGTTCACAGGATTGCCATCTGCTCTATTTCCAGATGCGGAGGGGCGTAAGCTGAGCATTAATGTGGAATTACCTCCAGCTACTACGCTGACTCGCTCTCAAGAGGTGGCCGATCGCCTGGGTGCATTTGTTCGTAACTATAGTGATCCAAATGGAAACAAGGTCTTCGAGAGTGTGGTGAAACTGGTGGGTCAGCGCAGCAATTTAGTCGCTTCTAGTGAAATTAAACCAACCAATGCTGACTACTTTGTTGGTCTATCGGCAGTGCTTATCGAACGCTCCCAGCGAGAACGCGATTCCTTTGAATATGCTCGCGATCTCAGACAAGAAATCAACGACACGATCCTACGAGATTATCCAGGGGCCATTTTAGCAGTTCAGTATGAGCGTACCGGCGGCGGTGAAGACCCGATTCAAGTTGAACTCTATGGTGAGGATCTGCAAACTCTGCGGGAGATCTCTGGGCAGGTGCAGCAAGCATTACGGGAGATTCCCGGAACCATGGATGTGCGTGATGACCTTGGTAACTTACGGGAGGACTATAAGCTTGTCCCTAAACGAGAGGCTTTGGACTTCTATGGCATTGACCAAGAAGATTTGGGGGCTCAAGGGCGCTACCTGATGATTGACAATGAGGTGGGTGACTTTTCTGTTGGCAGTGGAGAAGAAGACCTGGAAATTCGTTTGAGTACCCGATGGCCTTCTCAAAATGGTGAGGTGGGGGGACCGGCTCGGATAGATGAATTTGCCACTATGCGGTTTATCACACCCGATGGTGAGGCGTTACCGGCTAATGCTTTATTGGAACCGGTACAGGGTGCGGTTCCTCTCTCCATTACCCATCGCGATACCCAACGCAGCGTTACGGTATTGGCTAAAGTGATTCCCGGCCAGGGATATTATGACAGCACAATCCTGGCTGAGCTTACGCCTTCTCTAGAGGCCATGCAGTACGACCCGGTCGATCCTAAGAATCCTGACCGCTGGCCTAAAGGCTACACCTATAAGTTTGGTGGTGATGCCGATACCAGTAGTGAAACCTTTGGTTCGGCAGGGCAGATGTTAGTGGTGGCCATCTTCCTTGTGTTTGCGGTGCTGGTGCTCCAGTTTGGGTCCTACACTCAGCCGGTAATTATTATCCTCACCATACCTTTTGCTTTAATTGGGACAATCTTGGGGTATGTTGCACTCAATCTCCCGTTTTCGTTTCCGACAGCCATTGGCATTATTTCTCTCACGGGCATTGTGGTGAATAATGCGATTGTGATGGTTGATACCATGAACGAGCGGCGCAGAGAGGGCTGGGATGTACGCCATGCAGCCGCTTTGGGGGCTAGCGATCGATTGCGCCCAATTGTGACAACGTCGATCACGACTGTGATTGGTCTGATTCCGCTGGCGCTGAGTGATGCGAAATGGTTTCCGCTGTGTATGGCAATCATTTTTGGATTGATGTCGGCGACGTTGATTGCGTTGTTGGTTGTGCCAGGGCTGTATTTGCAGTTGACTCCCAATCGTTCTAAGGAACAAGCGATTTAATCCCCTCTCGGGAGGTGTGTCTTTTGGACGGGGGGCGACCGATGGCGCTTATGGCCAACTCACCCCGTTGCTCCGTCCAAAAGGAGAGAAGATGTTGGCTTCGTTGGTAGGTGCTGCCTTTAAGTGTTACCTCAAGTATTTTTCCCTAAATGTTCATGAGCTGTTTGGTTTTGGATTGATTCAACCTTTAACTCTTCTTTTGAACCTATGATGTTTTCTTCACTGTCTGTTTTTACGAGTTCTTCACTCCCAGCCTTTACCCCGTTACTGGCCTCAACCGGTGGCGCTGAAGGAGAAGCCTATGCCAAAATTCTGGCTGCAGCAATTTCTTTAGTCACTATCATTGTCTTTGTATGTGCTCAGGTGTTTGGTGAAATTGCCACTCGGTTTAGCCTGCCTGCGGTGTTAGGAGAACTTGTTGTCGGTCTTATTTTAGGTGTTTCAGGATTTCATTTACTGATGCCGGAGGGTGGCGGTGAAGTCGCTGGTTGGGCAATAACAAGTGTCCAATTTGTTGCTGGGGGTAATGCTACGACAATTCAAGACATTTTTTCGGGCCCGATTAAAATTGTGCTGAATGATTATGCGGCAATGGGTGTGGGTGTTTTGTTATTTAAGATTGGTCTAGAAGCTGATCTTAAAGAGCTGATTAAGGTGGGTCCCCAGGCGGCATCGGTCGCCGTGGCAGGTGTTGTTATTCCGTTTGTAGCAGGGTTTGTGGGGCTGACTGCGATATTTCATCTATCTGCGATCGCATCCATATTCGCCGCCGCCGCACTAACGGCCACAAGCATCGGCATTACCTCCCGCATCATGCAAGACATGGGGGTATTGAACACCAAAGAAGGACAAATTATTTTAGGCGCTGCCGTCTTAGACGATATTCTGGGCATTGCAATTTTAGCTGTGGCCATTGGTATTGCTGAGCATGGAACAGTGGAAATCTCGAGCGTCATTGGCACAATTGTCAGTGCTACGCTTTTTGTGGTGGCCGCCATTGTTCTGAATAAGGTTTTTGGTCCTCGCTATGTTAACTTTCTGAACAGATTTAGTAACCCTTACAGCGTGCTGATTGGTGCCATTATCTTTTTATCGTTGATGGGCACGATTGCGAATATGATCGGCTTGGAAGAAATTCTTGGCTGTTTTGCAGCCGGGATTATTCTTGGTGATACAAAAGCAACGAAGGCCCTGGAAAAAGCCTGCGAGCCTTTGGTTGCTTTGTTTGCAACAGCATTCTTTGTCTCCATTGGGGCCAAAACTGACCTGAGTGTCCTGAACTTGACGAATCCTGAGAGTCGCACTGGTTTGGTGATTGCGGCATTCCTGATTGTGATTGCTATTCTGGGCAAACTAGCCGCTGGATATTTTGTCTTTTCTAAGGAGAAGGTGAATCGACTGGCCATCGGTACGGGCATGGTGCCACGGGGAGAAGTGGGTCTAGTGTTTGCGGGTTTAGGGGCTGCCACAGGGACATTAACAGGTTCTCTGAATGTTGCCATTGTGTTGATGGTGATTGCCACCACATTTGTGGCTCCTCCGATGCTGCGATGGGTATTCGCTAGCAAGCAGCCGTCTGCAGTGGAGCAGGAAAAGCAGATCGTTTTGAAATAATTTCAATAACTATCATGGTTTTTAGAAGAGGCTATTCTCAATCGATGCAGCGGTTATTGCAAGTTACGGCTTTAGGTGTACTTTCTGCGGTAATGGTTACTTTACCTGTCCGCTCAGCAGAAGAGCTTTACTTTGACTATGGTGTTTTGGGGCGACAGATTTCGGTCTCATCCCTAGAAACATTTGCCACAGACGGTACCATAGACGATGAACTAGCACCGTACTTGAATGAGACATCGCTGGAAAATCGCCGGGAGCTACAGCGCATCTTGAGTACTCCCTTAATGAATTTAAACGGCATGCCTGAGCAAATAGGCGATCCGTTTATGCTGTCGCAATGGCTGTATTCTCCCATCGGAGAAATCGTTTTAGCGACAGCTGGGCTGCTAATTCAAACCGAGGGGCATCAAAACGGTCACCAGGCAATTCGAGCAGCCATGGTGTTGGCAGCAGCGGATCCAGCGGGTCTATCGCTGATCAATTTCCTACGGTTTTATCCCACAGGTGGCCTCAGGCTGGATTTGTTACAAATATTGGCCTTATCGGATGCCATTAGTACCAATATTGAGACCACTGACAGGTTAGTGAAGGCGACTATTCAACAGTCTGTTGCTGTGGCTGCCACTGAGCCCACGTTGGACTATCAGGCGCTACCTAGGCTGGCGGAAGTGCCTCGGTTTGATGTAGTGAAGCAATCGCT
>JBCDJC010000336.1:0-4614 GCA_038748225.1 Cyanobacteria bacterium P01_H01_bin.26 | reverse complement strand
TTTAATTGGCATTGGTGCGCTGATTTCCCAGTCAATTTTGTTATTTAATGGTCTGAAACTGTTAGGGGCTGGCTATCTGATTTATCTGGGACTGAAGTCTTTGCAGGCAAAACCCGTTAAAGCAGGATCTCTACAAGATAATCGACGGATTGTCAGTGCTTTTGCTGCCTTTCGTTTAGGGCTGTTTGGTAACCTGCTTAATCCTAAAGCTACCCTATTCTTTCTGGCTCTGTTTACCCAAATTGTGCAACCAAACACTCCGTTAGCAGCCCAGGCCCTCTATGGTGGCACCGTGGCACTGCAATCACTGGTGTGGTTTGCTTTGTTAGCCTTGCTAATTTCTCAACCCTGGGTCAAACAGCTGTTGGTCAATATTTCCCACTGGTTAGAGCGGGTGACAGGAGCATTATTAATTGTGTTGGGTTTACGCTTAGCGGTGGCTAAGCTAAACGATTAGCGTGTCTGAAAAACGCTGAGGCTAAAGGTATAGACATAGCCAGCGAGAAACAGAACTAAAAACGGTAGGGATAGATAATGGCGGTTGGAGAATGCGATCGCAATTGTCACGCTCAGGTACACCATCATGGTCAGCTCCAAATAGGGCAACCAGTTTTTAGCTGCGCGATATTTTTTGTCGATCCATTTTTCTGTTGCCCTAATCACACCGTGCTTTGGAGTGCGCACAAAGTCTGTATTGTTACGTAGCAATCCATCACATACCGCCAGGGACTGATTGATGCTGAGACCAATGCCTACCCCCATAAGCAGCATTAGATGTTGTATCAGCTGCCAAGAAAACCAGGCATCATCAGTCTTGCGCTGGGCAATTAGATAAAAACTAACCACGCTGAGGCTAGTGCTCAGAGACAGTGGTCCATAGAAAAATAGCGCATGTTGCCAGTCGTAGGTGACATAGACTTGGTAAGGCAGAGACAGCAAAAGCAGTAACAACATCAGCAAATAGTTGAAGTTGTTAGTCAAATGAAAAAACGCCTCCCACTTAATATAGGCTGGAAAATTGGCCTGCAAGATAGACGGCAGTAGCAGTCTCGCCACCTGACTAGAGCCCTTGGCCCAGCGAAACTGTTGGGTCTTAAATGAGTTCATCTCCATGGGTAGTTCCGCTGGCACCTGGATATCTGGCAAGTAAACACATCGCCAGCCGCGCAGTTGGGCTCTGTAGGAAAGATCTAAATCTTCGGTAACTGTGGCATGTTGCCAGCCCCCGGCATCGGTAATGGCAGCGATGCGCCATAGGCCAGCGGTGCCATTAAAGTTAAAAAAACAACCGGTACGGCTGCGGGAGGTTTGTTCTGCCACAAAGTGGCCATCCAGCATGAGCGCCTGCAGCTCTGTCAGCGTCGAGTAGCTGCGGTTAAGGTGTTCCCACCGGGCCTGTACCATCCCCACGTTGGGATCTGAGAAATGGTGCACCAGCTTGAGCAAGGTGTCGGGCGGGGGTACAAAATCAGCGTCAAAGATGGCAACCAGCTCGCCTGTAGCAACGCTCAGCCCCTGTTTCAGGGCACCTGCTTTAAAGCCCTGGCGCTGCTCGCGATGGATATGATAGATATTTAGGCTCTGTTGTTTTAGCTGGTGTACCTGCTGCTGACAAACCGCTTGGGTTTCATCGGTGGAGTCGTCTAGCACTTGGATTTCCAACTTATCCGATGGATAGTTAAGCCGCGAAACCGCCTGTAGTAGCCGCTCCACCACATACATTTCATTAAAGATGGGGAGCTGGATCGTAATCTTGGGTAGGTCGACATCAGCATAGTACCGAAACGGTTCAGACGGCAGATCGCGATGGCGGTAAAACCGCCAAATAATTAGCAATCTGTGGAGACTGTAGAGGGCGATAATCGATAGCAGTAGGTCATAGGCATGGGTGACAATATCAGGCAAAGGCATATTTGCAGAAATATATGTTTTAAGCTGGATAATCGACGGGCAGGGACATTGTAGCCATCAAGATTATGAATTAGCTGGTAATAAGATTAATGCTAGATAAGTAACCAATATTGAGCGAATGCCGTGGATATTGTATTTGGCCTGCTGGCAACGTTTCTGTGTTTGTTAGTGAGTGCTTTGCATGGTGTGGCGTTGGTGTGGCCGTTGGGGCTTGCGATCGCACTTTTCATCTTGATCCATCTACGTCGTGGTCAGCCACTCCCTAAGCTGCTCAAGTTTTGCTGGCAGGGCGCAAAACAATCCTGGCCTGTATTTAGCATTTTGCTACTGATCGGAGCGCTGATGAGCACCTGGCTCGCCGCCGGTACGGTGCCAGCACTGGTTTACTATGGCACTCGGCTGATCCATCCCCACTACTTTATTCTCTCGGCCTTTGTCCTCACCGGGCTAGTTTCCACCCTGATCGGCACCTCATTTGGGGCCGCCGGCACCATTGGCCTTGCGCTAATGATCTTGGCTCGCAGCGGCGGGATCACCCACCTTAACCTGGTAGCCGGTGCGATTATTGCCGGGGCCTACGTGGGGGATCGCTGTTCTCCCCTGTCATCCAGTGCCCATCTCGTAGCCGCCGTGACGGGCACCCATATTTACCAAAACCTTAAGTACATGCTGTCAACATCGCTGCTGCCGTTGGCATTGACGCTGCTCATCTATGGCCTACTCTCCTGGTTCTACCCATTAGAACTCTCCCAACAGTCAGATATTAGCCAGCAGATAGTGACCACGTTCAATCTCCACGGCGTTACGTTGCTACCGGCTGTGCTGGTGCTGGTGCTGGCAATGGCACGGGTAAATGTCAAGCTCACCATTGTTCTTGCTTGGATAGTAGCTGCCGTACTAGCTGTTAGTCTGCAACCCTATTCCCCAGGGGATGTCCTTCGCTTTACCCTCTGGGGGTTTCGTATTGATAACAACCCTGCTTTAGAGTCTATTTTGTTAGGTGGTGGTCTCTGGCCCATGTTGCAGGTCTGTGCGGTTATGCTATTTTCAACAGCCCTATCTGGGCTGCTGACCGGTACCCAAAGCCTGGAGCAAGTGGGGCAGTGGCTGCACGTGGCTCGACAGCAGCGCAGTTTGTTTACTGGCACAACGCTGATTAGCCTGCTTTCAGCCGCCTTCGGCTGCACCCAAACAATTACCATTTTACTCACCCATCAGCTGGTATCTCCCCAGTATCGTCACCAGGGTTACAGCTCCCAGCAAATAGCCACCGATCTAGAAAATACGGCCGTTGTTCTCGCCCCGCTAGTGCCTTGGAATATTGCTGGGCTAGTCCCGGCCACGCTGTTGCTGGTCGGTCCAGGGTTTATCCCCTTTGCGGTATATCTTTACCTGGTTCCCCTTTGTAACTGGCTATGGCCAACCCGACTGGCAGCGCCACCGGTACTGATGACAGCTCGAGAGTAGGGCCCACGCTAGATTGCCTTGAGAAACCACAGATGACCACTAGGCGCGCTCATTGGGACCTTTGAAACCTGCATTAGCCGGTTTTTCATAGGCCCCCAATCGTCCGAGAACTCGACGACAGCTAATAAACACTAGCCATGCGCCAACGATAGCAGGCACGATGAAAACGGCCATGGTAAACCTGGGAAAATGCTGACCGTCTAAAACTTTGGCTTGCCAAACGATTAACGCCCTGGCAGGCCCCGTTTCGGTCGCCACCCAGTGGGCAATCAAAGCTACGCAAAAGCTAAAAAAGCCAAGGGGTAGGAGACAGCCAAGATTTTGTAACCAGTCTTTCAGGATTGGATGCATGGTTTGAACGCGATACAGTTCGTAAACGGTCTGCACCCACGACAAAGAAACTCTATATCTATAGATTTCTCATGCAATTAATCAAATCCAGAAAAATTGATATAACCAGACCACTTTTAAAGGTGTCTATTTTTCTATCGATACCATAT
The DNA here is from genome assembly GCA_038748225.1 of Cyanobacteria bacterium P01_H01_bin.26. GTDB lineage: Bacteria > Cyanobacteriota > Cyanobacteriia > Phormidesmidales > Phormidesmidaceae > Leptothoe. Next base: position 736 of record JBCDJC010000336.1, on the reverse strand, counting down.
GCAACCGGTGTCAAGGAATATGCGTAAAGATAAAATGTCAGTCTCGGTTGGGGAAGGGGAAAGGGTCAAAGGGAGAAAGCGGTACAGGTGGTACTGATATTGGATGGCAAGTATCTAAACGTGGCCATAAGTCAACCTGCAGGCTAAAGATGCGCTGCAGACAACCTGAGATTGGGTATAAAAATGTTGCCCAACCTCCAAATTACCGGCAACCGATCTCTCATCAACCCACCAGCAAGCTTAGGGACTTGCTGGTAAATAAGGTACCCGCGAATAGCTCTTTTCCCCTTTCCCTTTAACCCTTCCCCACTCTACTCCGGGGATTTTTTTTGCAGCTCCCTTATGCTAACGCTGCCGACTGCCAGTGGGTGAAAATGTGGGTTCCCTGTACCCTCAAGCTACAGGACTCCAGATCAAAAATCATCGGCTCATATTTCGGATTGGCTGCTTCTAAAACAACTACCGATTCCTTTTGAAAAAAGTGCTTTAGGGTAGCCCCTTGACCCTCTACGTAAACAGCAACAATCTCACCAGGTGTCGGCCTATAGTCATCGGACACAGGGCGAATCCCCACGTAGGCTCCATCGGGTATCCCTGCACCCACCATGCTATCTCCCGAAATCTTCAACACGTAGTCATTGTGTTTACGACCGCCGTACTCAATGTTGAGATAATCATGGTCTGCTGTCGCGGGGTCGTGGCAGTAACCAGCGGCAATTTCACCGCGAATAGGTAA
>JBCDJC010000335.1:0-4621 GCA_038748225.1 Cyanobacteria bacterium P01_H01_bin.26 | reverse complement strand
TTGGCCCACCAGGCCCAGCTACCGATTGTCACCGTTCCCACCTCGGCCGCTACCTGTGCGGCCTGGACGGCCCTGTCCAATGTGTATTCTGAGCGGGGAGCCTTTCGCTACGATGTGGGTCTGCCCACCTGTCCGGAGCTGCTGTTGCTTGATTATGACCTGGTGGCAACGGCTCCCCAACGCACCCTGGTGGCGGGGATCGGCGATGCGATCGCAAAATGGTACGAGGCCTCCGTCAGCAGCGGTCATTCATCCCAAACCCTGATTATTGGAGCCGTTCAGCAGGCCCGGGTGCTGCGGGATATTCTCTTTCAAAAGTCGGCGACGGCCCTTAAAAATCCCGGCGGTGACGACTGGCGCGAGGTGGTTGACGCCTCGGTGCTAATGGCCGGTGTGATTGGCGGTATGGGGGGAGCCCAGTGTCGCACGGTAGCCGCCCATGCGATCCACAACGGTCTTACCCAGATTCCCGCCAGCCACGGCATGCTCCACGGCGAAAAAGTAGCCTATGGTATCTTAGTGCAGCTGCGCCTAGAGGAAATGGAATCGGGTAGCGCCCTGGCGGCGACGGCTCGCCAGCAGCTGCTGGCGTTTTATACCCAAATTGGTCTGCCCATGACCCTGGGTGACCTGGGGCTAGGGGACATGTCGTTGACGGAGTTGCACCAGGCGGCCAAATTTGCCTGTCAGCCCAAGTCAGACATTCACCACCTGCCCTTTGAGGTGAGCCCCCAGCAGGTGATGGCCGCCATGGTGTCCACCACAGCCCCCTGTCGTCGCCCCCAGACCGAGCCAGCAGCACAGTTAGCCAAATCAGCGATCAGGAGGGAAGGCCAATGACCCCGGCATGGATAAAAAAAGCACAGCGACTTGAACAACTGCCTCCCTACGCCTTTGCCCGTCTAGATGAACTTAAGGCCAATGCCCGAGCCCAGGGTCTAGACCTGATCGATCTGGGGATGGGGAATCCCGGTGGCCCCACCCCGGCTCCGGTGGTGGCCGCCGCCCAAAACGCCCTCGCCAACCCCGAGCACCATGGCTATCCCCCCTTTGAAGGCACCGCCAGCTTCCGCCATGCGATCACCGCCTGGTACCACCGCCGTTACGGCGTCAGCCTGGATCCAGACGGTGAGGCGCTGCCCCTGCTGGGGTCTAAGGAGGGGTTGACCCATCTGGCCCTGGCCTATCTCGATCCCGGTGATACGGTGCTGGTGCCAACGCCTTCCTATCCGGCCCACTTTCGAGGACCTGCGATCGCCACCGCCCAGATCCATCCCCTGATGCTGACGCCGGAAAACGACTGGCTGATCGACCTCTCCACCATTCCAGAGGATGTCGCCCGTCGGGCCAAGGTGCTGTACTTCAACTATCCCAACAACCCGACGGGGGCAACCGCGCCCCGCGCCTTTTTTGAAGAGATCGTCGCCTTTGCCAAACACTACGAAATCATGCTGGTCCACGACCTGTGCTACGCCGAGCTGGCCTTTGATGGCTACCAGCCCACCAGCGTGCTTGAAATCCCCGGTGCCAAGGAGATCAGCGTTGAGTTTCACACCCTCTCTAAAACCTACAACATGGCCGGGTGGCGGGTGGGCTTTGTGGTGGGCAACCGCGACATTATCCAGGGGTTGCGTACCCTCAAAACCAATCTGGACTACGGCATTTTCTCCGCCATCCAAACCGCCGCTGAAACGGCCCTAAACCTTCCAGACTCTTATCTAGAAGAGGTCCGACACCGCTACAGCACCCGCCGCGACTGTTTGATTAGTGGTTTGGCCGAGCTGGGTTGGGATGTGGCCAAAACCAACGCCACCATGTACCTGTGGGTACCCTGTCCCCCCGAAATGACCGCCGCTGACTTTGCCCTGGATGTCCTTCAAAAAACGGGGGTAGTCGTTACCCCAGGCAGCGCCTTTGGTGAAGGTGGCGAGGGCTATGTGCGCGTCAGCCTGATTGCCGAGGAAGATCGCCTAAAAGAAGCGCTTCAGCGACTTAAGGCCGTGGGTGTCCGCTATCCCTCACCGGTCACTGTCTAGTGCTGGCCAGCTGTGGGCTGGTCGCCGTATCAAAAATAGCTTGGTCAAAGTTGTGGGCCATCCTCAGCTGCATGGGGGCCAGCTCGCCCGCGCGGCTAAAGTCCGTCTGTTTGATATCGGCCTGACCAAAATAGGCCATGTGTAAAATGCTGTTGGTCAGGTTTGCCTGCTCCAGGTTGGCATAGCCAAAGTAGGCCTCGGTCAAGTCAGCCTGGGATAGGTAGGCGTGGTACAAATTGGCATCGGCCAGGTAGGCATGCTTGAGGTTGCTGCCAATCAGACAGCAGTGGCTCAGGTTGGCCCGCTGCAGATTGGTATCGCTGAGGTTGGCTTCAAACAAATAGGCCCGACTCAGATTGGCGCTACCCAAATAGGCCCGACTCAGATCAAATCCAGCTAAATCACAGCCCCGCAAATCGGCCCCCCGCAAATTGGGACGAATCTGAGAATTTTGTCGACGCCAGCGGTTCCAAACCCTGACGCCGGATTTTAATAGCTCTAGGTGTTCTGGATGGGCCATTTCCCTATGCGGTCTAGCGGTTTATTTTAGATGGGAAAAGCCGTCTACATCACCGTTGGCCAGGTGGCCACTAGGAACACTGCTGTGGCAATGATAGCCAATATTCCAGCAATCACGTTGCCCAGCAAAGAACTCACCACGATGGCTAAACTCACCTTAGCCCCTAGCTTGCACCGTTCCCCCAGCCCCAGGTCCCGGCGGTAGAGCATCTCCCCCACAAAGGCGCCGGCCATCGAGCCAAAAAACAGTCCCAAAATAGGTCCCCCCAGGGGCAGTGCCGGTAGCAGTCCCAACAGCCCCAGCACCATACCCACAACGGCACCGATCTGGCCCCAGCTGCTGGCCCCCACCTTTTTAGCGCCCAGATAGCCTGCCAAATAGTCGATGGCGGTGGTCACGACAAAAATGGCCGCGGCCACCCCCAGGGCAATATAGACAGCCTTGCTAAAGCCTGCGATCGCACCCCAAATACCAACGGCGGCCACAATCAGCCCGATCCCTGGAAAAGCAGGGACAAAAGCCCCCACAATGCCCGCGACCATCACCAAAACCAGGACCCAATAGAGAATAATCAGCCCCATCGACATTTTTGTCTGTCTACGTAAAACTACTCACCTGTACTCTAACGGGCGATCGATCGGCCTGACAACGGCGTCTGTATATACCCTACTGGCTCAGTGCCTTCAGGAACTTTTGTAATTCGCCCAGCAGGCTTTTTTTCGGTTTGGGGGCGGCGCTGTTGGTCTCCTCTTCCCCGTAGAGGATGTTGTCGAGGGCCTCACTGGAGGGGCGCTCGGGGAGTTCGGCCTTGAGTTCATACTGGTCGCCGATCTCTTGCCAAATTTGCCACCCCTGGGGATGGCGGCGCAGCACGGCGGCATCGGGCATGGGGCGATAGTAGTAGGCGGACGTCAGGGTGCTCAAAAACCGCTCGCGTATTTGGCGGGCGGCGTAGCCAATACCGACGATGCTGACATCTTCTAACTGGGGATTAAGCAAAATGACGGGGCGGTCCTGGGCCTCGTTGCAGAGTTTTTCCACATCCTGGACTTCGACGGAGGACGGGTTGACGATTAGAAACGCCTCATCGTCGGGTTCAACGGTGGCCTGGATTTCGTTGATGCCTCGAATGGTAAAGTCGGGATTGTTCCAGTCCCGTTTGGCAAGGGCCGCAGCACCCGCATCGGGAAAAAATACCTTGAACTGCAGACCCAGGTCCTGGAATAGGCTGAGAAACCGTTCGGCAATGGGCTGCTGTTTGAGTTCTGGGATCACCATGTCTACCTGTAGACGGGTCAGGCCATCTGCGATCGCAGCCCCGGTGGCGGTAATGGCCTGATCGATGGTTTCCTCAAGGCTAGTCGGCAGGTCAGACATGGTTGGCTGTTTCATTCTCAGAAAATCAATACCCTTGATTATCTGCTTTTTTGTCCAGCTAGGCGGTTGAGTTTGACGATGGGTTCTGATGTTGCTTATTGATATTGCTCATAGGTGTGCCCTGCTCAGAGTCCTATGCAAAGCATTGCCCACCGTATCCTGGGGATAGGAACTGTTGTATGTACAGACCCCAGAATTAATGGGACGCTGCCGGCCAGCTGTCAAGGGTGAAGCCTAATACAGTTTGTTTCTTGAGTAAGCCCGTCTGCTAGCCATGCAGAATCTTTCTACATCAGGAGAGAAATTGGAGGCTCAGTGTAGTCAATCGCCAAGTCGTACTCAACAGCAGGCACCCTCTAATTCCAGACTGACTGGATGTTGCTCGCCAAACCCATCAGTGGCTAGGGCATCTCAGCTACAGCTTTATAGTTCGGTATGGAGAGCTAATATGTGTGTCCAAGCAGTCTAGAGTAGTTTTATTGTTTTTGCTTTGAAGGTGGCTAAAAATATCGAAATGGGCACTTCTAAACAGCTCCGTATCAATTTGTTGGGCCATTTTCGATTGACATTTAATAATCAGCCTGTTGAAGGGTTACAAGCAGAGCGATATCAATCACTGTTAGCGTACTTAATACTGTGTGCACAAACACCTCAACCCAGGGCACAGGTTGCTAGTGTATTTTGGCCA
>JBCDJC010000334.1:0-4632 GCA_038748225.1 Cyanobacteria bacterium P01_H01_bin.26 | reverse complement strand
GGTTCCCTGAACGTGAAAGATACCTGGGGTTTGCTCTTCACGCTGGGTGACATCTACCTGGCGCAGCGTAAAGTTTGGTAGCTGGGGTACTTTTGGTGCCAGATGTGCAATCAGGGTTTGCTGGGTTTGGGCGATGTTTAATGCCAGTCCCCGTTCAACAATCGACTGGGGCGGCGTTGTACTCAAACGGCTACAGGCTTGTAAAAGTAGGACCAGACTCACCCACCAGATCCAGCGTATACGCCCCATAGCCACCCAAAAAACTAGCAATCATCAGTTATAGAGTAGCCTAGGCATCCGCCGGATAGATCCTCACAGCCAGTTACCGACCAACACATAAGCAGACCAGTAGCTAGGATGGCGGTAGTTGGGGCGGTATTTGGGATCTTTTAGAAACGCTAGCTGGGCTTTTTGCAGAGCCTTAGCTTTGGTCGTGTTGGGACGCTTTAGAGCCTGGTAAAACAGACGACTAAAGTCTGCGCCCGAAGCGTCATCAAGATTCCACAGGGAGGCTAGGGTGCTGCGGGTACCTGACTGCAACGCCATACCTGCTAGCCCCAACGCGGCTCGACTGTCTCCAGTAGCTGTTTCGCAGGCGCTGAGGATCAGCAGCTCGATGGGGTCAGTTCGGTCCAGGTCTCCGGCTTTGAGTAACGCGCTCAGCTGATTGACTGGAATGCGCCGATCCCAGGCCAGAATAAACGTGTCCTCTGCTATGGAGCTAAACTGACCGTGGGTCGCTAGATGTACGATTGGCCGGTTGGACTCTGCTACTGTTTGGGTCAGGCTATCGGTTGTAAAGTCTTCATCGAGCAACAGATGGCTATCAATCAGGCTATCGACGGTTTTGAGCTCATTTTCAACATTGATAAGAGCGCTGAAGCCATGTCGAGCCTGGGTTAGCCCTGCTAAGAGAGCGGTGACCTTTGTCGCTTGCAGCGGGCGTGGTCCCAGTAGCTGTAATCCAGGCGAAAGGGCCACAGCATAGTGCTCAACCAGGTACTGCTCACCGTCATAAAGGGCCGCCATTGGTGTGTTACGCAGAGCCCCGTCCAGCACAAATACCAGCGTCTGGACACCAGCCTGCTCAAGGGTAGGTGCTATGGGTTCAATTAACCAGGTGTATAGCTCCTTTCCTAGCTTTTTTCCGATGGGGCTTGTGTAGGGCTTTTCTAGCTGAAACCGCCAGTTGACGAGGGTTTGCTCCAGCTTTGTTTGAGTTACAGGGGCGGTATATTGCTGGAGAGCCTGCCCTGGCAGGCTGATAATGATCTCTAGACGATCTGCCAAAATAATTGGGTAAATAACCGCTGTATCCGGCTGCAGGTCTTCTAGGGGTACCTGCTGATCTTTGAAACAGGCGGTCCTAAAAAAGTTATCGAGTTCTGCTACCTGCAGAGATTCAATTACGGTTCTAGCTTTTTGTAATCGGTTTGTCTGATGTTGAGGCGGCGGCTGGGACGCATGCTTGTTTTGGGCAGTATTTTCAGGCTGCAGCAGGAGGCTAACATAGTCTCGATAGATGGGCTCTACGCTGTCGCGAAACGAAAACTGTAGATCCTGGTTGATGCTGACCAGGTCCTGTTTAATGAGTTGCAAGTTGGTAAAAGCATCCTGGTAAGCCTGCAGCGCTAGCTCCGTTTGCTGCTGCTGTTTGAGGAGTCGACCTAGCTGCCACTGCCACTGGTAGGTAATGTCGGTGGCGTTGATGGCCTGGGCGATCTCAATGGCCTCTTGGGTTAAGGTTTGGGCCTCGGACCACTGCTGTGAAATTTCGTAGACATGACCCAAGTAGCCCCGCCCGTAGGCCTCTGCGTGGCTGTCGTGCAGTGCCACACTGGTTTGAATCGCCCGGGCAAGCAGCTGGGCTGCAGTTTGTAGGGCGTGGGGGGACCGCAGTTTGAGACAGCTTTGGGCAGCATTGATATAGGCGTATATCTGCCCTCGGCCCGCTTGCATGGTGGCAATGTCATCGGCTAGGGAGGCCAGCTGGTCCGGTGGGAAACCAGCGGTTTGGGTTTGGACTTTGAGCTGGTTGAGGCGGGCCTTGACACGGATATCGGCACTGGCGGCGGTCGCTGCGGCCTGCTGATAGAGTGAGATCGCACCTGGCCCATCGTCCTGAGCCTGCAGGGTATTCCCCAGCTCCAGCAAAATTGGAGCCCGCTCCTGCTCCTGGGCCAAATCGAGGGCCGTTTTCAGATGGGTTTGAGAGGTTTCTAAGTCGCCAATCAAACGATAGGTTTGCCCCAGTTTTTGGTAGCCGCGTATCTGCAGCGGTCGGTCTTGCTGCGGTAGGTGTTGTTCTACAACACCCAGAGTTCTACGGGCCTGCTGGTAGTACCCCAGGGCCTGTTGAGCCTGTACCTGGTTTAGGAGGTTGTTGAGGTGGCGCGTCCCATTGTCATCAATACGGGCGTATAGTTTCCCGGCATATTGCCAGGTTTCGAGCGCCGACTGGATCTGACCCTGGGCAAACTGCAGACTGCCCAGGGTATTGTGTACCTGGGCGGTAACCTGCTGCTCTAGGGCTGATGCGGGCATGGCCGGGAGCAGGTCCAAACTTTGGGTGATGCTATTTTGAGCGGGTTCCCAATGACTGAGCTTCAAGTAGGCGGCGCTCAGGTAGCTGAGGGCCAGAGCCCGGCTCAGCTGGGGCGGTTGCGACGGCGTCGCGGCAGAATCCGGGCGCAGGGTGGCGGCCTGGGACCAGGCTATGACGGCATCATTAAAGCGTTGCTCAGCGTAGGCCTGGCGTCCCCTATCCATCAGGACATCTATAGGATTGTCCAGGGTAGGATTGTCTGGGGCCTCAGCAGCCATTGCGGGCTGTTGTCCTGTAGTGGAGATAAATTCTGGCTGAAAACCCAGAGCCGGGACACTGACTAGGATGATCCCTATGGCCACACAAATACAAAACCTAACGTATCGGAGTAATCGACAGGTCATTTACTCTGCAGTGAAACTCATCAGCAACACCTGTCATTCATGGGATTCAGGCTGTAGCGCTAGTCATACATCCTACAGCAGCAACCGCTGAACTTTTTATGATTGAATCTTTAAATAGCCTGAACCTGTGGCGACCGTTACACGATGCTCACAGATGCACCGCGGATTCTATTCAAAACTGCAGCTGCTCGTTGGCGTAACGTAGCCAGATGTTTCACCACCGTGCGCCACTAAGGTAACTGTGCCATCGTCATCGCTAGTCCAGCCTTGGGCTTCAACGATAGGTGCTGCGGGAGGTGCTGCGGGCCGGGCCGTCTGTTGGGCGGGTTCAGTAGCGGGAGCCGTGGCTAATGGCGTTAAATCTTGCCAAACATTCTCCGCGCTGAGGGAGTCGGCTGGATTAGTGGGCAATCCACCGTGTCCGGTACGAATAAAGCTGCCGGTCCGTGCGCCCCGTGCCCGACAGCCTTCGGCCAACGTCGACGTCACGGTATCCGCAGGAAGTTCTATATCAGATTGCAAGGTCTCAGGGTTTAGTTCATCAATGGTGACGATGCCGCTGCTACCAAATCGGGAACTGGCTGTAATATCGCTTAGAGGCGTGTCGAGCACACCAGGACGAAAGGCAATACCCAGGAGACTCCGGGCTGCGATATCAACGTTACCGCCATCGCCTTCAAAGGCATTGGCGCGAATGTCGCTATTTTCAGTCGGCACGGCAACGATAAACCCATCTGGGATATTCAGCACAATGTCTCCCCCGTTTCCGCCAGCTCCGGCTGTACCTGCTTCTGTGGAAATTAGACTGCCGTTTCTGAGCAATAGGACTTCTTCAAGATCAAAAACTAGATTTCCACCGTCGTTGCTGCCCGCATTGGCCCGGATATTGCTGTTGTCTAGAGCAAGCACATCCGATGCCAGATTTATATTGCCACCCTCACCTGAGACGGTTGCAGCTGTTAATTCTCCTTGGTTGTTCAAACGAACAGTATCAGCCGTAATCATAAGATTTCCAGCGGTGCCCTCACCCAGACTGGCAACAGAGATTTCGGCTGTTTCTTGGACTGTTAAAGTCGTAGTATCGATTGAAATAACTCCTCCAGCCCCGGTTACGCTGGCGGGATCAACGGCTCGACCCAGTCTGCTAGTTTTGTTCTCGATACCTGCACTTGCAAAGATACCGCTAGTCAACTGATCGCTGTCTTCGCCAGCGCCTGAGACAGTGATAGCGTCGGATGCAATTTCGATTGCTCCCCCCTGTCCACTGCCAAAGGTGGTGCTGGTTATCCGTCCTCCATCGCGGACGGTTAGATCAGGTGTTGTCAGTTGCATGGTCCCAGCCGGTTCATCGGAAAATGTCTGTGAGCCGATACCACTGAAGAAAAAGCCTTCAATATCTTTGCCACCAACAATGTCAATGGAGTCAGTAGCCGTAATCAGTATGCTGCCACTAGCCCCGCCAAATGGGATAATTCCCTCAAAGGCAAAGCTTCCCGAATCGGCAAAAACGGCGGATCCGTCTTGAACCACCAGACGACCTGTTTCGATCTCAATGTTTCCGGCATCCCCCAAACCGCCGATGGTGACGGTTGTGATGGATGTTGGTATTGGAGCCTCCTTAAAAAAACCTCGTAGAATCAGCGAATCTGTCGCGGTGATGATGACATCCCCCGAATCTTGGTC
>JBCDJC010000333.1:0-4694 GCA_038748225.1 Cyanobacteria bacterium P01_H01_bin.26 | reverse complement strand
CCGTACTTGGCCGCCACGATGATTTCCCGCGACAGCTTGGCAAACACCTTTCCCTTAACCGCATCAACCCGCGCCTTTTGGCGCTTAATGTTGGCCCATTTACTATGACCTGCCATAGAATCTTAGCTATTTTGCACTGGCTCACCATTGTAGCGAGAAGTTTTGAGGAAAGATTATAGGGCCTTATCAGGCAATCTGCGCTGCCCGCAGCGCCGCCCCAATCAGCCCGACATTTTGATTGATCACCAAATGCACCGGTATATCCTTGAGCAGGGGGCTCATGCGGCCCTTATGGCCAAAGGCGGACAAAAAACTGCCATCGCGAATCAGGGGCATATTTTTAGCGGTAACACCACCGGCTGCATAGAGACCGCCATAGGGTAAGAGCTTGAGGGCAAGATTACCGGCGGCCGCGCCGTAGGCATCGATAAAAATTTCCATGGTCCGACAGGCGGTGCGATCGCTGGTGGCGGCCTTGGAAATGGCGGCGGCCGGATCGGTTAGCTGGCTGCGATTGCCTGCACTTTGCTCCCAGCTGCGGACGATGGCTGCTAGCTCCTCGGATTCGGTGGCAAAGCCGCGATCGCGCAAAAACTGATAGATGGACACAATCCCCTGGCCAGACACCACCCGCTCGACGGAAACCCGAGAGATGGCATGTTTTTCCAGCAAATAGTACAGCAGCTGAAACTCCAGCTCGGACCGGGGGGCAAAGTCCACATGGCCCCCCTCTGAAGGAAACACCCGGTACTGTCCCTCACAGTTGATCAAAAATCCCTGCCCCAGGCCGGTGCCCGCTCCGATGATAGCGATGGGCGCTTTGTCATTGGGGGTGCCGGGCTGCAGCGTGTAGATATCATCCGATGTTAACCCCAAAACACCGTAGCCCACCGCAGCAAAGTCATTGATCAGCTCCACGGTCTTAAGACCGAGTTCGTCAGCGATGCGATCGCTATTGAGGGACCAGGCCAAATTGGTCAGCTGGGAGCGATTGTTGACCACGGGGCCAGCAATGGCAAAACAGGCCGTTTGGGGCTGGGCCGCCACCGGAGCCGCCGCCAGAAAATCCTTGACCATGGGGACTAGATCGGCGTAGTCGCTACTAACAAAGCGCTGCTCATGGAGAACGGTGCAATCGCTAGGAAGACTGCTGCCATCGGTTTGTACCAGACGCAAGATAGTTTTGGTACCACCAATATCACCGGCTAATAATTGCATCATAATAGTTTCAAAATAGGGTCAATATTAAAGCGGACGTTAGGTTTGTAAGTATTTGGCCTTTTTGCAGAGGAGGGCTGAGTCGTGGGTTCAATTCAGCTTCAATTTTGATTCCTCAGCATTAACAATTTCTTAGAGAATCAGGATCCTGTCTATTAATTTTTAGTTAACGCAGCGAATGTAATGCCTCCCCAAGTAGCCACAGCAATAGCCGATATTTTAGATCGAGCGTTGGACGCTCAAGATATCTCCTTAGACGACGGTGTTGTCCTCTTGAGCCAGACGGACCCGGAGTCCATAGAAACCATTCGGGCCGCCGCTGACCGGCTCCGTCACCAGCAGACCGGTGACACCGTCACCTATATTGTTAATCGCAATATTAACTACTCCAACATTTGTGAACAGCACTGCAGCTTTTGCGCATTTCGCCGCGATCAGGGCCAGGCGGGGGCCTATTGGCTGAGCTGGGAGCACATTTTAGAAAAGGCAACGGCAGCGGTGGCCCAAGGGGCCACGGAAATTTGCATGCAGGGTGGGTTAAACCCTGCTGCAAAAATTGAAGGTCGCTCCCTGGCCTACTATCAGCGGCTAGTCACCATCATCAAAGACGCGTTTCCAGAGCTGCATATCCACGCCTTTTCCCCCCAGGAGATCCAATTTATCGCCCGCGAAGATAATCTGGAGTTTGCCACCGTCATTGGCGAACTGGCCCAGGCCGGGTTGGGGTCAATGCCGGGAACCGCTGCAGAAGTGTTAGAAGACAAGGTTCGCCGGGTGATCTGTCCTGAAAAAATCGATGCGGCTACCTGGGTGGAGATCGTCGCCCAGGCCCACCGGTTGGGACTGCCCACCACCAGTACCCTGATGTCGGGGCATATTGAGACGACTGAGCAGCAGGTGGGGCACCTGGACCAGCTGCGACGGCTGCAGCAGCGCTCCCTGGCCGCAGGCGACATCGGCATTACCGAATTTATTTTGTTGCCCTTTGTCGGCCAGGACGCCCCGGCACCCCTGAGGTCTCGGGTGGGGCGAGACCAGCCGGTGGTCGCCGACGCCCTGCTGCTCACGGCAGTGGCCCGCCTGTATCTGGGTCGCTGGATCAAAAACCATCAGCCCAGCTGGGTCAAGCTGGGGCTGGCGGGGGCCACCGAGGCGCTCCGCTGGGGCTGTAATGATATTGGCGGCACCCTGATGGAGGAGCACATTACCTCCATGGCCGGAGCCCAGGGGGGTACCTGCCAGACCGTGGCGGATCTAAAGGGCGCGATCGCAACCCTCAATCGCCCCAGCCAGCAGCGCGATACCCTCTACGGCTCGGTCCATCCCGTAGCCGGGTAGCTCTTGGCTTTTTCCTTGGGGCTTTTTCCTTGGGGCTTTTTCCTTGGGGCTTTTTCCTTGGGGCTTTTTCCTTGGGGCTTTTTCCTTGGGGCTTTTTTCGCTGCCCGGCAATATTAACAGACACTTCTAATCATTACGTTTGTCCCAATTTGGCCCTATTTCCACGGCAGCTTTGTACAGTGATCCAGGTGCGTACAGGTCCATAGACGCACCTGGTTTTTAGCCTTTTTTTCCCTCCAAGTCCTCCCTGTTCCGCAGCTGTAATGCTCAAACTGATCAGCATTTTGCCCACGGCCAAGCAGCGGCAGCTCCGCCACTACCTTAATCAACAGCGCTCGCTGCTTACCCTAGATACGTCTAGCTATGGAGTCGGACGCCAACGGTACTGGCTCCAGCACGAGCCCATCCTCGGTAGCTGTGGCAAACGCTATCGGCCCGCCTCGCAGCAGCCCCAGTTCTGGCAGCTGTGCCAGACCGTCTATAAAAATGCCCATCGCATTGCTCTACCGGAGCAGGCCACCGATGTTAAACCGGACCTGGGTCTGGTGGCCTACGGCGATGTCGGTATCCGTCAGCATCGGGACGATCCCTATGCGGCCTGTCCCGCCGTCAGTATCAATCTCTCAACTGCACCCACCCGGTGGGGCTACACCGCTATCTATGGGGGGTATGACAAACAAAGGGCCAAGCGCGCGTCAGAGAAAGTCTATCAGCTGCCACCGGGGGGGGTGATCATGTTTAACAGTCAGAATCCCCACCGCGTCATTAGCCCCGACCCGGAGCGCTGGTCCATTAATCTATGGCGGATCGCATCCACCTGTCGCCCCTACTTTCAGCACCACCTGGATGCCCACCCCCTAGCCGACGATAATACGGTAAGCTTTTTCCCACAGGTGGGGGAGCAAAGCCATGGCCAAAAGCGAGCAGAAAGACGTGCAAATCGGGGACCTACAGTGGGTGTACCGTGAGCTGGTGCCCGACACCCCCAACGATAAGCCGCCCGTTGTCATGCTCCATGGTCTGGTATCCCAAAGCTACAGCTGGCGAGATGTGATGCCAGCAATGGCCGAATATGGGTTTCGCAGTATTGCCCCCGACTGGATTGGCCACGGCTCCTCCTCCAAACCCGACAAACGAAAATTTGCCTACGACCCGGCCACCTATCTCAAAGCCTTTTCCGATTATATTAAGGCCCTAGAACTCAGCCGTTTTTCATTGGTAGTGCAGGGTTTTTTGGGCGTCACCGGTCTGCTCTATGCGGCTCAAAACCCCGAGCAAATTGAAAAGCTGATCATTCTCAATTCCCCCCTGCCCCCGGATGCCAGCCTGCCTTTGGGTGTGAAAATGATGGGCTGGCCGCTGCTGGGTCAGGTGATTACCCAGGATCCGCTGCTGGTTGATCGCACCCTGGAGGGCGGCGGCCCCTATGAAGTGGACGCCGACGATCTCGATGTCTATCGTCGCCCTTTCTTAAAAAGCTCTGATGTGGGTCGCGCCCTGATGTGGACTGTTCAATCCATGAATCTCCCCCAGGTAATTAAACAAATCGACCAGGGGTTTACCGACTGGCCACGGCCGACGCTGGTGGCCTGGGGCACCTCAGATCCCTGGCTCTCAGCCGAGGCGGCCAAAAGCTTTGCCCAGGGACTGACGGATGGCGACTATGTAGAACTGGCTGAGGTGGGCCACTACGCCCAGGAAGATTGGGCTGAGAAGGTGAGCGAGGCGATAGTCCCCTTTTTACGGAAGCAGGAACTGTAGCCCTTTGGGGTAGGGGCAGCGGCGGGAAGAGCGCGACGGTGAGGAGAGTTTTGGAGAGTAAATTTCTACTCCCTGGGCAGCTGTTTTTTGAGCTCTGCCAGGAGTGTTTCTTGTTCTTTTTGCAGGTTATTTAGTCGTTGCAAGATAGTCACAATCTGTTGCTGGGGACGAGGGTCCCGGGCGGTTGTTTTGGCCATGAGCCAGCGACCCAAAAAGAAGGGGGAGCGACCCAGCCCCTGGAGCAAACGGCGTAGGAGCTGACCCACCATGGTGATACTCAGTTGGAGCAAAATAACAATGGAGACTGCGATCGCAACCAGCCAATAGGGATGATGCAACCCCCACAGTACGGCTGTTTCCGTTGGCGTCAGGAGCGT
>JBCDJC010000332.1:0-4695 GCA_038748225.1 Cyanobacteria bacterium P01_H01_bin.26 | reverse complement strand
TGCTTTCTGGACGCGGATGATTTTTTCTACCCTGGGAAAACATCGATGGTTGTGGATAATTTTTTAGACCGCCCTGGCATAGGCTGGATTTTTCACAACCCAATCTACGTAGATGCCCATTCAGCCGTATTACCAAGGGAAAAGCCAGCTGGTAGCATTTGTTTCACAGAAATTGTTGACTTTCGAGAGACTTTTGAGCGAGGAAGCCGCTTTACCCTGGCTTTACCGGCCACCTGTGGACTATGTGTGCATCGGAGAGTATTACAGCAGATTTTGCCGATGCCAAAATCGCAGGGTGTCACCATTAGCGACAACTATCTTAAATATGCCGCCCTTGCCCTGTCGCCGGGAATGCTACTGGACGAACAGCTAGCGGCCCAGAGAATTCATGGTAGGAATATTTATACCTTCCGTAACGACTATAAATTACGGGCTGAAATTAATATCAAAACAGGGTTTTATCTACGGCAAAACTTTCCCCAGATTTTTCCCTTTGCTGATAAAATCTTTGCCCGTGGATGTGGTGAAATGATAGCCGAAGCAGGCTGGTCTAGTTTAACCGTATTACCAGAATTTCAAGCCTATCTTCAAAACTATTCATCACCGTCAACGCTGGCTAAAAATGGTTCTAAAGTCTTGTTGCATGCCCTATGGTTTAAGCTAAAAAAGCTGAGAGCATTCTAAAATCTAGCCATACTGTTAATTGATTGATGAAGGTAGCCTTTTTGTTGAGAAAATTTCCGGTTCTATCGGAAACCTTTATCTTAGACCAGATAGTAGGGCTGATCGAGCAGGGGATTCAAGTTGATATCTATGCTCTTTTCAGGGGAGACGACCGACAGATTCATCCTCTAGTGGAGTCGTATCATCTGCTTGATCGGACACGCTTTCCCCAAGTAGCCTGTCCGTCTGGTGGTGGGCTTCGGCTGGTGAGAGCACCAAGATTGTTTTGGCTTTCTGACACGGCTTCGCTGTGGTCTCAAATTAAAAGCCTCAATGGATTTAAGTATAAGCAACAGGCGTTTTTTCTAAACCTGCTCTATCTGACTAGTATTTTTAATGGGAGTCAATCCTACGATATTATCCACTGCCATTTTGGTATGTATGGTCTGTTGGGGGTTGACTTAAGAGACCTTGGATTAATCCATGGCAAGGTAGTCACCTCCTTTCATGGTATGGATATTCACGTTTATCCAAAACAGCATAATCCCCATGTGTATCGGCGATTATTTGAGCAAGGCGATCTGTTCACTGTCAACAGCAACTTTACAAAAAACTGCCTGCTCGAGTTAGGTTGCTCGGAAAACAAGATTGCCAAGCTACCGGTTGGTCTGAGAACTGAGCTGTATGGCACTGACCGTAGACGGGACACTGACCATGGAGTTCAGCTTTTGACCGTGGCCCGTTTGATTGAAAAGAAAGGCGTTGAGTATGGTATCCGATCCGTTTGTCGGTTACACAAACAGTTTCCAACTATTTGCTATACCATTGTTGGAGAGGGACCGCTGCGAGACTCTCTTACTCAGTTAATCCATGAGCTTCACGCTACTGACTATATTCACTTGGTGGGCACCTGTAACCAGGACGAGCTGCGGCAGCGCTATGCTAGAACTGATATTTTTTTGTTGTCAAGTGTGACTGCTGCCGATGGAGATATGGAAGGACAGGGGTTAGTGCTTCAAGAAGCACAGGCAAGCGGTGTACCGGTAGTCTCTACCTGGCACAATGGTATACCTGAAGGCATTATTGCCGATCGGTCTGGTTTCTTGGTACCCGAACGGGATATAGAGGCTTTGGCAGAGCGGTTAGCCTACTTAGTTGCCCATCCAAAACGGCGTCAGCAGATGGGAGATGTCGGGCGCGCATTTGTGCAGCGTTGCTTTGATGTGCGTCATTTAAATCATCAGCTATTGGCCCTATATACCGAACTGCTATGACGTCTGTTTACCCGAATTGTCTGTTTCTACATAACTATTATCAAAATGGCGGTGGAGAAGATGTTTCCATGGCGGCTGAGATTGATATTCTCCGCCAGGCAGGCCACCAGGTAGAGCTGTTGACATGGCATAACGACAGCATTGCCACTATGTCTGCGCCAGAAAAACTAGCTTTGTTCTGGCGTAGTACCTGGAATCTGCAAGCGCAGGCTCAAGTCAGGTCAGCGCTACAGGCGATGCAGATAGACCTGCTGCATGTGCAAAATTTTTTTCCCTTGGCTTCTCCATCTGTATATACGGCTGCCCGCAATTTGGATATTCCAACGGTGCAACATTTACGCAATTTTCGGATGGGATGTCTTAATGCTTATCTGTATCGTCAGGGGCGGGTGTGCGAAGATTGCGTAGGTCGCAACCCGTGGCGTGGTGTAGTACGGCGCTGCTACCGAAACTCTTTGCCAGCATCGGTTAGCCTATGGCAGATGTTGACCTACCATCGCCAGCGTCAAACCTGGGAGAAAGATGTGGATGCTTTTATTACCCCTAGTCAGTTTGCCGCTCAAAAGCTAATGGAAGTTGGAATTCCAGCCGAAAAATTGCACGTTAAACCTAACTTTATTGCCGATCCGCTTAGCAATGGAGAGATGCGACCGTTACCAGAGTGTCCCACATTTCTATTTGCAGGGCGGCTTTCGCCCGAGAAAGGTGTTATGGGTTTATTGGAGGCCTGGCAGCTTGTTGAGCAACCGGACTGGCATCTGATCGTTGTGGGAGATGGACCCGAAAAGGCGGCGTTGCAGACATTTTGTCAGGAGCGTAGCTTAACAAATGTTGATTTCAGAGGTCGGCTGCCTTTGGGACGGCTGATGACTCTGATGCAGGAGAGTACTATGCTGCTGGTGCCATCTCTTTGGTATGAGACATTTGGGCGAGTGGTAATTGAAGCCTTTGCCTGTGGGCGAGCTGTTGTTTGTTCGAATTTAGGGGCTCTTGCTGAGCTGGTTTCAGACAATAAAACTGGATGTTTAGTTGAACCGGGCAATATTCAGGTATGGGCCGAACGCATAGCCTGGTGTGGTGCTAATACAATGGCAGTAAAGCAGATGGGGGAAAATGGAAGAATGCTCTATTTGAAGAATTTTACGCCTCAAAAAAACTATCATCAGCTGATAGCTATTTACAAGCAAATTTTGCGGGGAGCAGGGAATGTTTAGACCGTTTTATCAATTGAGAAAATCCATAATCGTTCCCCAAACATCGCTGCTGCACTAAGGAGGTTCTCAAATCAAGCAGCGTACTTTTTCAGCCAGAACTTTATAAGTAAAAATCAAGGGAATACTTACAAAAATCCCTGCAAAGCTACCATTGATTTTGCATTACTCGCTGTATGATTGGGCTATCCATCAAAACGATATGTTTGAAGTATACGTTGAATCGCTGCCTGTTCCCGATGACCATAGTAAGCAAGTCAATGCTTTTAAGGTAGCCGAGTATCTTTTTAGAAAAAACGAGGCTAGTTCGGCTGTGGTGCTGGACTTAGGCTGTGGAGAGGGGAACTCAGTTGAGTTCTTTCGGAGCTTAGCTCCTGAGGTGAAGTGGTTTGGTATAGATTTAGCATCTTCACCAGAGGTGGATAGAAGAAAGCGGAAGGATGCTTTATTTATTGATTTTGACGGTACTAAAATACCGTTTGAAAATAACTATTTTGATATAATATTTTGCCACCAGGTACTTGAGCACGTTAGGTATCCATCGGCTCTCCTCAAGGAAGTTGCGAGGGTGCTTAAGCCCAAAGGATATTTTGTGGGTTCGACATCTCAGCTGGAACCTTATCATTCGTTGAGTACTTGGAATTACACTCCCTATGGATTCCATTTGCTATTGTCAGAGGCTGGGTTAGAGTTTTTAGAAGTGAGACCGGGTATTGATGCACTAACGTTGATAATTAGAGTAGGTCTGGGCAGACCTGCCTTTTTTGCTAGATGGTGGAGTCAAGAATCTCCATTGAATTCTTTGATCGGTTTGATCGGTCGATTAGTTAAAAAAAACAATCGCCAGATAAACTTTGCAAAGCTGATGTTTTGTGGCCAATTTTGTTTTCTAGCTACCAAGTAAATCAGCTTCTGTTGTTTATGCTTAGAGACCGCACCCATGCATAACAAGCGGACTTTGATTCTAGGGACTGGGGTAGATGAAACTAGCTATGGGGATGCGTGCGATCGCATCTGCCGCTGGGCCACTCAAAAACAGTCCTGCTATATCGTCGCCGCCAACGTCCATGTGGTGATGACCGCCTACTGGCACCGGGCCTATCGCCAGATTCTTAACCAGGCGGCCCTGGTCACACCCGATGGCATGCCACTGGTATGGGGGCTGCGGCGGTTGGGGATAGCCCACCAGGCTCGGGTGTATGGGCCGGATCTGATGCTGGCCTGGTGCGATCGCGCCGTCCAGGAACGTTTGCCGATCTATCTCTATGGCGGCACCAAGACCGTGGTAGAGCGTCTGACTCAAAATCTGCAGCGACGGTTCCCAGACCTATCCATTGCCGGCAGCCATGCCCCCCCCTTTAGACCCCTGACTCCGGCGGAGGAAGCGGCCGACATTGATGCGATCACGCAATCGGGAGCAGCTGTGGTGTTTGTGGGGCTAGGCTGCCCCAAGCAAGAAGAGTGGATGGCTCGTCAGCAGGGACAGCTCAAGGCTGTGATGATCGGCGTGGGAGCCGCCTTTAGCTTTCATAGCGGTGCGGTGTCCC
>JBCDJC010000331.1:0-4704 GCA_038748225.1 Cyanobacteria bacterium P01_H01_bin.26 | reverse complement strand
TTTTAAGGGGGCATCTACCGTTTAGCCCTCGGTTTCCTTAGCAGAGCTATGCTCTTTCTAGACAGCGCACTGTCTACTTTTCAGCTTGACTATGACACCGCGCCAAAAAGCATCACCTTAGATATTTCCAGCAGCCTGGAAACATCTAAGGTCACCATGCCTGGGACTGCCCCTATCTTGCCAGATGTCGGCATCCCACAGTCCGTCACACGGAAAAATCTGCCCCCAGGCCTTCTCGCGCCTGCCAATATGGCCTGCCGATTTTTATCTAGCAGCCCAGCTCCCCCCTGTAAATTTACGGTGTATACACAAGTATTGGAATCTAGCGTTTGCGGCTGCCTCACCCCCTCTAACTCCCCCTTACTAAGGGGGAGGACTACAACTTCCCCCCTTACCCAGGGGGGATTGAGGGGGGTAATGCAGGATTATGAGCTCCAGTCCAAGATGTGTGTACACGGTAGCCCTGTAGATAGAAGCGATCCGCTCATCAACAACAATCTTTCGGACCCCAACAACGATATGCTCCTCTACACCATAGTCGCAGCGCTTGCGGATATCGAAACGCTGACCAGCCGTGCACTGATCGCTAATGCCTCAGCCGAGCACAGGGTGCTTGATATCACTGATCTTCCCTCAGAACTTTTTGAAGCCCATCCCCGCCTGGTCAATGCTGTTGCCAACGACGGCCGCAACGATGCATCCACCATTCAAACTGTCGTTAACTGGGTGAGTGCCCAGCAGGCGGCTGGTAGCACCGAGCGATCCACCATCTACATTCCTGTGGGTGTTTTTGACCTGGCAAAAACCATCAATGTCGATACGGCAAATGTAACATTTCAAGGGGCGGGGGTAGGACAAACGGTTTTGCAAAATGCCAACACCTTTAAGGTGGGCACCGCCGGTCTACCCGATGGTGAAACCACCGTGGATTCCAGCGGCCGCAGTGCCTATCTGTTTAACCTCCAGCAGTCGGCAGATAATGTTGCGTTTATGGATATGACTTTGCGTGGACCAGAAATCCACGGAGGAATCTTTGGTGAGCAAACCGATCGGCTAGTGATTAGGGATATGGAGTTTAACAACTTCCTATGGAGCGCTGTACGGCTCCTGTCCGTCAGCAATGCCCGCATTCATAGCAACGTGTTTGTTGATGCCGGTGGCCAAGCCGAAGGCGATAGCGGTGTGACCGGCGGCTCAATATTTGCCTCCTACCTCAACAACTCAGAGATTTATAACAATCGTATCTCTGAAAGTAAAGGTCGCGATAGAGAAGTGTATGGCATCAAAGGTAGAAAGTTTGAAAACACACGGATCTACAAAAATACCATCCGTACCAATTTTGCCATTGAGCTACCGTTTGAACATGACAGCTTTGTGGAGATCGACCACAACTACCTCAGCGGTGCCATCTCAGTGCCAAAGGCTGCCGGTGGCAAAGTACCTGACAACGGGTTTACATTTCATATTCACCATAACTACTTTACCCAGTCCTATTCCTTGGAGTGGGCCCGCAACGGTGCAGAAGTTGACCACAATGTGTTTGTTTTTGCGACTAACAAAGACAATGGCAATCTGATTTCAAATTTTGATTCAGAACCCGCCCAGGGGCCCACCCTGTTCCACAACAATCTGATTTTGAATCCAGGTAGGGGAATCGTATGGCACAAGGGTATTTACAACAATTTCTCGTTTTACAACAATGAAATTATTGCCAATGAAACCACAACGCCTAGAAAGGATGGGCTGTTCGGCTTTAATGAAGAAACCGATTTTAGCACCATTGAGATCAGGGACAATCTGATTCAGGCCAATGGTACTTCTCGACCGTTGATGCGCAATCAGGCCAGCTATGGCGCAGTGATCAAAAACAATAAGCTGGTCAATATTTCTGACGTCAATAAGTTTAATAACCCAACGACAGGAGCCCCCCGCGGTCTCCGCGAGCCGCTCTCTTTCCAAGCGGGTGCCAACGGCGAATTTAGTATTAACGGGTTTGAGGTAAGTTCCCCTACAGCCCCGTAGTCGGGCTGCAGGAGAATTCGGCCGCCCCTAGGTGGTCAGGTTGGTCTCGTCGCAGTGACCCTCGCCAACGTGCCCCAGACTCGGTAAAAGGTCCATCAGTATTTGGTAGTCCGCGTCGGAGAGCTGGGCCTCGAGGTCGTCACTGTTTACCGCGAGCTGACCGTCCTGGGCCAGGGCTGCCAGTGGGTCAAATCCTAATGCCCCTACATTTAGATCATCATCAGCGGGGGTTTCCGCATCACCAAACAGGTGATCAAAATGGAAGGTGGCTTCCACATCCCCGCTATCCCCATCACTGACTAGACCCTTGCGGTCATCACCTATAAAGTCACCACAGGTAAAGCTCAGCTCCTCTGAAATTTGTAGAACAAAGTCTACGGTTTCTCCCTCTTTTGTTGCATTTCCCTGGAGTACTAGCGGATAGCCTTGGGCCGCACCGCTGGGCGCACTCACCATCTGCCAAGAAAGCGCGTTGTATCGACCGGCCGGAGCGTCTAGCTCAGCCACCGGGATCGGCTCCGCTGAGGCATCCCCCTCAGCTAAATCCACAGTAATCGCCTGATCGGTGCCAACTTCTGCCTTGGCGTTTAGGGTGTCGCTGGTTTGCGGGTCAAAGGGTGGATCCGTTTGGTAGGCTTTGACATCGGCCAGGGTCACGTAAACATGATCAAAGCTGACCTGCCAACCGTCCTTGGTTACAAATCCTTGGCGGACAAAATCTTCTCCATTGGCACGGATTGTCAGTGTGCCTGAGCCAGTATCGGCGGCTGGTTCGGCGGCTGGTTCGGCGGTTGGTTCAGCCGTCTGAGATACTGGCTCACCACAGGCCAACAGCCCGACCGAGGATATCAGGCTAGCACCGATCAAAACTGAGAGCTGACGCATAGGCTTGTTGGGCATGGCAAGACCTTCTGGTAGGGGGGTGGATATAACAGTGCAAATTATGATCAACTTTGATACTGACAACAATGCCCTGGGGGGGGAACTCAAAACCCTGCTTGATATTTGGAGAAGCGCTATGGGCGTTAACCCAGCATTAGCACCACGCTTCGACTCTTTAACAAAATCAGTGGATTTTCCATATTTCCTATCCCCCCAGGCATGATCAAAATAATCCCAGGCAAACCCGACTGACTTCCTCCATCACTATGCAAGACTTCAACTGGAAAAAGCTTCAAAATGGTTCGGATATTCGCGGCGTTGCCGTTGACGGTGTTCCCAGTGAACCCGTCAACCTGACCCCAGAAATTGTTCAGCTTTTAGGTCAAGCCTTTACTGCCTGGCTGGCTTCAAAGCTTGGTAAACCCACGAAAGCTCTGCAGATGGCCGTGGGTCGAGATAGCCGCATATCGGGGCCGGTCCTAATGCAGGGAGTCATGGACGGTATGGCCAGCCTGGGCGCTAGCGTTTACGACGTTGGCATGGCCTCTACGCCCGCCATGTTTATGAGCACCGTCACCCCCGATTTTGATTGCGATGGCGCGATTATGATGACCGCCAGTCACCTCCCCTTCAATCGCAATGGCCTCAAGTTTTTTACTGCCCAGGGGGGGCTGGGTAAACAGGATATCAGTGAAATTTTAGTCCTGGCTGAGCAAAACAACTTTCCGAAAGATGCCATGGCGGGTGCCATCACAGCCCGGGATTTTATCTCCACCTATGCAGAGCAGCTCGTACAAAAAATTCGCACCGCTGTTAATCATCCCCACAGTTTTGAGCAGCCGCTCCAAGGTCTTAAAATTATTGTCGATGCTGGCAACGGCGCCGGGGGATTTTACGCCAGTAAAGTGCTAGAACCACTGGGGGCCGATACCACCGGGAGCCAGTTTTTAGACCCCGATGGCATGTTCCCCAATCATATTCCTAACCCTGAAGACTCCGCTGCTATGGCCTCCATCTGTCAGGCTGTACTTGCCCATAAAGCGGACTTTGGCATTATTTTTGATACGGATGTCGATCGATCCGCCGCCGTGGATCATCAGGGCCAGGAACTCAACCGCAATCGCCTGATTGCTTTGATTTCGGCAATTGTGCTGCAGGAGCATCCGGGGTCTACTATTGTCACCGACTCCATTACCTCCGACGGTCTTACCCAGTTTATCGAGCAAACGCTGGGGGGAAACCATCATCGGTTTAAGCGGGGTTACAAAAATGTGATCACTGAAGCTGTCCGTCTCAACCAAACGGGAGAAGAATCGTGGCTAGCGATTGAGACCTCTGGCCACGGAGCCATGCGAGAAAATTATTTTTTGGATGATGGGGCCTACCTGGTGAGTAAGCTGCTCATTGAGCTGGCGAATGCCAATCAAGCAGGACGTTCGTTGACCGACCTCATTGCTCCCCTCAAAGAGCCAAAAGAAAGTCGAGAGATCCGCATTAAAATCGGCGTAGACGAGTTTAAGTCCTATGGCGAAAATGTCATTCAACAGCTTCAGGTATTTGTTGCCCAACAGGCTGACTGGTCGCTAGTCCCCAACAACTATGAAGGTATCCGAGTCAGCTGCCCATCTCCAGAGGAGGACGGTTGGTTTCTGCTACGTCTTTCTCTCCACGATCCGGTACTACCTTTAAATATTGAGTCAAACGTAGCGGGAGGCGTCGCTAAAATTAGCAAACGTCTGCTGGAATTCTTTGACACCATTGAGTCGTTAGATTTATCCGCTTTTGCCTGAAAATATTGCT
>JBCDJC010000330.1:0-4761 GCA_038748225.1 Cyanobacteria bacterium P01_H01_bin.26 | reverse complement strand
TGCCTACCCCTGTAAGTATGAAGGGCCGAGCTTTACGGCTGGTGACAGCAACATGGCCAATGAAACCCTGGAGCTGGTGCATGAAGGCATTACCCGAGTACAGTAGCCATGACCCAGCAAGATTTTCCGGCTGAACTTTTACTGGCTAACCGGTTTTACCTGCAGCTGGAGATAAAAATCGGCGGCGGTAACGACCAGGTGGATGCGGTTTTTTTGGAGTGCCGACGACTGGTGCGATCGCAAAAAGCCATCGAAATCGTCGAGGTTAGTGCCAACCAGTGGGCCAAGGCCAAATATGGCCAGCTTACCACCACCAAAATTCCAGGCCGCTCTACCACTGAAACCATTGTGCTCAAGCGGGGTATGACCAATTCCCCCATGCTTTGGCAATGGTTTACCGAAGTTGAGCTAGGCAAGTGGAAAGACAATCAGGCCGAAGGTTCCCTGAGCATTTTTGACCAGGCGGGTTCAGAACAGGCGCGGTACGACTTTCGCGGTGCCTGGCCCACCCGCTACAGCACCTCGGAGGTCAATGCCAAAAGTACGGAGCTAGCCATTGAGGAGCTGGAGCTGGCGGTGGAGTTCCTGGAGCGAGCTAAATAGGATAGACCATGTTTCAAACCGAGTTTGAATTTACCTTGCCCAAGGGTTACTTCGATGGTGACGGCAATCTCCACCGCCAGGGCACCATGCGTCTAGCCAAGGCGATGGATGAGATTGTGCCCCTGCGAGATCCTCGGGTCAAGGCAAATCCGGCCTATGCCACGGTGCTGATCCTGGCCCGCGTGGTGACCCAGCTAGGGGCGCTAGACTCAATTACCCCTCGGGTAATCGAAAACCTATACGCCATTGACCTAAATTACCTCTACGATCTCTATCGCCAGATTAATGAGCTGGCCCCCCTGTCTTCAGAGCCGCTGCCTGCGGCTCCCAGCCAGCCCTCGCAAACCTAGCCCATGAGACTCCCCGATCTGGTAAATGCGGTGCGCCGCAAGGTAAGTGAAGGCACAAACCTGGCCAAAAACCCGGTGCAAATGGCATGGCAGCGGGGTAGAAGAAGTCTGCAGACACGCTACGAGCAGACCAGTTTGGGAGGTGAGTCGACCAACGGGTCGACCGGTGAGTCGACCAACGGGCAAACTCCGCCGTCCCCCGGACCGCCGGTGGCCCCCCAGCGGCCAGCTCTAACGGTAGATCCAACGGCCGAGCTAACTAACCGTGGGGATTTAGCCGTTGCTGTCCCCGTTGCCCCATCAGACCGTTCCTTTTCCCCCCGCTATCCCCAGAGGCTCCAGCCGGGGGAGGCCCTACAGCGGGGCTGGTGGGGACGCTACACGGTGGGTAACTGTCTGCGGGATGGGGGCTGGGTGCGTCAGTATGAGGGGATCCAAGATAACGGCAGCGAGCCCGTTTGGATCTATGAGTACTGTCTGAGTCAGGATACGTTTGACCAGTCGGAAATTGACGATCGCAAACGCGCTTTTAAGCAGCTGGTCGATCTAAATCTTCGCCTGGGGGACGGGGCGGATTTTAGAATTCTCAAACCCAAGGATGTCATTGTTGCGCCGCGTCGTGTTTGCTATCTAATTACTAGAACCCTGGCCAACGGGCAGCTGTTAGCCGATTATTTAGCAGACGAGCCGAAGCGGCTGTCGGCTGCCCAGATCCGACAGTTTTTAGAGCAGGTGCTACAGACCTTGCAATATCTACAAACCTATCGGGTGAACTGGACCGACGACAGCTCAGAGGTGGGACTGCCCCACGGCTGTTTGAGCCCTGGGCATCTTTGGCTACAGTTTTCAGATGCGGCCACGGCTACCCACCAGCGGTCGTTTTTTGTTCATCTGTCCCGGTTTGCCCTGTGGGAGCATTTATTTTATCCGGGCGGTGGCGATGCACCACCGGTGCAACCCGCAGCCACGCGGGTAGGCGAGCTGGGCTCCGTTGAGCAGGATTTATACCAGCTTGGCCAGACCTGTTTTGCCCTGATTAAGGGTACGACAACACCTGGGGAAGTAACCGACCGACACAATTGGCCGGAAGACCCGCAGGTACGGACTTTTTACCCCTATATTTTGAGACTGCTGGGGCAAAGCCCCGAGGGGCGGTTTAAAGGGATTGATGTTGCGATCGCAGCTCTCCGCACCCTCCCCGAAACAGAACCTATCCCAGACATTGCTACCCCAGTTTTAGCCCCCGACGACGACGCCCCAGCCTACGGGCTGTGGATAGCCCTGGGCCTGGCCATCTTGGGTCTGGGCGGGCTGGGCTGGTGGTTGAGTCGGCGCGGGGGAGGGCCGCTGCTCGCAACCTGCCAGACTCAAAACTGTCGCCTCCAGGACATTGCTCCGGCGGTGACCGGGGCCGCCACCGTCAACTACGGTATCGAACCCGACAGCTACTGGTACGAAAGCTTTACCCGCACCCTCAGCAGTCCCCTACTCCCCACCCGGCGCAACCGGCTAAAGTTTGAGCAAATCTTTGAGCAGCGCGACCAGGGAAACCTGAACCTCAAAAAAGTGCCGGAGCCCAGATCGCGAGCTGCCCTGCTCGCCAGACTCAGCTCAGGCGAGCTGGAGGCCGGTCTGATTCGCACCCATAAAAATGTCTCACCCAACGTTCCGCCAACGGTTACCGCAGACACTGTTGCCTACGATGGTATTGCCGCCTTTGTCGCCTACAGTGACTCACAGCCCCAACAAGGTAGGGCCAAACGGCTACAACAGATTAGCTTTACCCAGCTTCAGCAGCTGCTCACGGCAGAAAATCCCGAAATTGATGGTCGGTCGGTCAAACTTTACCTTCCTAAAAACGAGGCTACCCTGGCCCTCCTAGGCGAGTTGCTGTTTGGCGCAGACGATACGGCCCAGTTTGTCCGACGGCAGTTCAACAGCGCCCAAACCTATCCACCCGAAGAATTCTACGGTCAGGTTTTGAGCGATTTTGCCAACCAGTCCCCGGACAGTGCCATTGGTATCGGCATTGATCGCATTAGCAACGTTGTCGGTCAGTGCGCCGTCTATCCCCTGGCCCTGACCCACCAAGGGAGAACCTATCCTGTTTTAGTAAACAATCGCGGTAAACCCATCGATATTGACACCGACCTGTGTGGTGATAAAGGCTCCTACTGGGCAAATTCAGAGATTTTTGACCGATCTCGAGCCAGCACCTATCCCCTAGGCTATGGCATGGCGGTAGCCTATCCCACCTGTGCTGAGCAGACGGCAGCCCCCTGTTCCCCCGGCCAAGCCTTTGCCCAAAAGCTACTCACCCCAGAAGGACAATATTTGCTCAGCGAGACCGGTTTGGTGCCCAAAACCCCTATCCAGGAAATTCGGAAACTGCTTTGGCACCAGGGGGGCAAATGACGCAGCCAGAACAGCTCACACAGCTAGCCGAAAAAGTGTTGCAAGACCCGGCGCTGACGCGAACCCTCAGCGATCGGGTCTATGCCCTATTGCAAGCTGAGATTCGCAACCAAACCGAGCGTCTGGGTATGACCCCAAGGAGACAATCATGACGGCAGGCCCCCAGTTTAACTACGTCACCGCTAACCGGTTCTATGTCGAAATCGATAGCGAGATTGCCGCCTCGTTTAGCGAATGCTCCGGCATTGGCGTCTCCCTGGAAGCAGTCCCGATTTCAGAAGGCGGAGTCAACGACCAAAAACGGTTTTTCCTCGGCGATCCTACGTTTGAAAAAGTTACCCTCAAGCGAGGCATCACCGACAGCTTCGACTTTTGGAACTGGCTCCAGCAGATTTTAGCCAATCAACCCAAACAGCGACGCAATATTAGTATTCTCCTCTTTAACCAGGCTGGCGAAACCATGCAATGCTGGACCCTGATCGGCGCCGTCCCCGTTGGCTGGAAGGCCGACTCACTCCAGGCCAGTGCTGAAAGTGTGGTCCTAGAAGAACTCACCCTGGCCTATGAAGGACTCAAAATTGAAAAGTCCGGTAGCGGGGTGGCCAAGCTATCCAAAGGCCGGGGAGAGACCGGATATTTTGAGGGGAGTAGCTAGGTGACCTCACATGGATGGGAATCAGGGATAGAACAACGTTCCGCCCTCGGTGGGCGATATCCCCTCGGGTGGAGCGTTCGCACGCTTGTACCCCTGGGCCGTTTCACCCCCTCTCCCACCCAAGCTCCCCTAGATACAGAGAATACGCTACAGCGACGGGCGGCAGAAATTGTCGGTCTGCCCCCAGAGCTGGGCGATGGTTCAGCCTTTACCACCTTCTCCGCTGACGTTGAAACGGTGCTAACAACGGTCCCCGACAGAGCTATCCAGCCGTTACCGCTCCCAGAGCCGCCGGTGACGGTAGCTGAGCCCCCCGAACCCATATCTAGAGATGTTCCAGGGACCGCAACTGCACCGATAGATTTGCTCAGTGGGTCATCGGACAGGACTACTGTGTCGGCGGAGCCCATCCCGCCAGAGACATTTCCACCACCCGTTCAGCCCGTTCAGCGTCAGCCCCTGGGGCAATCTCAGCCGCTAGGGTTCCAAAAGCCTGAGCTGTCAACCCAAGCTAGTTTTACGTCCCCCCCTGACCTACCCGACGTAATACCACAGACGCCTTCTCCGTCTTCTCAACCCAGTAGCCCCTCCCCACCCAGTACACCCTCCCCCCAAAGACCGGTCTCTTTGCAACCGGATGCGCCGTCCGATCCTGCCGCTGTGATTGACAGCGACACCTTTCCTCAGCTGGTTCTGACCCCTGAGACCGTTCAAACCGTAGAAGAGAGTACAGAAACC
>JBCDJC010000329.1:0-4803 GCA_038748225.1 Cyanobacteria bacterium P01_H01_bin.26 | reverse complement strand
ATACTCCATGTGGTTTGGTGGCATGGGCAACTCCCGCGATGACAATGGCCCCAACCCCATTGCCCTAATCGCGACGCTGGTTTTAGCCCCCATGGCCGCCACCGTCATCCAGCTAGGCATTAGCCGCACCCGCGAATTTGCCGCCGATGCCGGTGCCGCCGAGCTAACCGGCAACCCCCGCGCCCTGGCCAGCGCCCTCAAGCGTTTGGATGCCAGCGCCCGTCAGCTGCCGATGGCCGGTAACCCAGCCTATGAGCCGCTAATGATTATGCACGCTGTCCCCAAACGGATGTTTAGTGGCCTATTTTCCACCCACCCAGCCACCGAGCAGCGAGTGGAGCGTCTGTTGGAACTTGAGCAAGGATTGGTCGCCGCCTAGGCACACAGCAGGTCAAGAAAGAGACAATTGTCGGCCACCTCTGACACATCGGGGGTGGTTTTCTATAGGAGGCCATGTCACACTAGTCCAGCGACCAAAACAGTTTCGCAAAACGTCTCGCCCCGGCCCCACGTGCTCCCACAACAGTCGTCCCCTGCCCACCCCAAATCCATTCGCTACCTGTGGTTGACCTGTGACTTTTCAGCCTCCCTGCCCACGGCCACAGACACGATTACGCCACAGCTTTTTCTCAAGCTGATGACCCACCCGGCCATCAATCAAATCAAACGCTTTACCGAATCAGAAGCGTTAGGCCCCGACGACGTTGCCGCCTGGGCACCGGGAATTTTTACGATGCAGGTTTATCGGTCTAGCGTGCCAGAGGCCCTACTCCAGGTAGCATCGCTTCTTGCCCAGCACCTGGATACCCCCGCAGACTCTGCGACGATCACCGTGTATACCCAGCTAGGCGGACGTCACTATCCCATTACCACCGGCCTTAGCCCAGAGGCGATCGGAGCCACGGCCCAGGATATTGAAACCATGGTATGTCAGCACGAAAAAGGCTAGGCAGATGTTCTCTCAACATCCGCCTAGCCTTTTTCAAACTGTAGGGGGCTTGCTGGTAGATAAGGTACCCGCCAACAGTGCCTGTCCCCTGTCCCTTGAACCCTTCCCCAATCTACTCCGGGGATCTTATTTTTTGGCAGATCCCCAGATAGGATTTTTCTGGCGGCCTAGGCAGGCATGAGCTGCAGCACCAGGGCACGACGATCAAAAGACTGGATTTTACCCGCCTCTTTTAAGTCTTTAACAATCCGCTCTAGTAGCTCAAGGGCGCGATCGCGATGCTGGTGTTCTCGCCCGCGCAACCGAACCCGAAACTTGACAGAATCCCCCTTACCCAACCACTGAATGGCCTGGTTAATGCGCAGCTGATAATCAGATTCACCGACGTTGGGGCGAAACTTCACCTCTTTAACCGTGGTGCGTGCGCTCTGCTTCTGACGCTTCTTCTGCTGATACTGAAATTTGCCGTAGTCCAAAATCTTGGCCACCGGTGCCTGCTTACTTTCAGAAACCAGAACCAGATCCAATTGAACTTCTTCGGCCAGCTTCAGCGCGTCCCGAGTCTCGGTCAAGCCACGATTATTGTTTTCGTGGTCAATGAGCAATACCTGCGGAGCCTTGATCTGACGATTGATGCGATGTTTCTGTGCGATGAGTCTTTTCCTCTTTACTTGAACTCGACGGGGCTAACTTGAACAGATACTGATACTGCTCTAGATACCAGCCAGTGAACATAGCCGCAAAGCACGAATCCACGTCCGGCAACCGCAGTCCAGCGAATTTTCTAATCGTAGCTTACCGTTTTAATAATGCAACCGATCTGCAGGAATGATTGCAATTCTGTAAAGAATAATCGCCGCTGGTGATTTAAGGGATGCACCGATCTGTTAGAAATGCCACGTGTCAGCATTTTCCAGATAAAGCCATCCTGAGGATCAGCAACGCCGAATAATCATTGTGATGAGTGCTTGGGGGTTACGGAGCGGCGCTTAAGGGGTCTGCCTAAAATCCCTGGAATAGAGTGGGGAAGCGGGACAGGGACAGGGGAAAGGGGCTGTGGTTGGGGACTTTATTTACCAGCAAGTCCCCAACCATAGTTGCAAAGCCGACTGTAAACAAAAGCTTGGCTAAAGTGCTACCATCCGTAGGCAAATTGACATAGCAAATTGGACATGGCGCTTCAGGTTTATGGCATTCCCAACTGCGGCACCTGTAAAAAGGCGCTGGCATGGCTTGCGGCCAACGGTGTGGCCTACGAATTTATCAATACTAAAGAGCATCCCCCCAGCCGAGAGCAAATCGCTGACTGGGTCGCCGCCCTCACAGCCAGACCCATGCGCAATACGTCGGGCATGGCCTACCGTGCCCTTGGCGAAGACAAAAAAACGTGGAGCGATCAGCAGTGGATAGAGGCGTTTGCAGGGGATGCCATGCTGCTAAAACGCCCCCTATTTGTAAAGGATAGTAAGGCTGTACTTGTCGGCTTTCGAGCAAATGAAGCGACTCTGCAGCAAACGCTAGCCTAGACAGCCTGTACAGGAGATCCCCATGGGAGAAGCAAAACGCAGACAGGAAAACGACCCCAACTATGGCAAAGTGCCCCAAAAGCGCAAAAAGCCCAGCTGGTTTAAGTTTGATCCCAAACGCATTACGAGGACGGAAATGCTGATATGGGCTGCCCTCTTTACGGGTACGGCCGCCGTGTTTTTTAGTACCTATTTTTGGCAGTAGCGTTGGCCTAAATTTTTATATCCGAAAGTGCCGTATTTGCTAAATAAATACGGCACTTTGAGAACGCGATTTTAGGGGATAGCCAGTCCGTTAGCGTCTGGGGCGCTCCTCCCGAGGGCGGGCCTTGTTGACGCGAATTTCACGCCCAAGCCACTCGGCACCATCTAGCGCTTCGATTGCTGCAGTTTCTTCCGACTCTGCAGACATTTCTACAAATGCAAATCCGCGAGGCCGACCGGTTTCACGATCCATAGGGACAGTGACACGCTTAACGGTACCGTAGTCTGCAAATACTTCTTGAACGTCTTCCTGCGAAACGTTGTAGGCTATGTTTCCTACATAAATGGACATGGACTTTCTCCAAACACTTGAGATGAAATTCTGACAAGAGACGCACCAGTGGTAGCTTGGTCTAGATAGCTCTATACCGGCTGACTGGCAAAAACTAACCACTCATCAAGCGCCAGATTAGCATAGAAATTTGGGCTGTAATCGTTGTCTGGACGACTTGTGAGGAAGGCTTGATATAGCAAATATCTGTTACTTTGTACGGCGGTCTGCCGAGAAATGATCTATGCAGGTTTGCCCTAGGCGGGCAAAACCGGGCAAAACCGGGCGAAAAAATAAAATGCTGGGGAGATCTTGCCTGGAGCGGCTGTCCATCTAGTTGGGTCGTACATCAAAATCCCCGGAGTAGAGTGGGGAAGGGGTAAAGGGACAGGGGAAAGGAGCTATGGTTGGGTACCTTATTTGCCAGTAAGTCCCTAATTAGCTAACGTCTGTCAGCGGTAGAGCCTAATAACTTTTGTTTCTTTAGGG
The DNA here is from genome assembly GCA_038748225.1 of Cyanobacteria bacterium P01_H01_bin.26. Lineage (GTDB taxonomy): Bacteria > Cyanobacteriota > Cyanobacteriia > Phormidesmidales > Phormidesmidaceae > Leptothoe. The sequence continues at coordinate 1,304 of JBCDJC010000329.1, read as the reverse complement.
ATAGGGGTTGTGTGGGAGGATCCCAGAATTGTGTCCACAGAGATTTTTCATGGAACGTCTGTACGGTAAGGAGTAGGGCCTAGTTCAATTCTCGATTCTGAGGGGGGAGCAAGGAATTAATCGTGATCGATATGGAGTTTATCGAGGCGGGCGATAGCTGGCAGAATTGGCTGTTCACCCTGACCTATCTGAGTTTTTTGCTGTTTGTGGTGTGGCGGGTGATTGTGTCATCATCCACACCATCGGACTAGCCGGGATGCCAAACCATGGTGGAGTATTTGACCGATGACGCACGGGTCGCTTGGCTGCGGCGGAGTACCTGTCTTGGTGTGTTAGAAGAGGAGGTGCTAGCTGCGATCGCAACCCAGCTCACGCCCCTAACCCTCCAGGCCAACCGCCGCCTGATTTTAGAAGACACCCAGGCCGATGCCCTGTACATCCTCAGGTCAGGCAGTTTAGAGCGCTATCGCACCCAGCGCGCCTCCATGGCCCAAACGACTAGCCTGCTGCCGGGGGCCGTGCTACACCTGCAGGAGATCCTGCTGGACCAGCCCACCGACCATACGGTAATTAGCCTGGATGACTGTGAGCTGTGGCAGCTGCCCGCCGATACCCTGAGGCAAATCGCCGACACCTATCCCAGCCTCAGCCAGGAACTTTCCGAAATGCTTGCCCAGGAGGTAGAGCAGCTGTCGGCCCAGCTGCTCTACGAGCAGGAACGACAGCAGGAGCTAGGTCCCTATGTGGTTCCCAGGGTCAATCGCGGTGTAATTGGCTCTAGCCGCTATGCCAAACGGCTGCGGCAGGCCGTTCGAACAGCGGCCAGGGGCCATGGCAAAGATGAGCCCCGCCCCCAGATCCTGATCTTTGGTGAACCCGGTTTAGAAAAAGACAACCTGGCCGCCCTGATTCACTTTGGGTCCGACCATAAAAAAGAGCCCATGATTAAGGTGGACTGCCAAACCCTACGGGCTGCCGACCTGTTTGGCCGGGGAGAGAGCCGACCAGGGCTGCTCGACTGGTTGGGTAGTGGCACCCTGCTGCTCAACAATATTCAAGACCTTGACTCCGAGCTAAAACCTGCCATCCTCCGGCTGCTAGCAACCGGTGAGTATCAGCCGGTCAGCCCGCCGGGCCAGGCGGCGCTGCCGACCAAAAGCAGTGCCGCCTGGATCATGATGATCTCGGAAAAAAACCTGCCCCCCTTTGCAAAACTGTCCCAACAAACCATCAAAGCGCCGCCGCTGCGGGTGCGCAAAGCCGACATAGAAGCCCAGACCAACTATTACATCCAGCTCTACTGT
>JBCDJC010000328.1:0-4808 GCA_038748225.1 Cyanobacteria bacterium P01_H01_bin.26 | reverse complement strand
GCTGAGTTAGATCGATTAGTACGTCTGTATCGACCAGCCAGAATTGCCATGGACCGGACCGGCATGGGCGAAAAGCCGGTAGAAGACGCCCAGCGGCGGTACGGCGCTTCGGTGGTTGAGGGGGTGCCTTTCACCAACCAGAATAAATACCAGCTGGCCACCATTGGAAAGCAGGCTTTCGAGAAACGATTGTGGCGGGTTCCCATAGATCGCCCTTGCAGGGACGATTTCCACAAACTCAAACGGACTACCACGCTCGCCGGCGCGCCAAAATTTGATGCTGAAGCCGACGCCACGGGGCACGCCGACAGGGCATGGGCGGCGTTTCTAGCACTGTATGCAGCTGGTACGGGTGGCGTGATCGAGGGAGCTTACCGAAATGCTACATCGGCCCTCGACTACTCAACTAGGCGTACCGCCGCCATTGGTGGGGTGGGTTCAAGCCGCGGTGGTGGGTTTATCTAGACTTACGGGGCAAGGTTCTTGATTGCCCCGTAAAAATATATTTCAGTCCTATTTTTAAGAAAAGTTTTAGTAGGTGGCCATGGAACCTTTTCAGGTAAAGGTTTTGGCAAGTTAAGCTGAATTTTTGCTTAGAACTTGGCCGCAATTATCTTAAATCTGAATAGCCTGGGCAATTTAACTATTTTGCTTAAGAGGTAGGGGCTGTGGATAAAGGTAGGGCAGTTGGATCCGTTTAGTTGATCAAGCCGGTACAGGACCTCCCAACTATCGCTAATAGCCCTACCATAAAAATCATCCGGACAGCTATCGACAAATCCCATGTTCAAACAACGGTTGAATCGTCGCACCCTGTTACGACTGGGTCCTGTAACACTGGCATCATTTGCCTCAGCCACCTGTGGGCAAGCATTTTCTAACCTATCTCCCCGCGGGGCGATAGGTCGCTTAAACCAAGATCCAGATTTGACCTCCTCCGCCTGTGACAGCGGCTCTACTCTTTCCCAAACAGAGGGGCCCTTTTACACCCCCGATTCCCCAGAACGGCAGTCCCTGTTGGAGCCCCACACTCGCGGCATACCCATAGTTGTTACGGGGCAGGTATTGTCCTCAGACTGTGTTCCCATCGCCAACGTTTTGTTGGATTTTTGGCATACGAACGATCTCGGTGAGTACGACAACCGTGGCTACAACCTACGGGGCCACCAATTTACAGATCCAGAGGGGCGTTACCGGGTTGAGACTATTATCCCAGGTCTCTATCCTGGTCGCACACGCCACTTTCATGTAAAGGTAAAAGCTCCCCATCTGCCCGTTTTAACGACACAGCTCTATTTTCCCGGGGAATCAGCCAATCAAAATGATTTTCTATTTAATCCAGACCTCTTGATGTCGCTGGACGCTGGCAACAACATTAAACGAGCGACGTTTAACTTTGTGCTTGGCAACAGGTCTATTGAGAGTTTACGGTAGCCAACAACGAGTTGCGACAGGTTTGATGCGATCGCTTTTGGGGATGGTCCGATCGGTCACCACGGCAATTTGACCCCTATATCCAACGCTCTCTTGGGGCGCGGCAATGCCAATTTTGTTAAGCGCTAATAGAACTTAATGAACGGCTGGTGTCTTTAAAGATAAGCTTAGTTTATTCAAGAAAGACAACGCATAAATTCAGTTTATTTAACTTAACACTTGACTAATTCTATTTTGGAGACGTCCGATGATTAAAGCAGACGCTTATAACCTTGGAGTCAAATCAGGTACTCGAAATCACAGGGGCTATTTTGTTCAAGATATGTCCTACAGGCTGGTCGCCATCAACGATGCGGGATGGGCGTATATTTGCCAGGATAATACCACCTGCCACTATGTGGATCCTGATTGTTTGGAGGCAACCCCTGGGGGGTTGGGTGACTGATGTTTTATTGCGCCATGTATCTTCAGGCAAATTTTTCTGGCGCTGCAACGACCGCGGTTTAAACGTACCAGGTTAGCCGGTTCGGGTTATCCACAGTCCCGACCGCGCTTACCTGGCAAACCGGTATGGAGGTTAGGCTGGGGCCGGCTTAGAGCATTGTCAGTCGTTCCTTGAGCAGCTTTGCCTGGGTCTCTGCCTCCGCCAGCGAGTCTCTTGCCTCTTGTACTACATGTTCAGGGGCCTTATTTACAAAGCCCTGATTGCCCAGACGACCGTTGATCGATTTTATCTCCCCTTCAACCTTGGCAAGGGATTTCTCTAGCTTTTGTTTGAGGGCATCGACATCAACGAGGCCCGTCAGGGGGATAAGCACCTCAACCGTCCCAAACACCCCTGCAAACATCTGTCGCGTATCTCGGATACCCAGAAACTCTTTGCTTCCTTCAATATCAACGAGATCGCGACCAAAGGTCCCAACCACCTCATCCCAAAACTCAGTTGTATTATTCCAGAGCTGGCGGCGATTGGCGGCTTTGAGGAGGTAGCGACCGCCAAACCAGGTGGTGTAGCTAACACCAATTAGCTGGAAAAATCTGCCAATGGGTGGCAGGGTATTAATCCCTGAGACAATCGCCGCCGCTAGTCTCAGACCAAGTGCCGTGAGCAGCAGCAGTAGCAGCACAGACGCTGGCTTTTTGGCCGCGTTGTAGGCCTGCCCTGCATAGCCTAAGGGGTGCTTTAACAGTGTTTGAATCGCTTCTACACCATCACCCCAATCAATCTCTGGCAGTTTAGCTTCGTCAGCTTTGCTCGGTGTCGCTGCTGCTGTTTCATCAAGCGCCTGCTGTGTTGTATAGGTAATGTCCAAGCCGCTGGCGGGCAGGGCCGCTCCGCCCAGGGTCAACGTCTCAACCTTGGCAGCATCTTTTATATAAATCTGGGTGGCCTCAAGAACTCGGACCTCGTTGGCATCATCGGTCTTTAAGATTGCCTCGATTTTAGCCGAGGGTTTTACACCGGCTGCCGCCCGCAGATTACGAATGGTGCGAATGGTTCCAATCAGCAGGTCAAAGTCTTTTTCTAGCTCAGCATCTACTAGCTCAGGCTGAACGGTGGGGTAGGACTGTACGGCCAGGTAGCTATCCTCACCGGCCTGGGTAAGGGTGTGCCACACTTCTTCGGTAATGTGGGGTGTAAACGGATGTAGTAGTTTCAGAATGCCGTCAAGGACAAAGGCCAGGGTCTGTTGGGCCACTAGCTTGGAGTCCTCATCCTTGCCATAAAGACGGGGCTTTACCAGCTCAATATACCAGTCGCAAAAGTCTCCCCAGGTAAACTCATACAGCGTTTTAGCAGCTTCGCCCATGCCGTACTTGTCTAACTGAGTCCTTGTCTGGGCCACGGTTTGATTAAACTTTGAAAGAATCCAACGATCGGCTAGCTCTAGCTTTGTGGTGTCAGGCTCTCCCAAACTCTCGGGGGTGGCTCCACCCAGGTTCATCATCACAAACCGAGAGGCGTTCCATAGCTTGTTGGTGAAGTTCCGCGATGCTTCGACCGACGAGGATTCATCGGTTTTACGATTGTAGTCCAGGCGGATATCCTGACCGGCCCCTGCTACTTCGCGGATGAGGGTATAGCGCAGGGCATCTGTTCCATACTTGTTGATCAATACCAGAGGGTCAATGCCGTTGCCCTTGGACTTTGACATTTTTTGGTTTTTCTCATCCCGCACTAGCCCATGGATATAGACGGTTTCAAAGGGCATGGTGTCGGTTAAATGCCCGGCCATCATGGTCATGCGGGCGACCCAGAAGAAAATAATGTCAAACCCGGTAACCAGGGTGCTGGTTGGATAGTAGGTCTGAAAATCCTTGGCGGTCTGATCGGGCCAGCCCATGGTGGAGAAGGGCCACAGTCCGGAGGAGAACCAGGTATCTAATACGTCAGGATCCTGCTTTAGCTCGACATTCTCACCGAACTGGATGACGGCTTTGGCTCGGGCGTCTTCTTCTGACTCAGCGACAAAGAAAGGGGTGGAGTCGGTAATCTCTCCATTGGTTTGGCTAATGGCATACCAGGCGGGAATCTGGTGTCCCCACCATAGCTGACGAGAGATGCACCAGTCCCGTAGGTTAACTAACCAGTCGCGGTAAACTTTAGTCCAGCGCTCGGGAACAAAGTTTGGCGACTGATGGTTGTCGAGGGCATCCAGCGCCTTATCGGCCATGGGGCGGATATTTACAAACCACTGGGTGGAAAGTAGCGGTTCGATGGGAACTTTGCCGCGATCGCTATAGGGAACGCTGTGCTGGTAGTCTTCAACACGCACCAGGGCATCGGCTTCATCCAGGGCGGCTACCACCTGTTTACGAGCTTCAAACCGGTCTAGACCTTCAAACTGAGCCGCGTTTTCATTCATCGACCCATCTTTATTCATGATGGTAATCATGGGCAGATTGTGGCGCTGACCCATGGCAAAGTCATTGGGGTCATGGGCTGGGGTGACCTTGACGCAGCCGGTGCCAAATTCTTTATCTACATAGCTATCGGCAATGATAGGAATTTCGCGACCGACCAGCGGCAGCGTTAGGGTTTTACCCACCATCTCCTGATAGCGCTCGTCCTCTGGATTGACGGCGACTGCGGTATCCCCCAGCATGGTTTCAGGACGGGTGGTGGCGACTTCCACAGAGCCGGAACCATCGGTCAGGGGATAGCGGAAATGCCAAAGGCTACCGTCCACATCTTTGTTTTCAACTTCGACATCTGACACCGCCGACTGGCTGGCGGGGCACCAGTTGACCATGTAGTTGCCACGATAAATCAGCTTTTCTTCGTAGAGCTGGGTAAAGGCTTTGAGGACGGCTTTTGACAGCCCCGCATCCATGGTGAAACGCTCACGGGTCCAATCTACCGATACGCCTAG
>JBCDJC010000327.1:0-4811 GCA_038748225.1 Cyanobacteria bacterium P01_H01_bin.26 | reverse complement strand
ATTGCTGAGCGTCTATCGCCCCAGGCCTTGACTTCGTTTAACAAATTTATTGAACTCTCTTATTTCAGCCTGTTTTGTAATCGGGCTGATTCACCCCAGGCGGCACTCGGCCAAATTTTGAACCATACACATATCTCACCGCCATCAGTTGAACTGATTACCGATCGGTTTTTGGCTGCGTCAGAACTTTTGGGCTCCCGGCTTAGCATTGAGAAGTCAATGACCGCAGAAATGCACCAGATTATTGAGCAGATACTAAGCTGTCCCTACCATGGCCGAGTGCGACGAACCTATCTGGAGCACAAAGCTCTAGACTTAGTAGCTCTAAAGCTCAATAGTTTAGAACAGTGGAGAAATCCCTCCTATCCACTAAAGTTTGAGGATTTGGACGGCATTCAGCAGGCCAGCCAGATTTTAGCTCGCCAGCTGCAAACTCCACCGTCCATTGAGGCATTGGCACGGCAGGTCGGGCTTAATCGGTTGAAGCTAAACCAAGGCTTTCATCATGTCTATGGCACCACCCCCTTTCGATACCTGCGCACCTGTCGCCTAGAGCTAGCATTCCATTTATTATTCGCCTCGGATCTAGCGATTGAAGAGATCGCCTATAGGGTAGGATATACCAATCGCAGTCGCTTTACCTCCGCCTTTCGCAAACAATTTGGACTCAATCCAAAATTTTTTCAACTCCAGCTTGATAATATTGCCCACGTTTCTTGAGGGCGATGTCAATGACAAAATAATGCGTTTGGGGCGCAAATTTTCGAGGACAAATCAGTAGCCTAACTAGGAATGATTTGCTTCAAGCTCAGTATCTTGAGTTGGAGCAACATACAGTCCGGTGGTGTGATATGAAACTATACCTGTTGGCAATTCCTGCGATCGCACTTAGCTTCGGCTCTAGTGCACTGGCCAATACTCTTCCACGGAGAAGCGCACAGCCTATACCCTCTGCCCATGTTGCGCAAATGCCATTGCCAGATAATGCGCCTGACCTTTTGAAGGCTCAGGCAGAAGAGGCTCTAGAAAATAACCAAACAGCAGATAACCAGCCGCTTCGGATCATCGTTACCAGTGAGCGGGTTGAAGAAGACATCCAGGATATTCCAGGTAGTGTGACTGCCATTACATCGCAAGAGTTTGAAGATTCTGGCATTCGCTCTCCCCAAGAGGTATCACGCCTGGTCCCAAATTTTTCCACGTTTGCCAACGGTCCCCGTTCTAATAATCCGATCTATAACATTCGGGGGTTAGCCAACGATCTGAATGTGGTTGGTATCGGTCAGTCTTCGGTGGGTATTTATATCGATGATGTGCCCGTGGATATCCTGACATCGGAGACAGCCTTATACGATATTGAACGCGTTGAAGTGCTGCGAGGTCCCCAAGGCACATTGTACGGGCGTAACTCCCAGGGGGGCGTTGTTAACATTATCACCAAGGCACCGGATGACGTGTTTCGATTTAGTGGTCTGGCCACGGTAGGCACAGAGAACCTGCTTGAGGCTCAACTATCTGCCAGTGGACCGATCAATGATGAACTGTTTTTCTCCTTAGGTGGTTCCTATTTTGAATCCGATGGATTTATAGAGAATGTCTTTTTAGATGAAGATGCCGACAGGCGTGAAAATTATGGGGTTCGTGGACAACTCCGCTGGGTTCCTTCCGATCGGTGGGAGGTGCGTCTAGGGGCAGACTATGAGGAATTTGATGACGGCAGCACCTTTGGCACCTTGATCGGTGCTGATGATCCCAGAGAAGTGCAAGAAGATTTTCTGGGATTCAATCAAGTAGAAAGAAATTCCCAGTTTATTAGGGCTCGCTATACTGGACCAGATGTTATCATCACCTCCATCTCAGGTAGGCGACAGTGGCAACAGGAGAACTCTACTGACTCAGACTTTAGTGCTTTAGATGTCACGGTTGGAGATGCTGCTCTTGAAACAACGCAATATACTCAGGAATTACGCCTCCAGTCAACGACTGACAATGGCCGCTGGCGTTGGCTATTGGGTGGTTTTTTCGAGAATGAGAGCTCTGATCTATCGGGTGGTGTAAAATTTGGAGCCCTGGGGGCCAATCCGGCGTTTGGGTTGTTTAGCGGCAGTGTCCTCAATAATTTTGGTGAATTTGAAGATACTACCTATGCCGGGTTTGCCCAAAGTAGTTATGAGCTGACCGATAAGCTAGCGGTAACGGCAGGTCTTCGATTTGAGCACCGTGACTTTAGTATGGATCGGCGCTCCACGCTGAGTTTTAACAACGTTGTCACTCCTTTGGTCCCAGACTATTCAGTTGACGCCAGTGAAAGTATATGGTTGCCGAAAGTTGCAGTTGAATATCGCTTTCAACCGAATATACTCACTTACGCCAGCGTTAGTCGTGGTTACAAACCAGGAGGATTCAATATCATTTCTGATCTGCCCACAGCAGCAGAGTTTGATTCTGAAACAAGTTTAGCCTACGAGGTAGGTGTAAAAACCTCCTGGTTAGATGATCGACTGCTAGCAAATCTCTCGTTATTTAAAACTGACCTTGAAGATTATCAAGTTGTTGGATTTGATTTGCCCAATTTAGTAACAACTGTACTAAATGCAGCCAGTGCAGACATTTGGGGAATTGAGCTGGATCTGAGGGCAAAGCCTACCGAGCGCATCGAGATAATTGCCAGTTTTGGTTATCTAAACACCGAATTTAAAGAATTCACGGACGCGATTACGGGGCGAGATTTGTCGGGAAATCAACTGCCCAACTCACCCGAGTATACCTATGGACTGGCAGCACAGTACCGAGACCCTGGAGGATTCTTTGGTCGGCTTGAGTTAAGTGGATTTGGCACTTACTTTTTTGATCAAACTAATGATGCCAAGCAAAATCCCTTTGCCCTGGTCAATGCCCGCATAGGCTATGAGTTTGATGAGTTTGGTGTTTATGTGTATGCCAACAATTTGTTTGACCAAGACTACTTTACGACGGCGTTAAATACCGGTACTGGACAGTTTGCGGGATATCCCGGTGACGGCCAGGTGTTTGGCCTGCAGGTCAGGGGGCAGTTCTAAACGATGTAAATCTGTTCAAAAAGGTTGTCTTATGGTGCTTTCAATTATTACCGGTGGTGCACTCACGTCCTTTATATTCTGTCTCATTGTCCTGGCATCCTGGCGACTTACGCCGGAAGCCTGGCTTTCAGACCTCACCGAAGGAAAGATAAAATCTCCCCAAACCTGGTCAACCTATACGGTCTTTGCGGTCATTGTGTTTACCATACTGGCAGGAACCACTATCACAGCTGAGTGGGTTGCATTGGTTTACGATGCCAGTTTCTATGAACGGCTAGTAGTAGCCTGGCTGATCATTGCCATCCTTAATGTGGTGGATATTGTTGTCATCGACCTTTTGATTTACATCTGGATCTATCCATCATGGATGAGAGTTGAAGGTATTGAGCCGCTGCATCAACCCTGGGCTCATATTAAAGCAGGATTGGTTGGTTTAGTGCTTGGTGTGCCTATGGCTGCGATCGCAGCTGGACTTACAGTTCTTATCTAATCCTCTTTTTGTGAAACCCTCTATGGCATAATAATGAAAATTATTTTCATTAAGCCAACTGCTACAGTTTGCACTTGGCCGCTGCTGACACCATGGCGATCCGGTTCTTTAATCAAAAATCTGACTATCTTCACTGCGGTAGCCCCGATGATTCCAGGCTATTTCATGCTGATTCGTCTGACCAGATTCAGCTCTGGTCACCCCAGGTGGGCCAGGGTTACACACAGACGATTCCTTTACGGGAAGGACTGTGTCTTGTGGTGATGGATTATTCAATCCATAGCACCTTCATATACAAGAATCCACGACGCAATCCGTTTTTGGAATTTGAATTTCAGATAGAAGGGCCAGCGGCAGGCCAGAGTATGTTTATGCCGCACTTGGTTCAGTCGCAGAATAGCTTTGGCATTCGCTCAGCGCAACCGCGTCGGCTTAAGGTGGAGGTGCTTTTTAGTGCTCCCATGTTTGAGACTTGCGCCCATGCCGTGGTTGAGTATTTCCCCCCCCAGGACCGAGCCATGCTCTATGACTGGGCTAGCTGGGTGTATCGCTCTCAGCATGGATATTATGCTAAATCCCCTCAGGTCGCATTCGACCATATTCTCAGTGGGGCCATTGCCTCACCCCAGGTATTTTGCGCAAAAGATCCATTTGAAAGCTTAGATTTTTGCGCGTTTGGCCGTTTTTGGCGATCGATGACTTCAGAGATGCGTCAGGTGGTTAAGCAGATCCTTTGTTGTTCCCATGGTGGACAGATGCGGCGAGTGTATCTAGAAGATAAAGCCCTCGAACTAGTCGCCTTGATGCTGCGGGGAATGAATCACTTAAATGCCATCTCATATCCGCTGGTGGGTGACGATCTAGACCGCATTTACCAGGCTGGAAAGATTGTAGCCCGCAATCTAAACAATCCGCCGTCGGTCAAGACCTTAGCACGGCAGGTCGGGCTCAATCGCTTTAAACTCAACCAGGGCTTTCATCAGGTGTATGGCACCACGCCCTTTCGATATCTCAGATATTGTCGTCTGACCGTAGCAGCCCATTTATTAACCACCTCAGATTTAGCCATTGAAGCGGTCGCCCACAAGGTTGGATACACCAGCCGCAGCAACTTTGCCACCGCATTTCGTCAACAGTTTGGCCTTAATCCCAAAGCGCTTCAGCTCCATAGCCGGTATGGATCGCAGCCGCAAAGTCTCGCTAGCTAACGCTTTAATCTGACTCACATCAGGCCTACTGCCCTAAAGAAATGCGTTTCGGGT
>JBCDJC010000326.1:0-4823 GCA_038748225.1 Cyanobacteria bacterium P01_H01_bin.26 | reverse complement strand
GGCCGCAATTGGCCCGCCAGTAGGATTATTCGGTATTATGTACACCTGTTCGTTTTGAACCGCTTTCAAGGTGGACCAAATGGGTTGCTTAAAGACAGGTTCAAGATCCTCAAAAGAACCCTGAGAGTAAAGTACTACGAACAGAAAATCGGCATCCCAATCAGGCAACACTTCAAGGCTCATATCGAATACCACACCATCTTTCAGGGCTGTATAAGCCGGAATAAACTGTATGCCTGCTTCGTTCATGACCCAACCTAGAAAAAGAGATTCTGGCCCATACACATGAAATTTTGAATTGTCGAAGAGAATCAAAGAGACGGTCTTACTCTTTAGCCTTTCTCCAAACTGCTTCTGGAATTTTTGAATGCGCTCATTGTAATCGGCTAAGATACTTTCAGCCTGGTCGCTCTTACCTAAAACTTCAGCGAGCTGTCCAAAGTTTCGCTTAAAATTATTACCTCCGGTGTAAGGATTGAAGATCACTGTAGGAGCGATTTCAGAGAGTTGTGGATAGAACGATTCATGCCACTCATACCCTAGGATCAGATCAGGCTTAAGCATCAGAATTTTCTCCAAAGACGGTTGCTCTCCAGTACCGACAGAGGGCAGGTCACTTACAACATCGCTAAACGGATCGGACTTGATACAGGTAGAACAGCGAGCCAAACCGATAGGCTTGATGTCTAATGCCAATACCCCATCCAGCAGAAAGTCACTATACGCATCCAGGACAATAATGCGCTGGGGATGGAGTGGAATCTCAGTTTGGCCAAGAACATGATTAACCGTTTTTGTCGCTACTGGTTTCTGCTCTGAGCTGATGGCAGGAGCTTGACCAGAGGTTGACTGAATGTCCCCCTGGTCGCCCCTTAGAGTTCTACTGTCGCAAGCCGTCATGGTGCAAATGACGGTAGCGGCTAGTAAGAAAAAAAACAAAATGATTTTCCGAGTCGCTTTTTTACGCATCATTAAGGTTGCTCCTCCCTACTATTCAACGACCCATCAAAACTCCCAGCTAACAGAACCAACAACCGTAAAGGGGTCACCTCGTTCAACTTGTAATCGGCTGCCAAAACTGACTGAGCTGATGTAGTCGATATCAAAGAGATTGCGGAAGTTTAGGGCCGCGTTGAAACGATTTCGACGATAGTAGAGAGCAGCATCGGTTCGTAGATAGTCGCCCACCTGAAAGGTGTTGGCTAAATCCCCTTGTCGCTCACCGACGTAGAACAGGCCTAGGCCAAACCCTAACCCTTCCAAGTCGCCTTCCTGAATTTCATAGGTTGTCCAAATACTGGCTTGATGGAGCGGTACATTTTCAAAGCGATTGCCCTCATTACTGGGAATGGAGTTATCCTCGGTGACTTCGGTATCGGTCAAGGCGTAGGCAGCAGTGATATTCCAACCGGGTAAAATCTCGCCCGTCACATCTAGCTCAATCCCGCGACTGCGCTGTTCCCCAACTTGTTCACTAAAGCCCCGAGCCGCCAACACCGGGTCGGAATCAGGAGTCAGGACGTTGGTTTGGGTCAAGTTGTAGGCGGCCAGAGTCGCCGAAAGTCTACCGTCTAGAAAATCAGCTTTAACGCCAACCTCATACTGTGTGCCTCGGGTAGGCTCGAACGGTTCATTATCTGGATTTTGTCCAAATACCTGATTAAATGACCGACTGTAGCTCCCATAGAGCGAGACAGTGTCGCTTGGCTGATAGACTAACCCAATGCGAGGACTAAAGGCTCCATCGCTTTGCTCTTGTGAAAAAATAGCAGTCGTACTATCAGGAAGAAATGCTCTTTGTTCCTGTTCTAACCAGTCGTAGCGTCCCCCAATCAATAGTTTCAGGCTATCAGTGAAAGCGATTTGGTCTTGCAGGTAAAAACCATATAGTCTTCTACGGGTTTCAATAGGAAAAAAGGGATTAAGTTCTGGCCGTCCTGTAAAAGCATCGTAGTCTGGATTCAAAATATCCAGGGGAGGAACATTTGCTAGATCGACGTTATCCTCCACGCTGTTCTCATCAATGTCAGAAAAATCAAAGCCAGCCAGAAGTCGATGAGTAATAGAGCCAGTGTCAAACTCACCCACCAGATTCACGCCTGCGGTGTAGTTATATTCAGTAATCTCGCTATCAAAGGCAAGGAAGTTTAGAAAGCGATCATCTGTGATTGAAATTGGAAAGAATTGCTGTCGATTGTTCTCGCTGTACCTGAAAGTAAAATTATTGCGAATTTGCCAGTTCTCGCTAAGTTCATAAGTCAAGTCATAGCCAGCTCGATGGGCGAAAAGCTCATTTTCTGGAAAGTCAGGGTAGCCCGTATAAAAGTCTCGATCGGGTAAGCTACCATCGCTCAAAAGCGGAACAGGAGTTTGCAAAGGATCGCCAAAATAGCGGCTGTATTCATAAAAAAGATCCAAATCTGTCCGATCGCTAATATTAAAGGAAAAAGAGGGAGCAATTAAAACCTCTTCCGAATTGGCAAAATCCTGGAAGCTATCTTGATACCCATAAGAAGCAATGAAACGGTAGAGCACATCTCCGTCTGTGGTCAGGGGGCCTGATAGATCGACGCGGGGCTCGTACCGTCCAAAATTGCCGACTTCGAGCCCGAGCTCATAAAACGGCTCACTCAAAGGCTGCTTGGTGACATAGTTAATAACTCCACCCGGTTCGATAGCACCCGTTATAAATGAGGCTGGACCTTTCAGAACTTCTATCCGCTCAACCACTCCTAGAGGCAATACACTACCACCACCATCAAGGTCACGAAGTCCATTCCGAAATGCATTAAAGCTCCGAAATCCTCTGATTCTTCTAGCGCCGTTACTAGGTTGGTTATCCACAAAATCTTCAACCACACCACTAACGGTTTCTACTGCCTCGGTGATGGTTCTGACGTTGCGGTCTTCTAACACCTGTTGTGGCACCACCTGAACCGAGAAGGGAATGTCTCGTATTGGCGTATCGGTTCGGGTCGCTGTCGATGCATTGGATGGGTTGTAGCCCTCATCTCCTTCTCCGGTCACCGCAATCCGAAGGGTGTCCTCGTCTGTCCCTTCTACCGCGACTCCCAAGGTCACCGCCAGCCCAGTAGCATTCACCTCAGCCACAGGTGGCGTATCCGTCCCCGTAATTGTCACCTGTACCCGGTCACCCGTCAGCGTCGACACCTGCACAACAGCAATGCCCTCCGCTGGACCAAATGCTTCAAATGCTTCTCCCGCCAGCACCGTATTGGAAAATTCTAAAATCAGCGCATTACCTGAGGTGGAAGTCGTCGGGGTGGGCAGTTCGCTATCAGCTGTCTCTAGCACCACCTGCAGACCCGTTTCGGTTTCTGCTAGCCGCACATCGGTAATCTGCACCAGCGGCATTTGGGCTATCCATTCGTCAACGGTAATCGCAGGCTGGTCAAGTTCGGTGAGTTGCGGGATATTGGTCGTGAGTTGAGGCTCTGCATCATCCCCCTCAGTCCAGGAGGGAGAGGGCAGAGGTGGGGGCGAAACCTCCGCTCTTGCCGCCTGCACATTCAAAACCGAAATCGTCCCTACCAACAGCAACCCTTGCCACAGCTTGATCATTACTCACACACCACTTGTAAGAATCTTTCTCAATAACCTACTGGAAGATGCTGTGCAGTAGGCGATCGCAGTGTGGTCGAAACGGAATATTTTAGTGGTTGAAACGGAATATTTTTGCCTGTGGTACTCTGCGCGGCTATTTGTTCTCAGGTTGAAGATCTCCCAGTCTCCTAACCTCTAGATGCACCGCCCATCTCGCAATTGGCAGACTTCAAAAATATTTCTGAGTTGCAGATTTACAATCCCTGGGGGTGATACCAAACTTGCGGCGAAAGGCTTTGGTAAAGGCAGTGCGATCGCGGTAGCCCACCATCCGCGCCACTTCTTCAACTTTCAAATCCCCTGTTTGCAGTAAGTTTTGGGCTTGTTCCATGCTGTAGTCATGCCAATAGCCAAAAACTGTCTTCTGAAATACCTGACGGAAGCCCTGTTTCAACGTACATTCGTTCAATCCGGCTAGCCGCGATAGTTCCGTTAGCGAGGGGGGATTGTCCAACCGCTGCCGCAAAATCTCTCTAGCCGCGTAAATGCACTCCATCGTGTCGGGTTTCAGGTCAGGCAATTTCTTCTCGTCGTGTTTGTCATCATGACGAATAATTTCTTCTTCTAACGCCAGTCCCAACAGTTCCAGTGTCTTGCTCTCTAGCACCATGCGTTTCGCCAGTCCCTGACGCGGACACTGCACAATCTGCTGGGCGATCGCTAGCATTGTTGGGGTCGCCACCCTCGCTCCCGCATAAAACTCTTGCTCCATCGGGCGCACCAAATGTTGTAGTCCCACGGGCAGTTCCCCATCGGCACGACCCACAAACGACCGCAGCACGTCCACCCGCATCCAAATCGAGACCTCCACAAACGGCTGGTGGTTGAGATAGTCTATTGTGGTTTCGCGCACCACGCCAGTGCCATCAATGCCATACTGCCTCGCCTCGATTGCCCGATAGCGATCCTGATGCTCACCCGACAGATGCAGATGAAACCCAATGCCGTCGCTTAACCCTTCTGGGCATTTCTCCTGAGCACGATTGGGCATTCGCAAACTGCCGGTCGTCAGCTCCAACCCGTCCCGCAGCTGAATATGTCGGCCGTAGCCCTCAGCCCAACTGTTAGAAAACTGTTTCATCACATCCAGAGCATCCTCTGGATCTGGGCGGATTAGTGATTCAGTCAGTTCCATCGCTTGCAGTTGTTATGGCTTAAGAAGTTTATGATTTGGAGCAACCACTTACTTGATATTAGCG
>JBCDJC010000325.1:0-4840 GCA_038748225.1 Cyanobacteria bacterium P01_H01_bin.26 | reverse complement strand
TTTACCCAGGCTTGTAGCTCTCTTAGGGAGACATATTCATAGGATAGAGTATCTGTTTGCTGGGCACTCAAATCCTGTAGCCATTCAGCGACGGTTGTTTGAGTCTGGATCTGAACCCGCACTGGCAGCGTATTGATAAACAGCCCTACCATGGAGAGTGATCCCGATAGCTGTGCCGGACGTCCAGCATAGGTCGTTCCAAAAACAACATCATGACTGTTGCTATAGCGACTGAGTAATAGTCCCAGTGCTCCCTGGATTAAAGTGTTAAACGTAATTTTATGGTGCTGAATAAAGTCTCGCAGCTGCTGGGTGATTACGCGAGAAATTACATGCTGCTGCTGTTCTAGCGATGCTTGGGCAGGACGCTTAGGCTGCAAAATGGGTAAAGCGGTTGGTCCCTGCCAGTCGCCTAAATAGGCTTGCCAAAAGTTCTGAGCAGCTGTTTTATCTTGCTGATTTAACCAGGCAATGTAGTCTCCATAGGGCTTAGAACCGGTGGCTGTTAGGGCTGGCAAAGAACCAGCCAGCACAAAATACTGTTGAAAAACTTCCTTCAGCACTTGACTGGTGGACCATCCATCCAAAATCAAGTGATGGTAGCACCAAATCAGGTAGTAGCGTTCCTTTCCCGAGTCTCCTTTACCCAAAGATACCCAGGTAAGACGGAGCAAAGGTGGTCGATTTAGGTTAAACGGCTGGTTGCGATTGCAGTCTAGCAGCACTGAGAGCTTGGATGCCTGTTCAGTCGCTGACAAACCAGACCAGTCTTGTTCTATCCAGGGTAGGGTCACCTGACGCTGTACCACCTGGAAGGGCTGATCCCGCTGTTCCCAATAAAAGCCAGTGCGAAGAATACTATGGCGGGCAAGCATGGTTGTCCATGCCTGGTGCAGCAGTCGACCATCCAACTGTCCAGAAAACGCCAGCACCATCTGGGGAACATAAGCCTCCGCCGTAGGGAATAACAGGGTATGAAATAACAGTCCCTGCTGCATGGGAGAAAGGGGATAGATATCCTCAATGGCGTTGCGCTTTGCCGCGCCTTGTTGCTTGGTAGCCATGGTCATGACATTTCTCCTCCCGCATCACACAAATCTAGACTACTTAACAGATCGTCTAGCTCACCCTGGGCCAAATCCATCTGAGGAAAATCGGCTGGACTATAGCCCTGGTCTGTTTCAGACGATAGGCAGTAATCGATTAACTGTCTCAGCTGATTTAGATAGCTATTGGCGAGACTCTGGATGGTTTCTTGACGGTGAATTTCTTTGCCGAAGGTCCAGTGCAGGTGCAGCTGCCCTCGACTAACCACAGCATTAATCTCAATCAGCACGTCACGGTTATCATGGGGACTGCGGGACATCCCGGTGGACTCAGAAGCGGGAGCTAACAGCCCATTGAACAGCTGATCGGTTTGTCCTAGATAGTTAAAGCGAATGGGGGTCTCCGTTGCGAGATTTTGATCGCCAGCCTGGAGATAGCGCAGAATACCATAGCCCAGCCCCTGATCTGGCACTGCCCGCAGAGTCTCTTTTACTGCCTTAATCGTTGTGCCTAGATTATCGGTCTCGGGCATGTGTAAAAGTACCGGGTACAGCGTAGTGAGCCAGCCCACGGTGCGAGTCAGGTTGCTGTCATCGGGGCGGCCATGGCCTTCCATGGCAATGCGTAGCGTGTTGCCAGCCCAAGGGGTTAGGGTCAGCCCCAGGGCCGTTAATAGCAAGTCATCAATGTGGACGTTGTAGGCTGTGGGTACCTGCTGGAGCAGCCGCTGGGTATCAGTCTCAGGTAGACAGACGGATACTGTATTTGCCAGAGCCATGGTATTGGTGCCGTCTGGAAAATCCATGGGAAAGGGGGGGAGAGATTCATTCATGATTGCTTGCCAGTAGCCAAGTTCTGACGATTTATCAAGCGTTTCTAGCTGATTCACCCAATCTCGGCTAGGAAGCGTTTTGAAGGGCAGTTGGGCTTCACCTGTCTGACTAAGCTGAGTGTAAAGTAGCTGTAAGTCTTCTAAGAGAATGCGCCAGGAGATGCCATCTATCAGTAGATGGTGACAGATAATCAGCAACCGTCGTTCTGTCTCTGCTGGGCGTTCTAGCTCAAAGTAGACGACCCGCCATAGGGGGCCTTTGGCCAGATCAAAGCTGGCCTGGACGGTATTAGCCGTATTGGTAATCTCTGTTTCTATATCTGTGGATGAATCACTAACGGGTTTGCGAATAATGGCTATGGGAACCACAGTAGAGGGTTCTCCATACTGCTGTCTCCAACCTGCTTCTGTTTGCTGGAATGTAGCTCGAAGACCATCGTGGTAGGTCATTAGCTGCTCCAGGGCCCGTGATAGAATCTGCGTTTCGATGGGTTGCTGAACGTTGAGTAAAACTGACTGGTTCCAGTGATGGGGATGGCTTAGATTTTGCTCAAAGAACCAGTGCTGAATCGGCGTGAGGGGGACAAGACCTACGATAGGCTCTTGCTGCACTAGTGCGTGAGTTTGATGCTGGGCAACGGTGGCTAGCTGGGCAATAGTGGAATACTGGAACAGATCTCTGGGGGAAATATACAGGCCTACCTGCTGGGCACGAACAACAGCTTGAATTGCCAGAATAGAGTCACCGCCGAGCTCAAAAAAGTTGTCGTTTAAGTTAACGGGTCGCTGTAACAGCGCTTGCCAAATAGCGACTAACGTTTGTTCTGTTTCGGTTTGAGCAACTAGAGTAGCCTGGGTCTGTTTTGGTAGAACCGGCGCTGGCAGAGCCTTGCGGTTGAGTTTGCCATTGGGCAGTAGCGGCAGGCTCTTTAGGGGGACAAACAGGGCTGGAACCATATAGTCGGGGAGTGTGGTTTGGAGGTGCGATCTCACCTCATCTATCTCACCTGACCCCAGCGCTACTCCCGGCTCCATATTTTCTTGCAGGTTTTCCAGCACCACGTAGGCCACCAGTCGGCGATTCTCCTGCTCATCCGTCCACACACTGGCCGCCGCTTGAACCACCTGTGGATGCTGCAACAGCACCGCCTCAACTTCCCCCAGCTCAATACGGAAGCCCCGCACCTTTACCTGAGAATCAATGCGCCCCAGAAACTCTAACTGTCCATCAGGTCGATGACGAACAAGATCTCCCGTTTTGTAAAGGCGGGTACTATTCATCTTCACCGAGCCAGAGAGCCGATTGGCACCAACAAATTTCTCCTGGGTCAATTCCGGTCGCTGCCAGTAGCCCCGCGCCACCCCATCTCCTGCCAGGTAAAGCTCCCCCGCCATGCCAATGGGAACAGGATTATGTTGCTCATCTAACACATACGCTTGAGTGTTAGTAATGGGACGACCAATGGGAATAACCGCATCATCGGTTGATAGCTGTGTGTATGTCGAATACGTGGTGTCTTCTGAAGGTCCGTACAGATTAAAGACTTGTTGTACAGAACCAACAGCATAAAGCTGCTGCACCATCACAGGCGGAATCGGCTCACCAGCCAGATTAATCGTAGAGACGCCTTTGGGAATACCCCCTATCCGTAACAGTTCAGCAATGGCCGTCGGTACAGTATTGATGAGGGTAATCTCATCGATGGCGGGTAAGTCGTGTACCTGAAGCACGTTATCTGCAAGCACAACAGTGCCACCGCTGCTGAGGGGCACAAAAATCTCAAAGACCGATAGATCAAAACAGATGGATGTGGCTGCCAATACCCCTGATAGCTGCTCGGTCGAAAAAGCTCCCTGCGCCCAGTGAACTAAAGCCACCGGGCTCCGATGCTCAATTGCTACCCCTTTAGGCTGGCCAGTGCTACCGCTGGTGTAAATAATATAGGCCAGATTGCTAGGCTGAACATTTGAAGCAATAGAACTCTCAGGCTGACAGAGAGATTCTTTAGAGTCTATTAAAACACTCTTAAATGGGCCCTTTCCCACCAGTTCCTGATATTCTTTCTGGGTTATAACAACAGAAGCTTCAGCATCCTCAAGAATATAGGCCAGTCGGCTTTGGGGGTAGACAGGGTCTAGAGGGACATAAGCTCCCCCTGCTTTTAGAATCGCCAGCAGTACGATCACCAAATTTGCTGAACGATCCAGACATACACCTACACGAGATTCAGGAGCAACGCCTAACGATTGCAGGTACCGTGCTAATTGATTAGCGCGGGCATCTAGCTCTTGATAGCTGATGTGCTGGTCGGCTGCAATCAATGCAGTTGTTTCAGGAGTACGCTGTACCTGCTGTTCAAACAGTTGATGCAGGCAGTCATGGTTAGGATATGTCTGCCACGTATTGTTCCACTGGGCTAACTGTTGCTGCTGTCGAATAGGGAGTAGCGGCAGGGCTGAGACGGCTTTCTCTGGAGTCTGGACAATAGCATCCAGAAGCATACAAAATGCTTCAGCTATAGCCTGAACTGTGTCCGGTTTAAACAGATCTGTTCGATACTCAAACCTACCGCTGAGGCCGCCTTCTTTCTCTGCCATCATCAGCGTTAGATCCACTTTAGTGGTGGTGCTTTCTAACGATATGGGCAACCAGGTTAACTCTGTACCATGGGTTTCCAAACTTTCTGATGTTGCCGCCTGCCACACAAACATTACCTGAAACAGAGGTGAATGGCTCCAGTTGCGGGGAATATCAAGGGTGTCAATCACCTGTTCAAAGGGCACATCCTGATTGGCATAGGCCGTTAGGGCGGTTTCTTTTACTTGCTCTAGTAGATTGGCAAAGGAAACGTCTTGGGAGAAGTCGCTACGCAGTACTAGGGTATTTACAAACATACCCACAATGCTTTCTAATTCTTTTTGGGGCCGATGGGCGATGGGCGTTCCCACCAACACATCACT
>JBCDJC010000324.1:0-4850 GCA_038748225.1 Cyanobacteria bacterium P01_H01_bin.26 | reverse complement strand
GTGAGGTCTTTCCAGGGTTGAAGCTGACCGGTTTGAAAGGTGCGGCTCATGACGACATAGATGGAGGTTTGATCGCTGCCGACGCCTGCGGTGAGGACCTGGTTCCAGCCGCTGGTGGCGGTGAGCTTGTCCTGGAGCTTCCAGTGGCCATCCTGCCATTGCAAGATACGCTCAAATCGGAAGGGAGCGTCATTTTTGCCGGTGATCAGCATTTTTTGTAACAGCTTGCGAATCAGGTTAGGGAAGAACCGGCCAAAGGTTAGCATCACCACCCGCAAAATCATTAGATTCAAAGGGGTCATCTGTTTTTGTTTGGCCCAACCCAGGGGACCTTGGATTGTGATTTGGTGATCCTGGATATCGTATTGATAATCACCGACCAGGTGACCGACGGCATTTTTGACCTTGCCACCTTCCCTCACCTGGAGTGAAAACTGGGTGTCTGACAAGATTAGCCTGTCGTGACGGAAAAACTTAAAGGCTCCGCCCTTGTTCAGGGCCAGGTAGAGCTTGGTGTCTTCCCGTTGGTCAATGAGAATGCGGGCGTTGGGGAACCAGACTCGCCCCAGGATAGGCGGCCGGGTGGGCGGCCGATTGTCGACAAAGTCTTTCCAGGTGAGCAGATAGTTCCAGGTGTGGTGACCGACAATGTGGTCATCGGCGTAGCAGGAACCCAGCCCGTTTTGGAGTCCTTTGAGAAACCGATCGTTGATGCTCAGGGCTTCGGGCATCCAGCGGCCCACCAGCTCAAAGCCGTGGGGAAAGTAGTTGTAGGTATTGCGGCTGGTGTATTCTCCGCCGTAGGAACCGTCGGGGTGGACAAAGTGGCTAGCAAGGCGAACCCCGTTTGCGATCGCATCACGCAACCGCTCATCTTTCCTATCCCCCAGGTCATACACCCGGGCCAAACAGGCAATCGTCAGGGTGTGGTACCCCGGATCACAGCCCTCATATTCCTGGAACCAGCCCTCTGAGTCCTGCCAGGACAGCACCTGCTCCAGCCGCTGTTGGATTGCCCCCTGCCACTTTTGGGTGTTTAGGACCCGCGATGCCAGCTCCAAACACAGCACAATCAGCGCCTGGTGGTTGGTCAAACGACCGCTCTCCTGGTGGTGGGCCAGCCAGTCGGCCCGCGTTTCAAAAAACTTCAGCGCCTGCTGATTATCTAGCTTGAGCAAGCGATAGCTCTCCAAACAAGCCAACAGGGAGAATGCGGCGGCCCCCCCGGCCCGCTCAAATGGAAAATAATCATCGCAGGACCCATCGGGATGGGCGCTCTTGGCTGCAAACAGGATCCCCGCTTCTACCCATGCCCTGATGTTGGGCTGATGGTAGTAGGGATTGTCCGGCAGGGGCATGTCGTACACCAGCGCCAGGGGCCACACAAACTCCTGGGACATGCCGCTGGGAAAGTCGATGATTTTATACTGCCAAAAGTTTCGATCAAAACAGCCATAGTTAGGACTGTGGGGATTGCGGTCCTGCAGGGTCAGAATTTTAGGAATCTGTTCGAGGGCAGCTTTGGCAAATAGGTCTTTCATGGGCAGGTTGAGGGATGGAACCTAGCGGGGGGAAGGGGGAAGGGAAAGGGGGAAGGGAAAGGGGGAGGCGGTCGGTTTTATACAACTTCCCGCTGGCGATTTTTTTTCATATGCTCTTCGATGTCTGAGCGCCGCAGCCGCAGCTGAATGTCTTCTAGCAGCTTCCGGTTGGCCGACATCAGATCGGCGATCAGACCAAAAATCCAGCACTGAACGCCCACTACAATCAAGATGGCGGCAAAAATCAGACTGGGGACGTGGCTGCGGCCGGTTTGCTCAAAGGTGGTGAGAAACAGCCATATCCATCGAATCGTGAGTAAAAAGCCCAGTCCAAAGGGAATCGCTCCCAAAATTGTAAAAAATGACAGGGGACGATAGGTAATAAAGATGCGCAGAATCGTAAACAGGGATCGCTGCACATAGGAAGTAATGCTTTTGACCAGACGAGACGGACGCAGGTAGCCGTTGGTGCGAATGGGTACCGAGGCAATGGCCATTCCCTTTTGCCCGGCTTGAATAATGGTTTCTAGGGTGTAGGTATATTCATTGAATACATTGAGCTGGATAGCCGCGTCTCGGCTAATGGCCCGAAACCCGCTGGGGGCATCGGCTACCTTTGTATTGCTGGCGACGCGCACGGCCCAGCTACCCAGCCGCTGCAAAACCTTTTTAATGGGGGAAAAGTGCTTGATTTCCATGATGGGTCGTGCCCCTACCACCATTTCTGCCTCACCGTGGACAATCGGCTCAATCAGCTTGGGAATATCGGCCGCACAGTACTGGTTATCGGCGTCGGTGTTGACGATGATATCGGCCCCGGCTTTGAGACAGGCGTCTAGTCCGGCCATAAACCCCCGGGCCAGCCCCTGGTTGTGGTCAAAGTTGACGATGTGATCCACCCCCCACTCTTTGGCCACATCTACGGTGCGGTCCATGCTGCCGTCATTGATAATTAGCCATTCCACCCGGTCCACCCCCGGCACCTGGCGCGGCAGTTCCGACAGGGTCACTCCCAGGGTGTTTTCTTCGTTGTAGCAGGGAATTTGAATAATAAGTTTCATAGGAGATGCGTGGGTGACTGGGTGGCCTCTGTTGTTTAAAGCGCTTAAAAGTATTTAAGGTGCCTAAAAAGGGATTTTGCTCGATTTTAGCTGACGCGGTGGCTGCACACTGGCCAGCCAGCTCAGCCGCAGGAGCCACAGCCCCAGACCGACCATGGTAAGTGCGATCGCAACCCCTACCCAGATAGGAAACCCCGCCGCCGGTAAAAACCACCACCACACCGCTACAATCCTCAGCAGCTCCGCCCGAGACAGTTCCCCCGTCGCTGGCGGCTGACCTACGTTATTAATAATGTCTTGAACCGGGGTACTAAAGGCGTCCCCCAGCTGCCGTCCGGCCGCCGCCCACACATTAAAGATGGGGGCCTGGGACGGTTCGCTCCAAAGGGATACGGTTTGCATTAGCAGCGCCGTACTCTGGTCGGAGACCTCGGCAAAATAGCGCTGGTAAAAGGTCAGCAACGTGGGTGCATTGGCCAAAAACCCCAGCACAATTAGCCCCACCAGTGCCATCCGCCAGCGCTGGCCCAGCAGCCCCACGGTGACCATGAGGGCGGGCAAAACAGGCATCAAAAACCGGGGTCCCCAGTTCCAACCGTTAAAGGCCCAGCCGCTGTGCAATAGCCAAAAGCTGGCCACAATGCCAAACACCGCTACAAACTCCAGCCGCCGCCGCTGCCACAGCCGCCACAGTCCCACCATGGCAAGCAGCGTTGGCGGACAGTACCAAAACATGCCGCCGCCGCTGCCGGGACTAATCCACTGGCCCAGGGCTCGCCAGACATACCCGTCCCACCCCAGCTGCGACGTGTCCTGCCCCGATGAGGTAATGCTGCCAAACCGGATATAGTTGTAGGCCAGGTAAAACCCAAACCCAGCGACGGTACCGATACAGGGGGCTAAAATGCGGTCCCAGCTGCAGCGCCGCAGTAAAAAATATAGGGCCAATACCGGTCCTAACAAGACTCCAGCCGGTTTAGCAACGATGGCCAGGGCCGCCAGCCAGCCGGTGCCCCAGTGGCCCCATCGCGATTTCCCTATGGCCCAGTAGAGGGCCAGGGTGATAATAAAACCCAGCAGCGGCTCCGCAAAAAATTCCCGAGCATAGACCAGGGCTGCGGTGCCGAAGGCGTAGCCGATGGCAGCGACAGCCGCCCCGCTGCGGGCTCCCCCCAGCCGCAGGGTGAGCCCATAGACCAGCACGGCCGTTGCGGCTGTTAGCAAACAGTTGAGCACCAGCCCGCAGGTGGCGGCGGTGTACTGCACCGGCAGATTTAATGTCTCGCCTAGGGCCAGACCCACCCAGACAAACGGCATGGCGACAATGGGCAGTAGCGGATAGCGAATGGAGTAAAACTGACCGTCCGGTCCCTGGATGCCACCGGCCCCAGCTGGAATTGAAAAATTCCCTTTTTCAATCAGCGACCGGGACATGTGGAGCATGTCGTTACCATCTAACCCCCAGATGCCGGGTTTTAAAAAGGCCCCATAGATTAAACAGATGGCAAAAAATAAAGCAATGGTGGAACGCCCAAAAATCTGATGGCGCTCCCCCAGCGGGTCCCTTACTTGGCCAGTCATAGCTTAGGTTTAAAGGTTAGTGAATGGCTGAGACATCAAGCTTGTGTCTAACTGCTTTATCCATCATGCCCTGGGTTTTAGGGTGAGCCTGCAGCCGGTCCCCCGCTGGTGCGGCTACTCTCGCCAGAGGGCAATGCCCCCCAAGAGGCCCAGCACGTTGGGCACAATGGCAATATTAGACGTTAGTTTGAGGGTGATATTTTTGGTTTCACCCCCGCCAATGTAGAGTCGGTCGTAGTTAAATAGATGCTCCAGACTATTGATAGCTTTTTGTAAACGACGATTCCACTTTCCCTTGCCTACTTTTTCTAGGGCCGCCCGCCCGAGCTGCTCCTCGTAGGTTTGTTTTTTACGAAAGCGATGGTGGGCCATTTCTAAATTGGGCACCAGATGACCATCCACAAACAGAGCCGAGCCAAATCCGGTACCCAGGGTCACAACCAGCTCCACCCCTTCCCCTGAAATTGCTCCAAAGCCCTGGATATCGGCGTCGTTGGCCACCCTCACCGGACATTTCACGAGCGGGGTCAGCCGTTCGGCTAGGGGATAGCCGATCCAGGCCCGATCCAGGTTGACAGCGGTGTAGGTAACCCCGTGGCGCACCACCCCTGGAAACCCCACGGATACTCGGTCGAAGGCGGGCTGGTCTGCGACTAGCGTTGCGATC
>JBCDJC010000323.1:0-4863 GCA_038748225.1 Cyanobacteria bacterium P01_H01_bin.26 | reverse complement strand
GGCGTGGCGGTGCAGGGTGCCCAGACCGGAGCAGGGCACATCTAGCAGTACCCGGTCGGCGATGCCTTTAAAGGCGGGCTGTTCGCGGCTGTCGCCCATGGCGGTTTCGATGCTGGTGAGCCGCAGCCGTTTGATGTTTTGACGGATTTTGTTCAGTCGGGAAGAGGTGCGATCGCACCCCAACACCCGGCCCGTATCCCCCATCAGCTCAGCCAAATGCGCCGTCTTACCACCGGGGGCGGCGCAGGCATCAATGATTGTTTCCCCCGGCTGGGGATCAACCAGGTAGCTGACCAGCTGGGCGCTGCTGTCCTGGACCATCCACCAGCCCTCGTCATAGCCCGGCAGCTGCCGCACATTGCCCGTTGGCCCCACTATTCTAATGCCGTCTGGTATGCCCGTTTGGACGCTGACCGTCAAACCGGCCTCTGTTAGCGCTGTGGCCACCTGCTCTACGGTGGCGCGCAGCCGATTGACCCGCAGGTCTGTCTTGGGTGTCTGGTTAAACCACTCGCAGAGGCTGGCCACCGCCTCGGTGGGTACCAGCTGCTGCCATGCCTGAATAATCCAGTCAGGATAGCTGTGCAAAATCCCCAGGGCCTGGGTCGGATCGGCGGGTAGCCGTAGCGGATCGCCCTCCGCCTGCAGGCGAATGTACTGTCTGAGCATGCCATTGACCACACCGCTGAGCTTACCCAGACGCTGCTGCTTGGCCAGCTGGACAGTTGTATCAACAACAGCATGGTTGGGCACATGGTCCAGGTAGCGCAGCTGATAAAATCCCAGATGCAAAATCCGGCGCAGGTCAGCGGGCTGCTGGTCGGCCCGCCGCTTGCCCAGCTGATCGATCAGGGCATCCAGGGTGCGCTGACGGCGAACGGTACCGTAGATTAGCTCCGTCGCCAGCCGCCGGTCGGCAGGCCCCAGCGCAAAATTGCCGATATTGCGCTCCAGGGCAACATCGGCAAAGGCACCTTTGTCAATATCCCGCAGGACCACAAAGGCTAGATATCGAGCCGCCAGATGGGAACTGTTCGGCGTAGATGCAGTGGATATAGGCACTGATTGAGGAGCTACTTTTGGCCCTTGCGCTTGCGGACAGGGGTGCGATTATCCAGGGCTTCCTGGGCTCGCTTGCGCCGGTCTCGCCATTCAATGGCCGTCAGATAGATGACGCCACCGGTCACAAGAAATAAAAGCAGCGCCGCCAGCGTGGCTAAAACACCATAGGCCTGGGCTTCCAATTCGCCTGTCATAAAAAATCACCCGTATGCTAGAAACCGTTGCGACCCCAGATAACCATGGTGATGGAAAAGCTAAAGAAAGAGAGGAGTGCAATCCAGCCCAACGTCAAAATATCCATATTGCCTATTTGCGTCCGTTACTAAAAGCGCCGCCCAACCGGGTCTTTCTATCATACGGTAGATTAACGCCCGATAGATCGTGCTCAATTTTTGGCGTGATGCTGGGGTGATGACAAAATTGACGCAGGATAAGCTCATGCTGGCTAGAGCCCTAGACCCTGAACGAATTGAATCGGTAAAAGCTGGAATCATCGCGGCGTTGGTAGGTTTTGCGGTCAGTGTTGTCTTTGTGGGGATAGATAGTCTCCTGGTGGGCGGTGGGGCATTGACTCAAGCATTGCTGCTGCAGGCTATTCGCCGAATAGTGGTTGGCACCGTGTGCTGCTTTTTATTTGGGGTGACCTATCGCTATATCATTCGCCAAGATCCAAACCCCCATCTGCGCAGTGGGGCCGTTGGGGCCTTTGCGCTCACCCGCAGCCTGAGCCAGCTAGAAACTATCCAGATATCAGAGCTGACTAGCGCGGTGACCTTAAGCATGGTCATGGTTGAAAGCTTTGGTCTATTTCTGAGCGTCAGACTGGTGTTGGATCTGGGGCTAAAACAGCAGTGGCTAAGGCCGTTTGTAGGGATGGCAGACTAGCCGTAGGCACAGACAGGTTGAAATTTAGTGTTATTGGCGCGATCGCGGAAGATCGTCGTAGTTTTTGGAAGAATCTACCAGACTTTGGGTTTTGAGCTGATCTAAATTGAACTCGCGAAATGACAGCGTTGGTTTCCCAGCCCTGGTCACATCGCTTAGAACATGGTTCTTGGGTTCCAATTACGATCCCTCAAAGCTCTGCTATGACAACACTTTTCGCTTCTTCAACTCAAACCGAAATCAAAGCGCTTCTAAAACTTGCCATCCCACTCATCAGTGCTCAAATTGCCCAGGCCGCCACGGGGTTTGTGGACACCGTCATGATGGGTCATCTGGGACGAGAAGCGCTAGCGGCCGGGGGGTTGGCTTCCTTCACGTTTCAGGTGTTTCTAAATGTCCTAGCTGGCATCGTCATGGGGGTGAGCCCGCTTGTGGCTGCGAGCTACGGAGCCGGGCAAAAAACGCGTATTGAGCAGGTGGCGCAGCAGGGATTACTGCTCACGTTGGCGGTGACCGTTGTCACCATGGCGGGCATCAGCCGTATGGACGCTGTCATGCTGGGTTTGGGCCAAGACCCGAGCACGGTAGCCCTGGCGACGCGCTATCTCAACGTTATGCTGTGGGGTCTGTTCCCTGCTGTGGGCTTCGCCATGTTTAGGGGGGTAGTCTCGGGGCTGTCCCAGGCCCGACCTATCATGACCATTGTGGTGGTAGGAACCCTCTTTAACATTGTGGGTAACTACGTCCTGGGGTTTGGCAAATTTGGTGCGCCTCGCCTGGAGCTAGCGGGGCTGGCGTTAGCCAGCGCGTTAGCGTGGTGGGGCATGTTTTTCGCACTAATGCTCTACCTGCTTAAACACCCAAAGCTCAAAATCTATAGCTTGTTTCAAAGGTGGTATCGACTGCGATGGCCTCTGATGCGAGAGCTGATTGTAATTGGCACCCCCATTGGTGTTTCTATTTTTTTTGAATATGGGCTGGTGCTGGTATTGGCCTATCTCATTGGCCTGCTGGGTACCAATGCCCTGGCGGCCCACCAAATTGCCTTGCAGACGGCACTGATGGTGTTTATGATTCCGCTGGGGATGTCGTTTGCGACCACGGCTCTGGTGGGGCAGTGGTTTGGGCGGCAAGACCTGCAGGGCATGAGACGGGCAGGTCTTGTCAGCATCGCCACCATCATCGGCGTGACCACACTGATGGCGATCGCGCTGCTGCTGTTTCGCCAGCCGGTCATTGGGCTATACATCGACCTTGGCGACCCCGAGAATGCGGAGCTGATTAGGCTGGTGGAGCCTTTGATTATCGTTGTCGCCGTGGGCCACATCCTGGACGGTGTGCAGAAGACCACCCTCGGAGTGCTATACGGTCTGCAAGATACCCGCGTACCCGTGTTGCTAAACATCTTGGCCTATCTCGGGGTGGGGCTCATCAGCGCTTATGCCATGGGCTTTGAGGCTGGTCTGGGGGCCAAGGGCCTGTGGATAGGCTACTACCTGGGGGCAGCCACGGCGGCGGCTGTCTATAGCTGGCGCTTTATGGGCAAGCTGAGAAAATTTGATTCATGCTAGCCTGGGCGAAAGCGTCTAACTAGGACGATAGGGCTGGAAGATAGGGGTCTTGCCGGTGGCATCAGAAATTGACTACACAAAGGACGACCAGATTCTAAAGGTGTACCCTCAGCTACCCCTGCTATCGAGTAAGGGCGCGGCCTGGCAGGGCCTCCACCTGGGATACTACCGGCAACCTGCCTACGAAACGCCGGAGCACTTTCCAAAGCAGTATCTAATCGGCATTGATCTGGGGCCGTCTGTCCAGCCCAATAACGAGTCCGATCGTAGGAGTGTGAACTACGGTGAGAGCTGCATTTACCCCGCCAACTGTACCTTCAAAGAACGGTGCTCTAAGGATACTGAATTTGTGGATCTCTACTTGGAGCCTGGGTTCTTAACCTGCGTAGCCTCTGAAGTAGTCGACCTCGACCGCGTTGAGATTCTCTCCCATCGCACGGTTTATGATCCGTTCTTGCGGCAGGTTGGGCTGTTGCTGAAGTCAGAGCTGGAGCTGGCCCTCAGTAGCGGTGTGGTGTCGTCACCAATCAACAGTCAGCTATATGTAGAGTCCATGGCGACGACGCTGGTGATGCACCTGCTGAGGCACTATTCCACTGCGAAGCAGCCCACCCAAACTTCTCAGGAGGGACTGTCGCCCGCTAGCCTAAGGCGGGTAATGTCCTACATTCATGAGCATTTGGCCTACGATTTGAGCCTGACGGAAGTGGCGGGTGTGGTGCCGCTGAGCCCCCACTACTTTGCCACCCTGTTTAAGCAAAGCACTGGGGAAACACTGCTGCAGTATGTCACCCGCTGCCGAATTGATCGCGCCAAGAAGCTACTCGCTCAAAAACCGCTTGCGATCGCTGATATCAGTCAGCAGGTGGGCTTTCGCGACCAGAGCTACTTTACAAGAGTCTTTCGCCGATATAGCAACATGACCCCGAAAGCCTACCGAAATCGGCTGTAGGTCTATTCTAGGAGCCAGAGTCTGCAGCGCTCGGGTTAAAAATTGTCGATATGCATCGCTATTATCCCCAACCTCGCTATTCAGTTGGGTTATCCGCACTCCCCCATTGGCCCAGGCAAGTCTGTACAATCTTAAAAGCAAGTAAAAGAACCCATACGCTTAGGCCCTTATGATTCCTACCGTTATTGAGCAGTCGGGTCGCGGTGAACGCGCCTTTGATATTTACTCCCGCCTTTTACGGGAGCGCATTGTCTTTTTAGGGCAGCAGGTGACGGCTGAGTCATCCAATCTGATTGTGGCGCAGATGCTATTTCTAGAAGCAGAGGACCCGGAGAAGGATATTTTTCTCTACATCAACTCCCCCGGCGGCTCTGTGTATGACGGGCTGGGTAT
>JBCDJC010000322.1:0-4913 GCA_038748225.1 Cyanobacteria bacterium P01_H01_bin.26 | reverse complement strand
TGCGCCAGGGGATTCAGTTTGTCAACAGACAGCTGCCTGAGTTGGAGGGCCGTGTGGATGATTTGCAAGCTCAGCTAGAAGTCTTTCGCCAGACCTACAATTTTATCGATCCAACCACCCAAAACCAGCAGATTGCCACCCGCACAGAAGACCTCAGTACCCAGCGTCTGGAAATTGACCGCCAGCTGGCCCAGGCTAAAACGGCCTACGATCTGCTGGGGGAGGCAGACGGTGGGGAGGCCGCGCTGCAGGAGGCGGCTGTCTATCAGCAGCTGATCCAGGACCTGCGCCAGGTGGAAACAGAAATTGCAGCCGGGCTGACTCGGTTTCAGCCAGATAGCCTGGAAATTCAGGTGCTGCGAGACAAACGGGAGCTGCTGCTGCCGGTTTTAGAGGCTGAAGCCGAACGGGTGCTCAATGCGAAGTCCGCCGGGGCGCTCAATGACATCCAGGTATTGGAAACCCAAAGCCAGACCCTGGCCCAGGCAGAGGCCCAGCTCCAGGGCACCCTGACCCAGCTGCCCACTTTGGCGAGGGAGTATAGCGACCTGCAGCGCGAGCTGGAGATCGCGGTTCGGGCGCTAAGCCGCTTTTTAGAAACCCGTGAAACCCTACAGATTGAGGCGGCCCAGACGGAGATCCCGTGGGAGCTAATTGAGGCACCGCTCGCTCCCACGGTACCGATTTCCCCCAATGTGCGGCGCAGCCTGCTGCTGGGGGCGGTGGCCAGTTTACTACTGGGGGTAGGAGCAGCGCTGTTGATTGAAAAACTAGACAGCGTTTGCCGCACGGTGGATGAGCTTAAGGCCATGGTGAAACTACCGCTGCTGGGGGTGGTGCCCTACCAAAGTGAGTTTGATGATGATAAGCCTAGCGGTCTAAATGGCCTCCGGCAGCGGCTAGCGGGTAGCCAAAGCAGCGGGTCCTACGGCTATGGCGGGTCACAGTTTTTAGAGTCCATGCGACTGTTGCAAACCAATCTGTTGTTGCTGGGGGCCGAGCGACCGGTGCAGTCGATTATTTTGAGTTCGTCGATGCCGGGGGAGGGCAAGTCCACGGTGGCCCGTCACCTGGCTCAAACGGCGGCGACCATGGGCAAACGGGTTTTACTGGTGGACGCGGATCTGCGCCAGCCGGTCATTCATCAGCGGTTGGGGATAGACAATACCCAGGGTCTTAGCAACCTGCTATCGGGCAATGCCGCTCGTACCGATGTGCTACAGCAGGCCATTCCCTTTATCGAATTTTATGTGATCACGGCCGGTAGTATCCCACCGGATCCGGTCAAGCTGTTGTCGTCGCAGCGGATGCAACAGCTGATGGGCGATCTAGAAAAAGAGTTTGACCTGATTATTTATGATTCGCCACCCCTGGTTGGCCTGGCGGATACGACATTGATGGCCCCCCATACGGATGGAATTATGCTGGTGGCACGGGTGAATAAATGCGATCGCGACGTCCTCGGCCACGCCATCGAAAATATTCGATTTTCCAATATTCCGGTCCTGGGGCTGGTCGCCAACGGGGTTACCCCCAACAGCAAGGGCTACACCTACTATACATACGACCATACTACATCCCAGGAAGCATCAAACCGGGCGTTTACCCACGGTGCAACCTTAAAATCTCCTGAGAAAGAGGGGTTGAACCTAAACCATTTCTTTAAATTTCGTAAGTAATCTGGAAAATGGAGCGGCTGACATGGGGCTCTCTTACACCAGGGTAATCTGTTTTCCAGAGCGTCTGTCTCCCAGGTTAGAACCGGTCTACAACGCTGGGTTGAACCACCGGTTGAACCACCGATAAGAGGCGCAAATGTCCTTGCATCAAGACGTTTGCGCCAGGCCACATGGCGGGTTTCAACCAGACTATCCGGATTTCTACACAGCTTTTTTGAAAATTGAACAGGGTTTCTCAAAGTGATTTTTATCATCGCAGGGGCCTGTCCGGGAGTGTCTAAACAACACCTTGGCCCGGGAAAATCATGTTGAACCGATGAAGCTTCACAGGTTTCCGGATTTGTCGCCGCCGTCGCCGCAGTTTGCTTAAGGGCGCAGCAGTTGTCCTGACTTAACAACCTCAGGGGATATATTTCTCCACACCAGTTTTTGTATTGCCCATGCCTACCGGTTTATTCCTATGACTCATTTTGTCGGCTTTTCTACCGCAGTTCGTGCCCTGATCGGCACCGGGTTTGCCGTAGGCGCGCTGCTCGGCAGCGCAGCAGGGTCCCTAGCCTCGCTACCGGCCCTATCGACGGGGTACGCCACTCCGGCCACATCCCTCACCGACAGCTATTTGCTGGGTCCCGGCGACCTGATTACCGTTGATATTTTTAATGTACCGGAATATAGCGGCGAGCAGCGGGTGCTCGCCAACGGCAACATTAATTTACCAGCGGTGGGACAGCTGTCGGTGAGCGGGTTAACCTTGGCCCAGGCAGAGGCTGCCATTGGGGAGAAATATCGCGCGGAAGTTCGCTATCCGCAGATTACCGTCAATCTGCTCACCCCCCGTCAGCTGCGGGTTGCCCTCAGCGGGGAAATTCACACCCCGGGGCTATATACCCTGTCCGTTGGCAGTGAGGGCCAGTTTCCTAGCCTGGTGGAGGCGATTAAGCTAGCCGGGGGCATCACCCAGGCAGCCGATCTCCAACGGATCGAGATCCAACGGCAGACTGCCAATGGCGGCACCCAGCGGGTGGTCAGCGATCTGGGGGCACTGATAAACCAAGGGGACCTGAGTCAGGATTTTGCCCTGCGAGACGGCGATTCAATCACAATCACCCAGGTGGATGAAATTGACTTGCGCACATCCCGACAGATTGCCAGCTCTAACATAGCCACCGACGAGGAAGAGGCCATCAGCGTCGCCGTTGTCGGTGAAGTATTTCGCCCAGGCACCTACAACTACGCCTCGCGTTCGTCATCTAGCCAGACCGTTGTGGGCAACAACGCCGATGCCAACATTGTGCAACAGCCCGGTCGGTTGACGGTGACCCGAGCCCTGCGTCTGGCGGGCGGTCTCAAACCCCTGGCCGACCTGCGTCGGGTTGAGGTAAAACGTACTACACGACTGGGGGACAGTCGGACAATTTCCCTCGATCTGTGGCAGCTGGTGGAAGCTGGCGACAGACAGCAGGATCTGATCCTGCAGGAGGGGGACACGGTGATCGTTCCCACCGATATAGCTGCCAGCCCAGAAGAGATTGGCATGCTTACGGCGACAAATCTATCGCCGGATTCGATTGCGGTCAATGTCGTGGGTGAAGTGGAGCGGCCGGGACCGGTGGCCGTTGCCGCCAACACCACCCTAAACCAGGCTGTCCTGGCCGCTGGTGGCTTTAACCGCCGCGCGAAGGAAACGGTCGCGCTGATCCGGTTAAATCCCGACGGTAGCGTTACCCAACGGGCGGTTGAGATTGACCTGGCCCAGGGTCTTAGCCCCGAGAACAATCCCATCATGCAAAACAACGACATTGTGGTGGTTGACCCCAATGCAACAGCACGCCTGTCCGATGGACTGGGGTCTTTCCTCGAACCTTTTCTACAGATTTTACCGTTTGGACGTTTCTTTTAGCGGACCTGTCCCCTCTGTTGTTTTCCCCTTAGACTCCTACTTTATCTTTTGACAGCCCTATGGATAATTTTGCTTCAGCCAACGGCGCTCCTATAAACAGTGCAGCGCCCCTGCTCCCCCAAATGCCATGGGCGAAAGATGACGATGAGCTGGATCTATCCCAGCTGCTAACGGTTCTGCGGCGGCGCTCCCTAATGATTACCGGCGTGGCCGCCGGGGTCATGGGCACCGTTATGTTTAATACGCTGCGCCAGGAGCCCGTCTATGAGGGCAACTTTGAAGTTCTTGTAGAGCCCGTCAACGCCGACAACAATCTCTCAGACTTGAGTGGGCTGCTGGCGGAGGCGGCACCTACCCAACAATCGGGGTTAGACTATGAGACCCAGGTGCAGGTGCTGCGCAGCCCCGAGCTGATTGACCAGGTACTGGCGGAGCTAAAAACGGTTGACCCGGACCTGGACTATGGCAGCCTGCTGAAAGATCTCACCATCCAGCGGGTGGGGGAAACCAAGATTATTCAGGTGAGCTACCAGGGGAACGACCCGGTCAAAATCCAGGCAACCCTAGATGCCCTATCTGCGGTCTATCTTAAATACAGCCTGGACGAACGTCAGACCAATCTCCGCCAGGGAATTCAGTTTGTAGATGCCCAGCTGCCTGAACTCAAAGGGCGGGTCGACGAGCTCCAGGGCCAGCTGGAGAGATTTCGTAAGGCCTACAACTTTATCGATCCAACCACCCAAAACCAGCAAATTACAGGTCAGGCGCAGGAGCTGAGTTCCCAACGCTTAGCGATCAACCAGCAGCTGGCCCAGGCTAGGGCCAACTACGAACTGCTACAGGGGGCAGGGGGCAGCGAAGTGGCGCTGCAGACGGCACCGGTCTATCAGCAGCTGATTGAGGAGCTGCGCCAGGTAGAAACCGAAATTGCCACTGAGCTCACCCGGTTTCAGCCGGGAAGTCTGGCCATCCAGGTACTCCAAGACAAGCGCCAGCGCATCCTACCGGTCATTGAGGCGGAGGCCCAGCGGGTGTTAAATGCGAAATATGCCGAGGCTGAAAACGCCATTGAGATTTTAGAAACCCAGAACCAAACCATCGCCGCGGCTGAAGCTCAGCTGCAAAGTACCCTGACCCAATTGCCCACCCTAGCCCGCCAGTATAGCGACCTGCAGCGCGAGCTAGACATTGCCGTGGGTGCCCTCGGTCGCTTTTTAGAAACCCGTGAAACCCTGCAGATAGAAGCGGCCCAAACTGAAATTCCATGGGAACTTATTGATGCCCCCACCCAGCCTGAAACACCCATCTCCCCCAATGCCAAACGCAGCTTGGTT
>JBCDJC010000321.1:0-4931 GCA_038748225.1 Cyanobacteria bacterium P01_H01_bin.26 | reverse complement strand
CGTCGCCCCACCACCTTTCCCTATGTGCCCAGCCTGCTGTCATTTCGTGAACTACCCACGGTGCTAGACGCGCTGGGGCAGCTGACCCTAGAGCCCGATTTGATATTGTGCGACGGGGCGGGCATTGCCCATCCTCGGCGGTTGGGGATTGCCAGTCACCTGGGTTTACTGATCGACAAACCCACCGTTGGCGTTGCCAAATCGCGTCTGCTGGGTACCCATGGTGAACTTTCTCCAGACAAGGGAGCCTGGGTACCGCTGATGGACCGGGGTGAGCGCATCGGCGCGGTGCTGAGAAGCCGAACCGGAACCAAACCCCTCTATGTATCTGCGGGCCATCGCATTAGTCTAGAGACGGCCCTGGACTACGTGCGCCAGTGCACCCCTAAGTACCGTTTGCCTGAAACGACGCGACTGGCGGATCGGCTAGCCTCAAAGCGAGGACCCATGCCACCCATCGGAACACCAGAGCCAGATAGCGCTCACCAAATGAATTTATTTTGAGCAGGATAGGGACCAGACTGTTCTGCCCCAGCGGGTCTGTGGGACCAGAAGAAAATCTGTTATGCCCCATAGCTGCCCTGGCCCATGGGAACAATGGTGAGACCCCAAGCCAACAGCCCAAGCCAACAGCCCAAACCAACAGCTTTGAAAAGAGACTCTCAAAGGCATGGTCAGTTTCGGAAATACTAAGCTTTGGGCCTCGCCAATAATGGGGGTCTAAATGTGCTGGACCACCTCTTCTATGGGAAAGCGCACCTTAGGCAGGTGGGCATACTTGTCCTCCTCTAAGCGGTATCCCACGGCGCAGACGACTACGGCGTGGTACCCCAGCTCAGGCAGTCCTAAAATCTCATCGTATTGCCCAGGGATAAAACCTTCGATGGGGCAGGCATCTACCCCAAGCATGGCGGCGCTTGTCATCAGCTGCCCCAGGGCAATGTAGACCTGACGGGTGGCCCAGCTGTCGATGTCCTCTAGCTTGTCAATAAAGCCCTTGATCACGTTGCTAAAGCCCTCAAGAGAGTCTAAGGGCACATCGCGGACTGCCGATATACGGGCCATGGAGCGATCCACATCGGTGGTATCTAGGTTCTTTTTGATCGCCAAAACCACCAGATGAGAAGCATCTACCACCTGGGACTGTTTCCAGGTGGCTTCTAGTAGATTTTGCCGAACGGCTGGATCGTCTATTACAAAAAATTTCCAGGGCTCTAGACCAAACGAGGAGGGTGCTAAGACCAAACTTTTCTCTAGGGCTGACCAGGTATCGGTAGGAATTTTTTTAGTTGCATCAAACAGTTTGGTCGCGTAGCGCCAGTTAAGTGCTTCGAGCACGGATTCGCTTGAAAAATTGGGAGCCGTCATGAAAAGTACCCTTTCAACATGGATGTTATAGCAGGTATGGAGCGGATTCAACACATACCTGGGATACCTAAATCGGTATTCAAGGGGATTGGGATTGGTTAGCGTTGGCCCATACCCTGGCTTTGCAAAATAGTCGCGCAGTGGCAAACATCTGGCAAAGGGCAGATGACCAAACATTGAAATTCGCCTATGATGGTAAGCAGTATCTGTAAGTTTGGAGTTTAGTCCTATTACTAAGAAGCAAAAACCTCTTGTCAACCGCCACATTAAGGCCCCCCAGGTTTTGTTCATCAGCCATACTGGCGAAAACCATGGTGTTATCGATACGGCTGACGCTATCAAGATGTCAAAGGAGCACAATCTTGACCTGGTGGTGGTCTCTCAGCCGCGTGAGGGACAGCCTCCGGTAGCTAAAGCGATGGACCACGGGAAGCTGCAATATCAGCAGAGCAAACGTCAAAAGCAGACGTCTCGCCCATCGGTGAAAGAGGTAAAGTTTCGGCCCAATATTGGCGAGTCAGACTATGAGTTGCGCGTTAAGCGAGCGACTGAGTGGCTCAGTAAGGGGGATTCTGTAAAGTTTCTTGTCCGTCTAAGGGGCCGGGAGCACCAGCATCGAGATCGCGCCACTGACCTGCTACAAAGGGTGATTAACGACCTGGAAAGTGCGGGTAAGGTCCAGTCCCTCGATCGACGTTCATTGACGCTATTTCTATCACCAGCGTAGAAACGTTTGACAGCTGAACAAGCCTTTTAAGGGCAGATTTGAACTTCCCCATGGGGTTCGGATCTGCCCTTAACCTTTGGCAGTTTGTTATCTTAGGGAGCTGCCAAAAAAAAATCCCCGGAGTAGAGTGGGGAAGGGTTAAAGGGCAAGGGGAAAGGAGCTATTGGCGGGTACCTTTGCTGTCCCTGAACTGGTACCTCAGTCACTTGAGCGACCTTATTCCTAAACAACCAGCTCAGGCTGTGATCCTGACGAGAGAATAACAAGCAGCTGTGAGTAACAATCTTCTCAGGACTTTTCGGCACACCGTATTCTGGCAAATCCCCTGGCCCTGAACAAATCACAAAACTCCAACAAACGCAGCCCGCAGCTCGGGGTAGCGTCGGGCAAATTCTGGCAGCAGATGAATCAATCTATCAGGAATTCTGCAGGTTGCTACCTGGCAGATAAAATCATAGTTTTAATCGGTCATATCCTATTTCAAAAAGTCTATGGGTCGCGCGCTGGGAAAGAATTGCAATAGCCGTCTAAAATTGGATTGTTATCCATCCACACTGCTATGAAACTGGTACTGAAGGCACTTATTCGCGGCTATCAGATCCTGATTTCACCGCTGCTGCCAGCCACCTGCCGCTATACCCCCACCTGCTCAAACTACGCCCTGACGGCAGTGGAGCGCTTTGGGGTGCTGCGGGGCGGTTGGCTGGCGAGCAAACGCATTGTCCGTTGCAATCCTTGGCAGGAGGGGGGCTACGATCCGGTGCCACCCATACCCATGGTAGGTGAAACCGATCTCAGCGCTCTAGTTTTATCTAAAAAGTCGTCCGCCACAACTATGGACGCCAAATACAATGATGACTAGGCCTAACTCAGCAGCCGGAGCTGGATGGATGGATGAAACGAGTAAAGCTTAGCGAACTAGGGGACCAGGGCGTTTCCCACAACGCCGCCATTCGCAAAAAGGTCATGGTGCAACCGGGAAAAATCCCCCATCTGACTAACTTTTCCCAAGCGACGTTTGCCCCTGGACAAGTGGCGGCGGCCCATGCCCACTCCGATATGCATGAGATTTTTTTCGTGTCAGCAGGTACGGGCACCATGGTCGTTAACGGTCAGGACCAGCTCCTCTCTCCAGGGGTATGCATCTGGGTGGAACCCGGCGATGTCCATGAGGTGACTAATACGGGTGCAGCTCCCCTCGTGTTGACCTACTTTGGAGTGGTGTAGATGTCCTTTGATGTGCCGCCGCCGCCCTTAGACAATCCCATCTACTTAAACCATCGTCGCTGGATGCTGCGGGCTTTGGACCTGGCTGAGGAGGCCGGAGAGGCTGGGGAGGTGCCAGTGGGTGCGGTTATCGTTGGTCCGGATGACGAGGTCGTTGCTGAAGCGGCCAACTGTCGAGAACGGGCGCACGATCCCACCGCCCATGCAGAAATTTTGGCATTACGTCTGGCTGGACAGCATTTTCAGACCTGGCATCTAAATGACTGTCGTCTCTATGTCACCTTGGAACCCTGCCCCATGTGTGCGGGGGCGATTGTCAACGCGAGGTTGGGTTTACTAGTGTATGGCGCGGATGATTTAAAGACGGGTGCGGTGCGGTCTGTGCTAAATGTGCCAGATGGACCAGCGTCTAATCATCGGTTGTCTGTACAGGGGGGAATTCTCGCATCTTCCTGCCAGCAGCAGTTACAAAACTGGTTTCGCCAGAGACGGCAGTGAAACTGTCCTGTACCGTGGCATGACAAATCTGAAAGAAGGTTTATGGTATGTATACAAATACCTGTCCCAGTATCGTTAAGCACACGGTTGGCGAAATCTGGATTTGTGTTGGGTGTGTTCTTTATTTTCCTGAGCGTTGCTAATGGCTTTTAGTCCACAATTTTTGTTTCATAGCCAGTCAACATCAGACGTGATGCATGGGTCTTGTCAATCTAAGCTGTCTCCCTGGTTTGCTCCGCTGGCTTACAAAATTGGGGAAGGTGTCCTGCTGCCGAACTTTTTTAGGTCAATCCGCATCACCGGTGAAGAAAATATTCCGGCAAACGGACCTGTTGTCTTTGCCCCTACCCATCGCTCTCGGTGGGATGCGCTGGTGGTGGGCTTAGTCGGTCATCAAACGACCCGTCGCTATCTACGGTTTATGGTCACGGCGGATGAGTGTATCGGTTTACAGGGCTGGGCGGTTAGACGGCTGGGGGGATTCCCAGTCGATGTGAGAAGACCTGCGATCGCAACCCTACGCCACGGTGTGCAGCTGCTTCAAAATCGGCAAACCCTGGTCATTTTTCCGGAAGGGGATATTTTTCGCAAAAAGCCTATTCAGTGTCTCAAGCCCGGTCTGGCTAGACTAGCGCTCCAGGCGGAGCAGTCCACTCCGAAGCTTGGTGTGAGGATAGTGCCGATTTATCTTGACTATGACAGTCCCTATCCTAGTTTGGGTAGCAGTGTCGAGGTGCGCATTGGCGAGCCCCTGACGGTCGCTAACTATCTGGCATCCGGTTCGGCCAAACAGCAGGCGACGCTGCTGACGGCAGACTTGAAACGGTCCCTAGAAGCGTTGGCCGATCTCAAACAATCCCTTGAACTTGTCGCGTAGCTCGACGCGTAGATCGATACGATTGGCGTTAAGAACTGTTCTTGATTACCGTACTTTTCAGACCGTAACGATCAGGTTCCCCTGCTAGAAAAAACTTGCTATATTGCACCGTAAGTAAATGTGCGTACTTCATAGGTGAGTACGTGTATTGCTTAGCTATTGATAGATTTCTATAGGTGAGCATATGGTGTCAGGCAGTTTTTGTAGGCTAGGTACCCTGGCGGGGGTTGCGAT
>JBCDJC010000320.1:0-4947 GCA_038748225.1 Cyanobacteria bacterium P01_H01_bin.26 | reverse complement strand
TTCTCTAGTCGTAATGGACTCTAGGGCTTTGCCAAATAATACGGTTTACTTTGATCTAGATGGTACGCTGCTTGACCCCAAAATTGGCATTACCACATCGATTCAGTACGCCCTAGAACAGCTGGGATACGAGGTTCTTCCCAGGGATGAACTAACCTGGTGTATTGGTCCACCGTTACTCGATAGTTTTTGTTCTTTAGTTGGTGTAGACCAGGCTGAGCAGGCAATTGTTCTCTATCGTAAGCGATTTGCCCATGTGGGCTGGCAAGAGAATGTACCCTATGCAGGCATCCAGGAGACCCTGGCCGCTCTGGTTGATCGAGGACTTACCCTCTATGTGGCCACTAGCAAACCGTCTGTTTATGCTGAAAAGATTGTTGACTACTTTGAACTGAGGCCCTACTTTAGTAGAGTTTTTGGCTCAGAATTGGATGGTACCAGGGTGCATAAGACGGCGCTGTTGCAATTTGCGCTATCTGAGACAAAGCCAGCTGCCAACACCACCATGGTTGGCGATAGAAAACACGACATGATCGGTGCTCTGGCCAATGGGATGAAGACAATTGGCGTCACCTACGGGTATGGCTCTGTGGCAGAACTGAAGCAGGCTGGGGCCATGAAACTGATCGATAGGCCAGAAGCGCTGCTAGCGGAATTGTTGTGATAATGTCTGACAAGATAAAAATCGCTGAAATGACCCTGGAGCATTATGATGCTGTTGCAGAACTGATGCGCCAAACCCCAGGGATCACTTTTCGCTCGGCTGATTCTAGGGAGGCCATAGCCGCTTACTTGAAGCGTAATCCTGGATTGAGCTTTGTCGCGCTAGATCCTGTTGAGCTAGACAGCGCCCAGGTGATTGCCTGTGCCATGTGCGGCCATGACGGCAGGCGGGGCTATCTGCAACATGTTGTTGTTTTGCCAGGGTACCGCCGCCGTGGCATTGCATCGACACTGGTGGAGCGCTGTTTGTCGAGGCTAGAGAGTATTGGTATTTTTAAAACCCATATTGAGGTGCAGATAGATAATGAGCTGGCCAATGCCTATTGGATAAAACGAGGTTGGACCAAACGAGATGAGATCGCTCGCTATTCGTTTAACCGCAGCTCTGATCCAAATGTTTAGGCTAGACCGTAACTGATGCGATCGCATCACTTTCTCCCCAGGTCAAGCCTTTCGACTTTTTCCTTAAGGGATGTGTCTTAAAACACGCCAAAAAACATCGGTTAATGATAAGAGGGGAGTTTTTCAACTACCGCCTTCAGTAGTTGAACCCGTCGAAATCGTATCGCACATAGCTTAAATAACTCCAGCAAGCTATTATCTTAATAATTAGAAATAAGCGTTATTCGCCAAAGGTCTACTTTAGGGAACGTGAGATGTTAACTTTTTAGTCATAGCTATTGCCGAGGCTAGCTATATGCTGATGAGCCTCCGATTTTTAGAACATTCCTGATGTTTGATCGGCACCTTAGGCGGCCCTGACTGTAGCAAGAAGTGCAAGCTGGGTTGGAACTAACTCGTAAATAGGGTTTTGTTTAGTTGTTTTATTGGACGTATGTCTGTAAAGACATTTGCCTTTTAAAATAGCCACCTTGTTTTTGTCCTTTTTGGTCTTGATTTACTTATTTACAGCGAGCTATCGTGCTTGCCGTAATTTTGGGTCGTCTGCTTGTTATTTAGGTTTGTCTACCTGTAGGTTTAGCCTGCATCGCTTCAATGGATATCTCCCTTTTTCGTTCAATTGCGGGGCAGTACGACACCCTGCGATTTACCCGCTCGGTTGACATGATGAATGTTATCAGCCAGCAGATAGAAGATCAGATCTTACAGCACCAGCTGGCTGTTGACTTTTATGCTGGTTTTCAGCGCTTTTCAAATTTTCCCGAACAGCTTCGTCGCTACAGCCGCCTCGGTTCAATCTGCAGACGGGTGTATGTGTTTGGTATTCCAGACTGTGAGCCGCCGTCTATTCAAGGGGTAGAGTTTATTGAATTGAGTCCCACTTCAGCGTTGGCTCAAGAGTGGTTTTTATTTGTGGATACCCCTGATTTTTGGGCTACTTTGGTAGCTCAGGAAACCGAGAACCCGACCGCTCCTGGGGGACGTCATTACGATGGGCTGTGGTCCTATGACGAGGCTGTGATCGATCGGATTGCGGTGCTTATGTCCCAGGTGATGGAGTCGATCTATCAACCGGTAAAAGAGCGCAACTATAGCCAGCAGTATATGCATATTTCTGAGATTAACAGTCGTATGCTTAGTCTGATTGAGCAAACCGATACGGTCAGTCAGCGACGCTGGCAACAGCTGCGAACGTTGCATGGCATCGCCGATATCTTGTCCACCAGCCCATCTAAGTTGTTGCAAAGTGCGGCTGCCATCCTGCAGTCGGTGTTTGGGGCCGTTAGCGTAGCCGTTGCATT
The DNA here is from genome assembly GCA_038748225.1 of Cyanobacteria bacterium P01_H01_bin.26. Classification (GTDB taxonomy): domain Bacteria; phylum Cyanobacteriota; class Cyanobacteriia; order Phormidesmidales; family Phormidesmidaceae; genus Leptothoe. Next base: position 2,521 of record JBCDJC010000320.1, on the reverse strand, counting down.
TAAGCTTGACGATAGCTACTATACGGTTCCAGTGCTGCTAGGAGAAGTCAACGGCAAGGGTAGAAAGATTCCCTTAAGTCGCGGTATTAGCGGACAGGTTATTTGTCAGGGACGTCTGGTGCAGATTCGAGATACCAACCAGCGCAGTGAGTTGGATGTGCTGATGCCAGCGGCTAAGTCATTGATTGGTGCGCCGCTGGTCTGTAGCAAAATTTCAGGCGCGATTATCATTGGCGCGACTGAATCTAATCAGTGGAATGATGAGGATGCTAAAACCCTCCTGGCGGTTGCCAAAGTTATTTCCATGCAGTTTGAGCAGCTGCTAGGCAAGGTAAAAAGTACCAATGGAAGGAAAAGTTTCACCAATGGTACCCGTAAGGATGTCTCGAACACGGTAGAGATGCTCTAGGGGATCTGCCAAAAAATAAAATTCCCGGAATAGGGTGGGGAAGGGTTAAAGGGAGAGGGGAAAGGCGCTATTAGCGAGTACCTTATTTACCAGCAAGTCCCTAATTTTGGATATTGCCTTTTAGAGCTGGATGGAATTCTCTCTTTTTAGTTAATGCCTTGGACAGTGGCTGTTCTAGCGGTTTACGCTGCTCATATCCGGATAGCGATCGCCAGCGGCAATACCCTGGGGGGCTACGGCCTCGATGCGCTCCAGCTCCGCCGGTGTGAGCTGAATGTCTACGGCAGCGGAATTTTCTTCCAGGTATTGACGGCGTTTGGTGCCGGGAATGGGGACAATGTCCTCGCCCTTGGCTAAGAGCCATGCGATCGCAAGCTGACTTCCCGTCACTCCCTTTTCCTGGGCGATCAGGTTTACCTGCTCAACCACCGCCAGATTTTTGGCAAAGTTCTCTCCTTGAAATCGAGGGGAATGGCGACGATAGTCATCTGCTGCCAAATCCTCTAGGCGCTTAATTTTTCCAGATAAAAAACCACGCCCCAGGGGACTGTAGGGGACAAACCCAATACCCAACTCACGTACCGCAGGCAGAATTTTATCTTCCGGGTCACGGCTCCAGAGGGAATATTCCGTTTGGAGTGCCGTAATTGGGTGTACCCCATGGGCGCGACGAATGGTATCCGGCGCGGCTTCTGAAAGCCCCAGGTAGCGCACCTTGCCCTGGTGTACCAGCTCAGCCATGGCACCGACGGTCTCTTCAATGGGTACCGTGGGGTCAACCCGGTGCAGATAGTACAGGTCAATTGTATCGATGCCCAACCGCTGTAGAGAAGCGTCGCAGGACTGGTGCACATAGTCAGGGCGACCATTGACGCCGGCAAAGCCTCCCCCAGCCGAACGGACCACACCAAATTTGGTGGCAATCACAGCCTGGTCGCGTCGCCCTTTGAGGGCCTGACCAATCAGCTGTTCGTTAGTGTGGGGACCATACATATCAGCGGTATCGAGAAAGGTGATACCCAGATCCAGGGCGCGGTGGAGTGTTGAGATCGCTTCTGCTTGATCTCGTCCACTGTAAAATTCGGACATGCCCATACAGCCCAAACCGATGGCAGACACCTCTAGCTCGGGACCTAATTTTCGAGTTTTCATGGGGTTATTCTCCAGATAGATCGATATTACGTTCAACAAATACTTGTTTCACCACGCTGATGCCATTGAGCGCAGCGGGAAACCCGGCGTAAACAGCCATTTGTATAACAACTTCCACAATCTCTTGGGCGCTGCAACCCACATTCAGAGCAGCATGGATGTGAACCTTGAGCTGAGGTTGGGCATTACCCAAGGTAGTCAGCGAGGCAATAGTGGCAATTTCCCTAGACCTAAGGTCCAACCCAGGGCGCGTATAGATATCACCAAAGGGAAATTCGATAATATAGCGAGCAAGATCGGGAGCTATGGACTGTAGACTATCAATGACCCTTTCCCCGGCCTCTCCATCAATAGTTTGGAGCATCTGCCAGCCTTGCCGGTAGCGCTCGGAATGATCAACAACGTTCATGTTGGTCTCCATGGGTTAATTTTGACAAACTGCGGAAGAACGAATTTTAGTAATGTTCTTTATAGATGTGTGTCTCTACTGAGGGTAAAAGGGGGTACCTTATTCGATGACGAATTCCTTATCTAATTGGGTTTGTTAACTATCAAGCTCATAGTTTATCCAGGGTAATTTTGTCTAACACAGAATGGGATAACCTCTCCTTTTAGAATTTTGTCGCTGCGCGCAAAATTCTAAACCGCCTCACCAACCGTTTAAACACGTATGCCACTGAGGATAAGCGAGTATTTTCCGTCGGGTTGTAGGGCGGCGGAACGCCCTGCCCATGGGAAACCCACTTCGCGATTTGGGATACCCCGTATACTGCCGAAAGGGGAACTCGGAGGGACCCCACGCAACAGGTTTTGCAACCAACCAACGTCTCAAGATCTATAGATAAGCTGGTTAATTGCGATCTGGGCTGCTCAGGGCTTTCCTCCTTTTCGGAAGGATCCAAGCTATCCCACTTAGGCATATTGGGGTTTACCCTCCTGTTCGTGGGGGCCTCAACGCCC
>JBCDJC010000319.1:0-5009 GCA_038748225.1 Cyanobacteria bacterium P01_H01_bin.26 | reverse complement strand
TTATGGTTAAAATAACCATAACTACAGGATGAATTTTCCGATGATAAACGATACGTCATTGCTAATGCAGTCCGATGAGTATGGGCTACTGACCGATTTGTACCAGCTGACCATGGCCGCTTGCTATGTGGGTGAGGGTCTAGATCAGCGGCGGGCCAGTTTTGAGCTGTTTGTGCGCCGTCTGCCGGAGGGGTTTGGCTATCTGATTGCGGCGGGTCTGGCCTCGGCGCTGGACTATCTGGAGAAATTTCGCTTTACGGCGGAGCAGCTGGCGGCGCTAAAGGCCACCGGTATCTTTACGGAGGCGCCGGATGCGTTTTGGCAGCGGCTGGCGACGGACCGATTTTCGGGGGATGTGTGGGCCGTGCCGGAGGGAACGGCGATTTTTGCCAATGAGCCGATTTTGCGGGTGGAGGCTCCCCTGTGGCAGGCGCAGATTGTGGAAACCTATTTGCTCAATGCCATTAACTATCAAACCCTGGTAGCAACGCGGGCTGCCCGGCTGCGGGATGTGGCCGGGCCCGAGGCGGCGCTGCTGGAGTTTGGTACGCGGCGGGCCTTTAGTCCCCAGGGGGCGCTGTGGGCGGCGCGGGCGGCCCTGGCCGGGGGGCTAGATGCCACCTCCAATGTGCTGGCGGCCCTCAAGCTGGGGCAAAAACCGGTGGGCACCATGGCCCACGCGCTGGTGATGGCGATTACGGCCCTAGAAGGGAGTGAGACCGATTCGTTTGAGGCGTTTCACCGATATTTTCCGGGGGCGGCCCTGCTGATTGATACCTATGACACGGTGGCCGCTGCCAAACTGCTGGGGCAAAGGGCGAATCCGGCATTGGCCGGTGTGCGGTTGGACTCGGGGGATCTGGTGTCCCTGTCTCAACAGGTGCGCCAGGAGCTGCCGGGGGTGCCCATCTTTGCCAGCGGCGATTTGGATGAACGGGAGATTTTGCGGCTAAAACGCTCGGGGGCCTGCATTGATGGCTACGGTTTGGGCACCAAGCTGGTGACGGGCAGCCCGGTTAACGGTGTGTATAAGCTGGTGGATATTGATGGGGTTGCGGTGATGAAAGAGGCCAGCGGTAAGGTTACCTACCCAGGGCGCAAACAGATATTTCGAACGGCGACGGGGGATTGTCTGGGGCTGATTAGCGAGCCGGGACAGGGACTGCTGGTGCCCGTAATGATCGGTGGCCAACGGCTGGCCCCGGCTGAGACCCTAGACACCATTCGGCAGCGGGCGACTGAGTCGGTGGCGCGGCTACCCCAGACGGTGCGTGATGTGGTGAATCCTGTGGTCCCCCGAGCGGAGATTTCTGCGGCCCTGGAAATGCTAACTGATTGCACACGCCGTGGCCAACTCGCTACTGTTAGTTGAAACTCCTGTGGGATGAGTCATCGACCAATCGATCCTATGACCGATTTCACGGGAGCCTGCCCTCCTCTGCACCTGCCTGTGACTATTCCCCCTGGCACAACCATCCGTGTGGCGCTTTTTGGCACCAGCGCCGATCCGCCCCACAACGGTCACCGTAGCATTGTGGCCACCCTGGGACATCAGTTTGACCATGTGGCGGTGTGGGCGTCGGATAATCCTTGGAAACAGGGTCAGTCCCCCATCGCCATGCGTATGGATATGCTGGGGTTAGCGATCGCAGATTTGGTTACCCCCGGTACGGTCAGGCTGCACCCTGAACTGAGCCATCCCTACACGGCGGTCACCCTGGAGCGGGCCCGACGGATTTGGCCCCATGCCGAATTTACCTTTGTGATTGGGGCGGATTTGGTCAAACAGCTGCCCAGCTGGCATCGTTCGGCGGATGTGATGGGGTGGGCCAACATTTTGGTCTTCCCAAGACCGGGCTATGGTTTGAATGAAGCCGAACTGGAGGAGCTGCGATCCCACGGTGCCCGAGTTGCGATCGCCACCCCCCTGAGCCAGCACCATATCTCTTCGAGTACTCTCCGCCAGGGCTGTCCTGAGCAGCCGGACGAAATCCCAACTGTGGTGCAAGCCTACATCCGTCAACACAACCTTTACCCATGCCCGAGAAAAACCACCCCCACCCCCTAGCTGATTTTAAGGTTGGCATTGACAATGTCATCTTTTCAGTGGATGTCGACCAGCATCGGCTGCTGGTGCTGCTGGTGATGCGCCATGAAGATCCTTTTTTAGGCCAGTGGTCTTTACCCGGTACCCTGGTACGCCAGGGTGAGTCCCTGGAGACAGCCTCCTACCGGGTGCTGTCTGAAAAAATTCGGGTCGACAATCTCTATGTGGAACAGCTTTATTCCTTTGGCGGTCCCAAGCGCGATCCCCGTGAAGCGGAAAATGCCTTTAATGTGCGCTATCTCTCGGTAAGCTATTTTGCCCTGGTGCGCTACGCCGAGGCCGAACTCATTGCCGATGGCGTCAGCGGGATTGCCTGGTACCCTTTGGGCCACTTGCCCAGTCTGGCGTTTGACCACCAAGAGATTCTTACCTATGGCACCATGCGGCTGCGCAACAAGGTCAAATACAGCCCCGTTGCCTTTGATGTTCTGCCGGAGATGTTTACCCTGAGCGATCTCTATCAGCTCTATACCACCATCCTGGGGGAGGACTTTTCTGACTATTCCAACTTTCGCACGCGGCTGCTGAAGCTGGGCTTTTTAAGAGATACGGGGATCAAAACCTCCCGTGGGGCCGGTCGACCGGCCAGCCTGTATCGGTTTGATGCGGAGGCATTTGAACCGCTCAAAGATAAGCCCATGGTGTTTGTTTAATGCTCTCTTTTTTTAGAGTCAATCTTTCTATGGCGTGGGCAGTGCCTGCAGTCTTCTTACCACTTTTTACCCTATGAAACTTGCTATCGCTCAGCTAAACCCCACCGTCGGCGACCTGACGGGCAACGCCCAACAGATTTTAGCCGCCGCCCAGGATGCGGCTGCCCAGGGGGCCCGTTTGCTGCTGACACCGGAACTCTCTCTGTGTGGCTATCCACCTCGGGATCTGCTGTTGCGTCCGGGCTTTATTCAACAGATGCAGATGGTGGCGGCCCGGGTGGCAAGCGATCTGCCCGAGGGGGTAGCGGCCTTGGTGGGATTGGCCCAGGCTAACCCCGATGCGGGCACCAAGGGACAAAAGCCCCTTTACAACAGTATGGCGCTGCTGGCCGATGGCGCTATCCAAGCGGTATTCCATAAACGGCTGCTGCCCACCTACGATGTCTTTGATGAAGATCGCTATTTTGAGTCGGGAACCCTGCCGAACCACTTTCACCTGGCCGATGGTGATGGCTCCCTCCATATCGGTGTCACCATTTGCGAAGATCTTTGGAATGAAAATGACTTTTGGGGCCAGCGGGCCTATGAGATCAATCCGACAGCTGAGGTGACAGCAGCCGGTGTGGACTTGGTGGTGAATCTCTCGGCATCTCCCTTTACGGTCAATAAACAAACCCTGCGGGAGAAGATGATCGCCCACGCGGCTCGCCAGCATCGCTGCCCGATTGTGTATGTTAACCAGGTGGGTAGCAATGACGATCTGATTTTTGATGGCTGTAGCGTGGCGATGGATCGCCAGGGCAGCTTGGTCAGCCGCAGCGCTAGCTTTGAACCCACGGTTCAGATGGTGGAGTATAACCTGGCACAGCAGGATTTTGTTCCTGGCACCATCACCCCGCTGCTAAATGTTCCAGAGGCAGAGATATGGTCTGCCCTGGTGCTTGGGGTGAGGGACTATAGCCGTAAGTGCAGGTTTACCAAGGCCGTCGTGGGTCTGAGCGGCGGGATCGACTCGGCGTTGGTGGCTGCGATCGCAGCTGCTGCCCTCGGTCCGGGTAATGTGCTGGGGGTGCTCATGCCCTCCCCCTACAGTTCCGACCATTCCGTCAGCGATGCAAAAAAACTGGCCCACAATCTTGGGATTGCCACCCAGATATTGCCCATCGGCGACCTGATGGCGGGGTTTGACACCACCCTGGCCGATCTTTTCTCCAACACCGAGCCAGGCGTCACCGAAGAGAACCTGCAGTCACGCATTCGGGGCAATGTACTCATGGCCATTGCCAATAAGTTTGGCCATCTGCTGCTATCCACCGGCAACAAATCGGAAATGGCCGTGGGCTACTGCACCCTCTACGGCGACATGAATGGCGGCCTGGCTGTCATTGCTGATGTCCCCAAGACCCAGGTTTATCGTCTGTGCCATTGGCTCAACCACAGCCTTAAAACCCAAGTATCCCTTGGTCTGATCGAGGGCGCTGGCAAAGATGAAATCATCCCTGCCAATATTCTCACCAAACCCCCCAGCGCTGAGCTACGCCCTGACCAGGTGGATCAAGATTCGCTGCCCTCCTACGATGTCCTCGACGATATCCTTGAACGGCTGATCCAACATCACCAGTCGGTGGCCGACATCGTCGCGGCCGGTCATACACCTGAGGTGGTACAAAAAGTAGTCCGCCTGCTTACCCGAGCTGAGTTTAAACGTAGGCAGTCGCCCCCGGTGCTCAAAGTGACTGACCGTGCCTTTGGCCTCGGCTGGCGTATGCCCATTGCTAGCCGCTGGTCGCTGGCCCAGTAGGCCATCATTGATTTTTCTGTGCCCATCGCACAAAATACCTGGAAGCAGTGAGATACAGCAGCAATGGCTAGTAAGTTTAGTGTATTCACCACAAGAATCAGCGGGTAATTCTTAAATTTTTATTAAGTAGATATTTCCTTGCGGTCAGCTAATTTAGTGTTTTATTTTATACAGAGATATTGCCTTTTATCAGTAATACTTACAGGGTTGGCCACCGCTTAAGAAACTACATTCACCTAAGTCAGGGAAATCGATCATGCATCCAGAAAATGCTTCAAACCAGTCAAACAATCAATAAAATTAGATAAAAAGCGCACTTTAAACCGAGATGAGTGTACCTTAAGATACTCCGTGTAGTCGTACTTAAAGACGTCAGCGGCGATCCACTTCCCGTAGGTTTGACTAAGATAACGAAGTATACATTTGTTTTATAAACATGCTACAAGCC
>JBCDJC010000318.1:0-5013 GCA_038748225.1 Cyanobacteria bacterium P01_H01_bin.26 | reverse complement strand
TTTTGAATAGAACACTCTACCAACGGTTAAGCGTAACTTTATCAATTGGACGAACCTGAGCAGATATTTCAGACTGCCTGACAAGGGGGCGTGAATAATGCAAAGCCGCTTGCTCCTTTCTTAAATTTGCCTTACACCATAGGGTTTTGATTTCCTTCTGTTTCCTTCTGTAGTAGCGTTATTGACTAAAGTCGTAAATGCCCTACAGCAATGACAACCAACTGGCCCAGTCTGCTACAGCAGCTCATTGATAAGCAATCCCTCTCGGTCGATCAGGCTGAATCGCTGATGCAGGGCTGGTTAAACGAAGCTATTGATCCCATCATGACCGGTGCTATTTTAGCAGCACTTCAGACCAAAGGCTTCTCGGCAGATGAGCTAGCCGGGATGGCCCGAGTGTTGCAAAGTCAGTCCCTTGGTGGTGTGCAGACCGATGACTCGCTGCCGATGCCCCGCATCGATACCTGTGGTACCGGCGGCGATGGCGCATCTACATTTAATATTTCAACCGCCGTCACATTTGTCGCGGCGGCGGCGGGCATTCCAGTGGTAAAGCATGGTAATCGGTCAGCCTCGAGCAAAGTGGGCTCGGCTGATGTGCTTGAAGGTCTGGGTGTAGACCTAAGTGCTTCTCCAGAAAAGTCAAAGGCTGCTGTCAAAGAAGTTGGGGTGACCTTTTTGTTTGCCCGTGGCTGGCATCCTGCCATGAAGGCCGTAGCCCCTATTCGTGGCACGCTCAAAATTCGTACTGTGTTTAATCTGTTGGGGCCATTGGTAAATCCGCTGCGACCCACGGGTCAGGTGATTGGTGTATTTGACCCAGCGGTGATTTCAACGATGGCCGCAGCGCTCAAGCAGCTGGGTACGGGGCAAGCGATGGTGCTTCACGGTCGGGAGGGTTTAGATGAGGCCGGTCTCGGGGATGCCACCGATGTGGCTGTATTAGCTAACGGTCAGGTGTCGGCCCAGGTGCTCGATCCGCAAAGTTTAGGACTTGCCAAGGCCAATGTGGCTGCTCTGCGCGGCGGTGAGCTAGAAGAAAATATGGCGATTCTACGTAGCGTATTGCAGGGGAAAGGCACCCAGGCCCAACAGGAGGCGGTGGCATTAAATGCGGCGCTGGCGCTGCAGGTCGGCGGCGTGGCCACAGGGAATACCTTTGAAGAGGCCTGCGCCCAGGGAGTTACCCAAGCCATGGAGATCATTGCCAGCGGTGCCGCCTGGGACAAGCTAGAGCAGCTAGTGACCTTCTTGAAAAGTTAGCGGTTAGGAGGGTACGGGTACTGACAACTGACAGCCGTCTGAGGGCAACCCGGAACATTCTGGGGTGGCGCGGTTACATTGCGACTATATGTCTCTATGTAACGTCCTTTGAACCAGCCGTGTTTTCCCCAGAAAGCATTTCTACAATAAAGGATGTAAGCAGCCCCTAACATTTCACGCCTATGGTCAGCGAACCCGTCGCAGCGACAACAGCCACTAAAATCGTTGGTGAGATGATGACAGCGCCGCCCTTAACGGTGACATCGGATATGCCCCTTAAGGAGGCAGTGCAGCTGCTAGCCACTAATCGAATCAGCGGGTTGCCGGTGGTTGATGCGGCTGGAGAAGCCGTTGGTGAAATTTCAGAAACCGATTTGATGTGGCAGGTCAGTGGAGCATCGCTGCCGGCCTATGTGATGCTGCTCGATAGTGTTGTGTACTTAACCAATCCGGCTCGCTACAGCCAAGAACTCCACAAAGCTTTGGGACAAACGGTGGCTGATGTGATGTCTCGTAAGGTAACCCTGATTAAAGCCGATGATGACCTGCAGCGAGCCGCCCAGCTTATGCATGACAAGCAAATTCGCCGGTTGGTGGTCGTTGATGATGACAGGCGTGTCATTGGTATTTTGACCCGTGGGGATATTGTGCGTGAGCTTGCCCAGCAATACACCTAAACCTGTCCCATTTGTTTTGACACTAACCTTCAACCCATGGGAATCTCTCCAGAGCAAATTAAACAGCAGCTTGCCTCCGAGGATTTGGGCCAGCGATTGCGAGCTGTCAATCTACTGCGGGAAATTGACCCTGCGGTAGCCTTTGAGCTGATTCAAACCGTTACTAGTGACAGCAGTGCCCGGGTGCGCTACGCGGCCATCAGTCAGTTTTCCTCCCTGGGCAATCAGGATAAAGAAACCGCGCTAACTATTTTACGGGGAGCGCTGTACCACGATCCCGAAGCCGATGTACAGGCCGCTGCGGCTGATTCTATTGGGGCGCTGCAGCTAGTGGATGCCTATGACGATCTGGCGACTGCCTATGGCAATACATCCGAATGGCTTGTGCAAATGAGCATTGTTGCCTGTCTGGGAGAGCTGGGCGTTAGCCGTGGATTTGAACTTTTACAGCAGGCCCTGCAGTCTGAAAATAACTTGATTGCTCTGACTGCAGTTGGTGCCCTCGGAGAGCTTAAAGATCCCCGGGGCGTACCGCTACTCCTACCCTTTGCGGACAATAACGACTGGCAGGTTCGTCATCGTCTAGCCCAGGCCCTCAGTAATTACCTAAAAACGTCCCAAGCTGAGAACGTGCTTCCTACGCTTAAGGTCCTAGCAGACGATGAGTCAGACATCGTATCTGAAGCGGCAAAGTACTACCTGTCACAGTCGATTTAGCATCAGCTATTCGGCAGACGTTGATGATATCAACCGTATTTGTACGGACTATTAAACACTGAGATAAAACGTCTAGTTGAAATTGCTGAGTATTGAATTACTCATTCATAGTAATGTCGTTATTAGGAAGCACTAAGAAGTTGCACGTCCGTAATTCAGAGATTAGCTGGATGTGCGCTGATAGAGCAGCTCTTTCTGTGGTTAAGCAATGGCTTGTAACGAATGAGACTTGTCCTAGTGGCACCTAGTTTTTTGTCTTTTTGTTTATACATTAAATTGTTTAATTTTTCTTTTTTAAGAACAATAAGGTCTGCCAAAGCCTCTTTTGGTCTAGGCTTCGTCAAAAGAGAAACGATTGTGTTCTATGAAATGAATCTGCGGTGGAAACAGATATCGGGAAATCTTTTTTGAGTCTAGAAGAATATAAAACTGAGTTGTCCAATGCATCGTTTTTCCTGGTTCTCCACTAGACCTAATGCAGATCTGATATAGTGGTGAAGGGACGAAAGGAGTCCATTAATTCCCTGTGATAGGTATTAAATACACCGGTTAAAAAATCTCTGTTTTAGATTTTATATAGCTCAACTTAATTTCAAGGCTAGCGTTTTCTATTGGTGTGTAAGTCTGCCATGAATAGGCAGCGGTTCCGGTGTTGGGGATTGATTTTATGGTTAGTGTAATGTCAGTATCCGATGGAGTGAAGTGGGACAAACTCAGCTTTGCCTCAACTCTGTATTTGTATCCAATCATTGATACCTTGCTTGAGCGTATGCCATCGCAGATGCATGATGAGCTGCGTCTAGGCTTACAGGAAGCGCTGGTCAATGCGGCCAAGCATGGTAATAGCTTAGATCCGAGTAAGCATATCTCTGTCCAGCATGCGGCTATTCAGGGTAGCTATTGGTGGATAGTGACCGATCAGGGTAGCGGCTTTAAGCTTCCTGACGGCAGCTGCACCTGTCCTGATAAGGCTGACGGTGAGAGCATAGGCGACTGCGGTCGTGGTTTATTTATTCTGTATGAGATCTTTGATCAGGTCCACTGGTCATCAAAAGGGAACGAAGTTCACTTGTGTAAGCGTTTTAGCCGTTGGCCCCAATGGCTGGGCTGGTGGCAAGGGCTAAAATCTGCACCGCAGGTGAGTATTATTCGATGATTCCGCAGACGGTTTAATTCATGGCCAAAGCCGTCGATTCATAGGCTGAATGCTAGCTATAGCTCTTATAATTGATGCGCCCACTGTTGGCTTGAGGCACAGCTCTCGGTTCAATTCTGAAGTAGGGTGTGATATCTATGGCCTATGAACCGCTGCATCACAAATATCGTCCCCAAACGTTTGCCCAGCTGGTTGGGCAGGGTGCGATCTCAACTACCCTATCCAATGCCCTCCAGCAAAACCGAATTGCCCCGGCCTATCTTTTTTGTGGTCCTAGAGGGACGGGGAAAACATCTAGCGCTCGGATTTTAGCCAAGTCCCTCAACTGCTTAAACAGCGAAGTTCCCACCCCTGATCCCTGCGGTGAGTGTCAGGTCTGTCGTGAAATTACCGTGGGGGCCTCCCTCGATGTCGTTGAAATCGATGCGGCGAGCAATACCGGTGTCGACAATATTCGTGAGCTGATCGAGCGGGCTCAGTTTGCCCCGGTGCAGTGCCGTCACAAGCTCTACGTACTCGATGAGGTGCACATGCTGAGTACGGCGGCCTTTAATGCCTTACTCAAAACCTTAGAAGAGCCCCCCCCCAGGTTGTTTTTGTCCTGGCCACCACCGATCCCCAGCGGGTGTTGCCCACCATTATTTCTCGCTGCCAGCGGTTCGACTTTCGTCGCATTCCCCTCGACGCGATGGTACAGCATTTGGACTACATTGCCCGCCAGGAGTCCATTGCCATTGCCCCTGATGCCCTGCAGCTAGTGGCACAGCTCTCCCAGGGAGGACTGCGCGATGCCGAAAGCCTGCTGGACCAGCTAGGGCTGCTAGAGGGTGAAATCACCATTGAGGCCGTCTGGGATCTTGTCGGTGCCGTTTCCGAGCGGGACCTGCTGGCTCTGATCCAGGCCATTAGTGCTGACGATGGTGCCCAGGTTCTGGTACTGGTCCGTCAGCTGCTAGATTTGGGCCGCGAGCCCCTGATCGTGCTCCAGAGTCTGGTTGCCTTTTATCGCGATTTGCTCATTGCTAAAACCGCAGGCAATCGTCGTGATTTGGTGGCCATCACCCCGACTGTTTGGAGGGAGATGATTGCCTTTGCCCAGGCGCTGCCGCTGCCGTTACTGCTGGCTAGTCAGCAGCATCTGCGGGCAGCGGAAGTACAGGTCAAAAATACTACCCAGCCCCGGCTGTGGTTAGAAATCGC
>JBCDJC010000317.1:0-5025 GCA_038748225.1 Cyanobacteria bacterium P01_H01_bin.26 | reverse complement strand
GAAATCCTGCCCCTGTCGGTGCTGCAGCGCCCTCGCGTTGATGTCACATTGCGCATTTCAGGCTTCTTTCGCGATGCCTTTCCCAACTTGATCGATCTGTTTAACTCAGCGGTGGCAGCGGTTGCCGCCCTGGATGAACCCACCGATATGAATCCCCTGGCGGCCCAAGTAAAGCAAGAATCAGACCATTGGCAGGCCCTTGGATTTACCCCTGAGGATGCAGACATTCGTGCCCAATATCGGGTGTTTGGCTCTAAGCCAGGGGCCTATGGAGCAGGTCTGCAAGGACTGATTGAGGCCCAAAACTGGACTAGCGATCGCGACCTGGCCCGGGCCTATATCAACTGGAGCTGCTATGCCTATGGGCGACCCGGCACACCTTCAAAACAGCCACAGTCGGACAAACTGCGCTCTGCCTCAGTTCCTGATGTTTTTCAACAACGGTTAGGACAGCTGCAAATTGTGTTGCATAACCAAGATAATCGAGAACACGATCTACTAGACTCTGACGACTACTATCAGTTTCAGGGAGGCTTAGTCGCTGCTGTACGTGCTACTCAGGGCAAAAATCCCACCGCCTATTTCGGCGATCACTCCCGCCCTCAACAGCCCCGCATTCGTTCCTTACCCGAGGAGATCAGCCGAGTTTATCGATCCCGTGTCGTCAATCCTAAATGGATTGCTGGTGTCATGCGCCATGGTTATAAAGGAGCGTTTGAGCTGGCTGCAACGATGGATTACCTCTTTGCCTATGATGCAACCACCCACGCGGTGTCTGATTTTATGTATGCTGGCGTTGCCGAGGCGTATATTCTAGACGACAACGTTCAACGCTTTATCCAGACCCACAATCCCTGGGCGTTACGGGATATGTCAGAACGGTTGTTAGAAGCCCATCAGCGAGGATTATGGCAGCAGGTTTCGCCCGAAATGCTAGAACAGCTGAGGGCAACTGTGTTAGACGCAGAAGCTCACATTGAGGAAACACTATGACCAACCCCACCCCAGAAGAACAGGCCCGACTTCAGAAAATAAAGGCTGCTAAAGATCAGTCCCGCGCTGACCGCGAAGGCAATGAGAAGGGCCTATACCTTTTATTTACTGGCTTAGGTAAAGGTAAAACCAGTAGCGCCATGAATCTGGTATATCGTCATCTGGCTCACGATATGAGAGTGGCTGTGGTGCAGTTTATTAAAAATGACAGTGCGTTTCCCGATGGCGATCGCATCATGTTAGAAAAACTCAAGGAACGAGGATTTCCAGTGAGTGTTGCTACCCTTGGTGGAGGTTTTACTTGGGAAACTCAGAACCCAGATCAAGACCAACAGTTGGCAGAACAAGCCTGGCAAACGGCCACCAAGCTGATTGCAGATCCCGACATTTCTCTAGTTGTTCTAGATGAATTGCACATTGCCCTTAAAAAGGCTCGTCTAGATCTAGCTTCTGTGCTTACCGGTATTCAGTCCCGCCCCATTAATTGCCATGTGGCCAGTACTGGACGCTATGCTCCCCAGGAATTAATTGATATCGCTGATCTAGTAACAGAAATGACCCGTATCAAGCATCCCATCAGTGCAGGTATTCCAGCCCAAATGGGGATTGAATATTAATGCATTCACAGATGTCATAGATTTCTCATTAATTAATAACAGAGTTATTGATCAGCTGTAAGACGGACAAGGTAGATTTAGGAGTAATTGAAATGATTTCTATATGTCGTCATCTCAATCTGGTCAGGTTAATTTCAAGCAGCTGCGGGAACAGGCTGGCCTTTCTCAGGAAGCGCTAGCACGCATTGTTAAAGCCATATAGTGCGATTTTTGTACTAATTTTTCGAGCCATGTTTTGCAAATCCGCTTTAACGGTTCCCCGAACCTTTAGATGCGCCCTTATCAACGGTGATTACTCTAGGGTCAACCTATTGGGGACACCAAGTACCGCCCTGAGAAAGCGTTTGGCAGTTTTGACATCTCATTTAGCACCGAGCATAAAGTCGAGAGTATTCCCTTCGGGATCAATGGCTTGATAGAAGTACTTGCAAACGACTTTGATTTTGATGCTAGTCTGGCTGACTTCCTAGAAATCAATCATTGGCAGATTTCAGAGACGGGCGACAGCGCTGATCAATCTCTGACCATTCTCGATGTTTGGTAAAGTTGGCGATTTTTTAAGCCAATTAGTCGCCTAGGGGGAAGACTGTACACCTGATTAAACTATATTTCCAGAAAAATCATTAATCAAAAAAAAGATACCTTCTGACATTAACTGAATGGAAATAGCTAGGATGAGAAAGCCGAGAACCTGGGTAAATGCCCTCAATCCCCTTTGACCGAGTAACTTAACTAGAGGGCCTCCTAATGTTAGGAAAAGGTACAAAAGCAAACCTAGTCCTAAAATTCCCAGCAGTGCACCTGCATACCCGGCCGGGTGTGTGCTCTTAGCTGCGAGCCCAATCACCATGCCAATTGCTCCTGGCCCGCTGATTAAGGGAATTGCTAAAGGAATTAGCGTGATGTCATCCTGCAGACTCTCAGATACTCTTTGTGACTGTTTGGATGTTTCAGATGCGGAGATCATCATCCAAGCTGTTCGGGCTAATAACAAACCTCCTGCTATTTGTAATACTCCTAGAGAAATGCCAAAGAAGTCCAACACAAAGCGTCCCAGCACTAGCGCAATTGCCAGAACAACAATAACGTTGATAGAGACTCGACGAGCCAGACGGCCGCGACGGTGGGGTGCAATGTCAACTGTCAGGCTATGAAAAATGGGAACTGCACCTATTGGATCAGTGATAGGGAATAGTGCCAAAAAAGTGCCAGTTGCAGCAGGTATTAGGTGTTCCATAGCAGAAACGAAATTGTGTTGACATAGCCGCCTAAAAGCTCACTGGGCTATGTAGATAAATGTAAATAATTTTCAGGGTTGTATAAGGTGAGTGAGCCGTAATTCATGTGGTCGGTTTTCCGAATCACACTTTCTAAGTAATTAAAAAGATTGGCATATCAAGCCTTCTAAGGCTCTCAAGCACTAGCGGAAATTTACATTATTTAGGCGTCATACTATCTTTTCAAGGCGTATAGTGCTGGGAATGGATCCGGTCTATGGGTATTGGTGAGCATCCGTGGAGACGAAATCATCCGGAGTATCAGCAACGCCGAATAAAAATTTGCTCTCGTTTTATCGATTCTGACATTTAAATGTCTTTGATCGAAAAGGCGAGAGCAAATTTTGCTTGGTAGTTCTTTTGTATTGTTGGCTTGAACAATTTGTTACTGAGTAGCAGCCTCTGGTAAAGCTAAAAATTTTTCAGATTCTGTTGTGCCAGTGAGAGCATTTATTCGGCGAGATTGCCACAGCCAAGCTCCTAGACCAACTATGCTATTAGATACGCAAGCAGCACCGAAAATACCAACAATTCCAAATAATTGGCTACCTAAATAGGCTAAGGGAACATAAAGCAGTAGCAGTCGGCATAACGACATCACCATGGCAGGAAGCGGTTTTCCCAAAGCGTTAGATGCTGAACCAGCAGTCAAAACAATACTCAGAGCACCATAGCTAATGGGCACCAGTGTTAGATAAATACTTGCGCTGGAAATAACGCCAGGATTGCTATCAAACCAGGTAATAATCTGAAATGATGATACTCCCAGTAGGATACCGACAATAGCTCCCCAGCCCAGGCAAAAACTGACGCTCAACCTCAGCGCCTGTTTTATCCTGCTATATTTTTGAGCCCCCCAGTTTTGCCCAATAAAGGGACCGATGCTAGCTGAAATCGCTATAGGGACTATTAGAGCTATAGCTTCTATTCTTGAGGCTAGTCCAAAACCAGCAACGGCCTCAGCACCATAACGAGCCATCAAACCCGTGATCAGTCCAACAGACAGTGGTGAAATTAAGTTTGTTGCAGCTGCAGGTATACCAATAAATAGTAGGCGATGCCAATTTTTGACCAGTGTTGCCAAACTTGGCACGGTAAATGTCAGTAAGCGCTCTCGGAAGTGGAGAAAGGCAAGCGATGCAATCAGGGTACCTGCACGTGAACATACTGTTGCTAAGGCAGCCCCTTTAATACCCAGGGCTGGTAATGGACCCCAACCAAAGATAAGTAGTGGATCGGCCACAATGTTAACAAGTGCGGCAAAGGTCATAATTAGACTAGGAACAACTGTGTTACCAGAAGCGCGAATGGCACTGTTCCCAACTAAAGGAACAACCAGGAAGGCCATTCCTAAATACCAAATGCCCATATAGTCACGAATCATTGGAAGTAGGTCAGGTCTAGCTCCCAAAGCCGTAAATAACGGTCTGATGGTCATCAGGCCAAGAACGGCAAGAATCCCAACAATCAGGAAAGATAGCAGCAGACTATCTGTAGTCAGGCGCTGCACATTCCGACGGTTCCCTTTACCGATTTCTCTAGCAATAACAGAGGCTGCGCCTGTACCTAAGCCCATGGCTACGCTTGCCAAGATGGACACTACCGGAAATGTAAAACTGATAGCTGCTAGCTCATTCGTGCCCAACTGAGCAATAAAGTACGTGTCAGCTAGACTAAACGCCAATACTGCCAAGATACCCCAAACCATGGGAAGTGATAGCTTAAGGAGCTGAAGGGAAACTCGACCTGTTGTGAGAGAAGACTGCATTGTTAAGCTGGAGTGTTTGGCGGGACGTGAGCCATCAAATTGAAGTGACAAACTCAACAGATACTATGGGTGATGAGAAATTATTGCGATCTTGGAGAAGAAACTCGCTGTAGTCAGCTAAATCGTCTGAGCCTAAGCAAGTCAATGCTATTTCTGCACTTAACCAGAAAAACATTTTCAACAGTAGCTTTTGCCAATGAATTTGCATGATCCTGCATTGCTAATGAGCACTGACTTTCTTAGATAGAACTAAAAGGTTGCTAAAACAGCTTGCTAGGCCGTTAGTGGGTTAATACCCATCTTGCCAACGATGAGACGTAGGACAGCGATCTGCTGATTAAAACCAAGGGCTATGAGCTTATTCAGAACT
>JBCDJC010000316.1:0-5081 GCA_038748225.1 Cyanobacteria bacterium P01_H01_bin.26 | reverse complement strand
TGAGAACATGCAGCGCAACATGAACATGTACGGCGGTGTCGTATTTAGCCAGCGGGTGCTGCTATCCCTGGTGGAAAAAGGCATTTCCCGCGAAGATGCCTACCGCATCGTACAGCGCTGTGCCCACGCTGCCTGGAATGTAGAAGGCGGAGATTTCTATGGCGCCCTTGGCGAGGATCCTCAGGTCAAAGCAACCCTCTCGGCGGACGAACTCAAAGCAGCGTTTAACCCCGACTACCAGCTCAGAAACCTAGACAAGGTTTACCAGCGCCTCGGCATTTAGTGTGCGGCCCGGTTGCCCATGGGAGATCGCAAAAAAATAGGGAGGCTGGCAAGCGCCACCTCCCTCTGTAATGCCTACTATATGCTCACTAGACGCTTGCTAGTAGTAGGTAGCTCCAACCATGTACCTACCATACTTACAGACGTTAGTGGCCTAGGTTTGTTCCGTATCTTCGACATAGTCAGCATCTTCAAAATCGGCCGCTTCAGCGTCCATCTCGTCTTTAAATCCCCGCAGGGTTTTGCCAAGGGCGCTGCCCAATTCAGGAATTTTCTTAGGTCCAAAAATCAAAACGGCGACAATGGCGATAATGCCCACCTCTGGCCAACCTAAACCGAACATGGCACTTTTTGTGAATGTCTCACCTACTATACCGTAGTCACCCAAAGACCTACGGATAGATATTGGCCTATGGCAAACGTCCTAATGTGTATAGGACGTTTGCTGGTCTATGGGCGTTATAACTCAACGCTTTGGGGATACGACCTACCATAAGGACGTTTCTGGCAAAGACGCTACCAGTTATTCAGGCCCCCAAAACCCCCAACTCTGGGGAACTTTGAGTCTTGTACTCCCCAATCCTTGGAGGCTAGGGGAACCTTCAACCGGTATAGTCTTTCGAGAAAACACCTCGGCAAGGTGACAGATGCCCTAGCGGTTGTACCGCTGCTCGAGCCAGGTACGTACCGCTGCTTCAGAGTCAAACTGGTGGCGCACATTATCCGTTGGATCGTAGACACACCAAACGTTTCCCTGTTTGGTTTCCTGTGTCCAGATGCGGAGTTGGTTCCCTTCAGCTAGGGCAGACACTAACCATTGGCCCGCTGTACGCAGCCAGTTGCTGGTGGCTTGTCTGACTTTTTCTGATGGGGTGGGTTGCCATAGCCGCTCAAGCTGACGGCGCTGTACGTCGAGTTCTTTTAAGTTGGAGGGATAGCTGGTCATAATAACCTCCTATTGGAGTGAGCAGTTGCATACCACCTAATCTAGGTACGAAATTTAAGATCAACAAAGCATGGGATAGATGGGAGCTATTCAGAAAATTAATAGAGGTTAGTATGCGATAACCATTGAGCCTCAATCCTGTAGAATACTGGGCGCTGCTAGCCCATTTCCTCCTTCGATGAGAAAGCTGTTTTTTCTCCTGCCAGGCACCACGCGATCGTTTTACTGCGGCGGCCTTTTTGCTGAACTCAATACCCTAAAGTTGGCTCAGCAAATCTGTGGGGCTGAGGTAGTCACCTATCGTCAGCGGGAAGAGAATCATCTATTTATTGATGATGTCTTGCAAAGGGACAATCTCAACCGCTACATCTGGATTGTCAGTTGGGGATTTGATGTTCCTAAACAGCTTAAAAAACTCTCCCGCTGCAATGTTGTCTACCATGCCCACAGTTCAGGCTATGGCTTTTCGATAGCGCCCCAGGTACCCATTCTTGCTGTCAGTCGCAACACCCTGGGTTACTGGGGAACCCAGGCGTTAAATTCTCTGCTCTACTGGCTGCCAAACCAGCTGCCCGACGATGTCTGCAATCGACAGAGCCCCCGCGATATTGATGTTTTGGTACAGTCAAGAAAGTCCTCTGACTATGTCAACAATCAGCTTGTACCCGCCTTAAAAGAGAGATTTAACGTGGTAGTCGTGGATGGGTTTGTAGACGATCTCATGGGCCTATTTAACCGGGCCAAGATCTATCTCTATGACTCAGCCGAATACTGGGTGCAGTATCGGCTCACGGAAGGGTTTGGACTCCCCCCCATGGAAGCCCTAGCCTGTGGCTGCCAGGTATTCTCCAGCGTCAACCATGCCCTGGCGGACTACCTTGACCCCGGAGTCAACTGTCATAAGATTGCAGGCTATGGGACAGGCTACGACGTGCAGCGAATCGCTACTGTGCTAGAAAACTGGCAACCCAACGATCTGCCCGACAGCTTTTTCGACCCCTATCGTTCTGAGCAGCTGGTGCCCAGACTAGAAACTATTTTGACTGAACTCAATCATTTTTTTGACTATCGACAACAGTATGGGTCAGATATTCCCAGCCTGACCCGCCAGCGCCGCCTCTATCTGTTTTATAAACGAATTGCCACCAAACTGAAGAAACTCACCTGAAGGAGTCTCAGCTAAATAAAGTACCCCCCTTCCCCTTTCCCCCTTCCCCTTTCCCCCTTCCCCAACCGAGACCGATATCCTATTCCTGCGCACATCCCTAACCCCCACACTTCTCCTGTTCCTTTTTTATCTGCTGGGCAAGATAGTCAGTATGGCCCAGGTTAGCCTGTTTATAGAGCCGCTCAAACTCTTGTTTAAAGTGTTGGGCAACGGTGGCATTTTCGACGATTAACAGATTTTCATCATTTGTGTGATTGGCGGCTTTACTCCAGTTGTGGGAGCCGATAATTACCGTACGATCATCCAGGAGGGCAAATTTGTGGTGCAGCTTGTCGCCGTCGGCTAGCTCTGGATAGCCAACCGTGGCAATAGAGGGGCTCCATATGTGATTGTCTTGTTCGTACTGACAGCGATGATCGCTTAGGGCCAGCCCTAGCATATCCAAAGCTTCGCTGTGGCTGCGATAAATAAAGCTCCGGTCGATTAGGGTGCGCACTTTGAGCCCGGTGTTGGCGGCGAGGGCGTTGGCAATACCCTGATCGGTAAAGACAAACAGGGCAAGGTCAGCGGACTGTTGAGCGCGGCTCAGGGTATGGGCAATGATGCCGTTGGTTGTTTGCTCGCGGGGGGTATCGGCCCGGTGGGGTGAAAACTGGATGGTCACCTGGCTGCCGGGCAGGCTTAGGGTTTGCGGTGGCCGGGCCGGTTTAGGAGACCCAAAGCGACTGTCGGGCTCACCGTTAGGACCGTCGCCCCACATCAGATTAAACTCATCGGTATAGGCAGTGGCCAGCGCTGGACTGTGGATGGTGAGTAGGGCATTGGCGTTGCCCCTGCTCTCGGGGATGAGCCAGTCGCCGTGGAGACCGGAGAGGGTAAAGTTGGCGGAGCCGGTCACGATATGGGCTTTGTCAACGACTACAAACTTGTGGTGCATAAGACCACTACCCTTGGTGCCGTCATCGGTGTCGTCCACAATGGGAATACCGGCCTGGCGCAGCATCAGGACGGCGTCGCGCTGGCTGGCCTCATCAGCTGAAATCCGGCCATCTTGATCGATATCACCAAAGGCCAGCTGATTTTCATATTTGCGCCGACTGTAGTCGTCCTGCTGACGAATCCACTGGTGGTCTAGATTGCTCCACACCTGGTTGTACTGATTTTCTAAAATTATTCTTACCGTGACCCCAGCCTCAGCCCTGTGGATCAGAGCCTGGGCCACCAGAGGCAGGTTTAACTCCTGCACGGCGATATCTACCGATGTGGTTGCCTGGGCGATCGCATCGATAATCACCTGCTCTAAGTTGTCACCGGGTCGTTGAATGCGGCGATAGGGATCGCGGTAACCAGAGGTCTGCCGCTGGTTAAAGAAAACCTGAATATGGGGATCTTGGGGTAGTCTGGGCGGCCTGTCCCTCCACCCCAAACCTGTCCCCCCCAGCGCCAGGGCACTTAGACCAAGACCCATTGCCAGACCCATTGCCAGACCCACTGTTTGGTGTCGATTTACCATGGTCCCAAGGGTTTCCCTGACGCGTCCTTCCTAGTGAGCCCCATCCCTGGACGTGTGTAACTGGTCCTGTGACCCGGCAAAACAGGGCTTGATCCAAAAGGTTTCCAACCATTCAAAGGTGTCCACTGATACGATTAGCTAATGACATATCAAACGCCCTAGCCATGCCATCTCCTGAAACTTTTCTAGACGCTACCAAGTGGATGGGTATCACTACCCTGGTGCTTGGGGCTGTGGCGGCGCTTGCGTTTTTAACCCAATGGGGAATTCGGTTTCGCCTCGTTGGGATCACCGGATTCTGCGCTGTGCTCACGATAGGTCTGTTTGGCCTAAGTTTTGAGCCGTTTGTTTCCACCACGGTTGAGGGATCGGTGCCTTACACCACCGTTTTTGACTCAGGGGCATCCCAACTGGTGATTGCTGTACCGGCTGATATCAGCGATGCGGCCCTGGAGGCGACCCTGCGGCAGGCGGCTATCAATTCGTTTAACCCCAGTCAGCTCAGCGGGGGGGCTCAGTCCCCAACAATCCGGGCACGGGCGATTATTCATCGCGAGCCCGGCATTTCAGATTTGTTGTATCTAGGCCAGGTCCAGCCCGATTCCACCTCCGAGTCGGGTTATCGGATTACCTTGGACCCTTCTCAGCTGGCCAGGGCCCGAGCGGCCATCCAGGATAGTTAACGAATCACTACGCTACTTTTGATCGCTTAGAAATTAACTATGTCTACGTTATCTACGCTGATGGTGGCGCCATCTCAGGTGGTGCGCGGCTCAGGAATTTTGTCCCAGGGCGGTGCGTTAATGGCCAGGTTAGGCCAACGACCGCTGTTGGTGGGTGGGGATCGCACCCTGGGGACGGCGGCTCCTTTTTTGGAGCCGATGCTAGATAGTCTGAGTGTTGCTAAGGTCTCCTATCGGACTGACTGTTGTGAATCGGCCCTGACTCAGCTACACCAAGCGCTCCAGAGGCACAGGGCCGATGTAATTGTGGGGGTGGGTGGGGGCAAAGCCCTGGATGCGGCCAAGCTATTGGCCCACCAGGCCCAGCTACCGATTGTCACCGTTCCCACCTCGGCCGCTACCTGTGCGGCCTGGACGGCCCTGTCCAATGTGTATTCTGAGCGGGGAGCCTTTCGCTACGATGTGGGTCTGCCCACCTGTCCGGAGCTG